>JBOIDT010000064.1:0-13740 GCA_050740755.1 Gammaproteobacteria bacterium
TCCCTCGTTCCTCCGCCAAGGCCGTGTAGTCAGGACGCCCTTCCGGCCTCCGCGTCACTTATCCTCCTATACTCAATGGGTTATTGCACGATTCCGATGACAGCGATGGGGGAAGATCCGTCGGGGTAGAGGGGCAAATTCTCCACCCCTTGGCGCTGCATGGCACGACGTAGCTCGCGCTCGATGAGGGCCTGCACGAGCAACGCCAGGAAGTAGATGAAAGAGCGCCTCGACACGACCTTCATTCTTGAGCAGGACCGGAGCGATCTCGAAGACGGTCTTGGTCTGCTCGAAGCGCTTCTCGATGGTCGGCTGGCGCTTGTGTGCCTCGAGGACCTGAGCGTCGGTCAGCGTGCGGTCATTGGTGAGCAAGGGGTACATCCCATCGCTTTTGCGATCGTAATCGATGGCCTTCTCATCGATGTCCGACTGCACGCGCCAGAACGTGCGGGTCTTGCGCACATAAGCGGTGTTGGGACTTGGTCGACCGGGTCTGGCCTGCCTGAAGTGGTGCTCCTCGTCTTGGGTGAGCGCCGGTGACGGGCCGTGTAGGGTGGCCCGCTTTATCAAGACCGCGATCCGGCGGCTCAGGCCGTTCGCCGCTCCGTGCAATGCACGATGTGGATCACGAGATCGCGCTCCGAGTAAGGTTTGCCGAGGTAGACGCGCACGCCCAGATCCATGGCGTACTGGCGGTGCTTCTCGGCGGTGCGCGAGGTGATCATGATGATCGGGATGCCCGCCGTACGGGGGTCCGAGTGGAGCACGCGGGTCAGCTCGAAGCCGTCCATGCGCGGCATCTCGATGTCCAGGAGGATCACGTCCGGCAGCGCGACCCTGACTTGATCCAGTGCCTCGATGCCGTCCCGGGCCGTCGCCACCCGAAAACCCTCACGGGCCAGCAGCCGGGTGGTGAATTTTCGTACCGTCAGCGAATCGTCCACGACGAGTACCAGCGGCGTTCTAGCGCCCGCCTCCGCTGCATCCGCCGCACCGGCGGCGGGGATGGCAAGGAGGTCGCCGCGCCGCGCAAACTCGATGGGATTGATGATCAACACCCCGCGTCCATCACCGAGCACCGTGGCCCCGAGGATCCCATGCACCGAACCGATCTGCGGTCCGACATTCTTGACCATGATCTCCCGGCTGCCGAGGACCTCGTCCACCAAGACGGCAACGCGTTCGTCTCCGGCCCTGAGCAAGAGCACCCTGCTCGCGCGCGTCCCCTCCGCTGTCGCATCGAGCTTGCCCAGGAGTACCTGCAGATAGTGGATTTTATACCGGCGACCCAGGTGCTCTATCGACTCCCGCAGCCGACCGGCCTGGTCATGGGCCGAACGGCCGGCCAGCACCTGTCCGACCAGCACCGTCGGGATCGGGAAGACATCGATGCCGGCACGCACCAGCAAGGCCTGGGTGATCCCGAGCGTGACCGGCAAGAAGAAGGAAAAATACGCCCCTTTGCCACGCTTCGAAGTCACCTTGACGCGCCCGCCTATTGCGCCGAGCTCGTTCATGACGATGTCCATTCCCAGCCCACGTCCGGACAGTCCCGTGATCTCCTCGGCGGTCGAGAGCCCGTGCGAGAAGATGAGCTGCATCAGCTCCTCGTCGAGGAGCGGCTGCTCGGGCGTGATGAGCCCGCGGGCAAGCGCCTTGTCTCGGATGCGCGCGACATCGAGTCCAGCCCCGTCATCGCTGACCGTGAGGCGGATCTCGGTGGCTTCCGGTCTCAAGGCCACGGTCACCATACCGACCTCGGGCTTGCCGGCGCGCCGCCTTTCTTCGATCGGCTCGATGCCGTGCACCACGGCGTTCCGGAGCACATGCTCTAAAGGCGCGATCATCCGCTCGAGCACCGTACGGTTGATCTGCACATGCCCGCCTCGGATCGTCAGCTCCACTCTTTTGCCCGATTCCCGCGCTGCTTGGCGTACGGCACGGTACAGGCGCTCGGCGATGGTGCTGAAGGGCGCGGCGCGCAGCCGCATCAGATCGCGGTGGTGCTCACGGTCGATCCGTCGCTGCTCGGCCAGCGATGCGGTGGTCTGCTCCAGTGTCCGCGCCAAACCCTGTTGGATGGTGGCGACGTCGCTTACGCCCTCGGCGATCATGCGAGTCAGCTCCTGCAGGCGCGTGTAGCGATCGAACTCCAAGGGGTCGAAATCCGCGTCGTCCGACTTGACCTGCGACAGACGCGACTGGAGTTGGCTCTCCGCTTGGATGGCGATCTCGTGCAACTGTTCGCGCGCCCGACCGGTCGTGACCGCGAGGTCCGACAGCCCGCGCTCGAAGGCTTCCATCTCGGTCTCGATCCGGGCACGCGTGATGCTGATCTCTCCCGCCTGAGTCACCAAGCGGTCGGCGACCTCGGCGCGGATCCGAAGCAGCGTCTGGTGATCGCTCACGCCGCTACCGCCCGCGGCCGGTGTCGCGTCGGGCCGCTGGGCCGCGCGGCTCGACACAGGCGTGAGTTCGAGCGTTTGAGCCAATACATCCGACGTGCGATCGGACGATAGCGGATCCGGCGCGGGGGTCTGGGGTCCTGAATCCGCCGCTTCAGACCGCGTTTGCGACTGCATGGGCTGCCCTTTCTGGAGCGCTTCGGTGGCCAAGGCCAAATGGTCGAAACGCTCATCGAGGGCATCGAAGATCACGGCCGGTACATCGCCGTGGTCCACCAGGGCTTCCACGCGGTCCTCCATGTCGTGGGCTAGCCGGCTCAGGTGTACCGCGCCGACGGTATGCGCGCTGCCCTTGAAGTTGTGCAGGACGCGCAGCAACTGCTGAGACGCGCCGTTGCCGCTCGGATCGGCCCGCCAGGCGCGCAGCCCGCTCCCGATGGCGGACAGGAGCTCGGAGGCCTCCTCGACGAAGAATGCCAGGATCTCGGTGTCGAGCCACTCCGCCGGTTCCGGGACCGATGTGATTGATTCGGGTCCCACCGCTGCCGGATCGGCAGCGACACTATCCGGTACCGCTATGTCCGTGACGGGGTGTGACGCAGCAACGAGCGGCGGCGGTTCGGCGGTCGGCCTGCGCCGCGTAGACCAGTCGGACAGTAGCTCCTGGGCGGAATCAATAAGCAAGCGGAGCCGGCTGTGGTGCTCCGGTGCGTGCTCGGGGGCTTGCACCGGGGCCGGTGGCGGTTCGTGGCCGACGACAGGCTCCCCGTGCACTCCAAGGGATCCGGGGCTGGACGGTTGTTCGACGGTGAGCGATTCGGAGGCATCGGCGACCGCCGCGCACAGGGAATCGATGCGCGCCATCAACACGACACTCGCCGAAAGCTCGTTGGGTTCGGGACACCGCCGTCGCCGGGCGGCGTCGATCATCTCGCCCAAGGTCGCGATCGCATCCCGCATGACGTCGCGGCCACCGGTTGTCAGCGGATGCGGGTGCTGCGCGAGCGCTTGAAGCCATTGTTCCAGCGTGCCAGCGAGATCGCCGATGTGTGAGAGGCCCGCGGTCCGTGAGATACCGGCGAGGGTGTGGCTTGCGCGCAAGAACTCCGGTCGGATCTCGCAAAGGCCATGCGTGCTCAGGTGTTGCGACTCGAGTTTCAGGGCTTGGTGGTGAACGAGGGCCTCGCCGGCAAAGCTCTCAAACAACACGACGGACATGACGGCGTCCCCAATCACCACCTCACCGGTCGCTTCCAAGGTCGCCGATTCGGGCGGTGCCAAATCCGCGTCCGCGGCAGCGTGGCCGGTCGCGGCCATGGCACATACGATGGTCTCCTCCCCATTCCTGACGCGGCTTGCCAAGCCCAAGAGCTCGTCCCGGTCTATGTCGGCCCGACCGCCGCGCCCCAGCGCATCGATGCACTCGCCGAATCGCCTGTGGGCCAATTCGATCAAGGCCACGAGCCTGCCCGTCGCCGGTCGCCCCTTGTCCAGCGCGAAATCGAGCGTGTCTTCGAGTGCATGGGCCACGTGGCCCAGATCGTCGAGATGCACCATGCGGCTGCTGCCCTTGAGCATATGGAAACCCCGCCGCAGCTCGGCAAGGCCCTCCGCGTCGGAAGGGTCATCGCGTACCGCGGCGAGCTGGCGCTCCACGTTCCGCAGAACCTCCAGCGCTTCTTCCAGAAAGACGGAAAGAAGCTCGGCATCCACCTCGGAAGGTCCCGGATCGCCGGAATCGACAAAGGCCGGGCCTTCCCCGAGGTCCTGCGGCCCTGCCGGCGGTGTACCGGGATCCGCGAGACCGAGATGTTCGAAGACCGCCAGCAACGGCCGTTCGGGATCCGCAAGGCCCTGCTCGAGGGCCGTGCAGTAGAGATCGAGTCCGCTGATCCCCTCTGCGATCACGGTCATGGTCTCTTCGCTCGCTGCCCAATCGGCTGCCTTCACCTCGGCGATTCGGGCGGCACAAAGAGCACACAGCCTCTCGGCGCGTACCGCGCCGAGCATGTCGAATACGGAGGCGCATTGGGAGATCGAGTCGCCGAGGCCATCGATCGCGGTGAGCCTTACCGTTTCCTGCGACAAGTCACCAAGCAGGTGCTGCGCCTGTCTCAGGCGCTTCAGGATCTCCGTCGCCACCGGGGCCGCGGCATCCGTCATCCGCAAGGCATGGGCGATCCCGATGGAATGCGTTTTCGAAGCGGTGCCGAGAGAGCATAACTCATTCGCATAGTCCGTCACGGACTGCGTCACGGTCTCCGACAACACAGGCCGACGGCAGGCGTCGTCCGCAATGATCAAGGCCTCTGCCAGGTCCAACGCCAGGCGGCCGATTTGGTCCGACGCGCGCAAACCGGCCCGATTGGCAATGGCATCGAGGAGATCCGTCAGTGCGCCGGGGGAAACGGGTCGTAATCTGCGGCGCGCTTCCGAGACATGGCCGATGCACTCATCGAGTGCGCCGTCCGTGCCGTCATGAAAGCGTTCGAGCGCGTCCCGGGCGGCATGGAGGGATCCCCGCACGGCTTCATGCCCCGAGCGCCCCTCGGCGCTCACCTCCACCTCGCGGCCGGATGCGTCCGGGAAGACCTTGTCGAGGCCGTACCATGCCGAGACCTCGCGGGCACGCGGACCGTCGGGGCAGGTCGTGGCGATCGCGTAGAGCACATCGCAGAGTAGCGGGGAGCCACTTTCTGCCGCGCCGCTCCGCAACCGGCGCAGCTCCTGCTCGATGCGCGCGCAGAGCTTCTTGATCTCGGGGCCGGTGTCGGTATGGGCCATCTGAAGACCTTCGACGAGCGCGCTCGCGACCCACCAAAGCGCCCGTCGGGAGGCCGGCTGGGTACGCAGGACCCCACCGAGGGCCCCGCGCATGGCGGCGAGACCTCCGGCGTCCCCTTGGAACCACCGTAAGAGGCCGCGCTGATACGTCTCATGCAGACGCTTGAGCCGAACCATGAGGTCTTCCTTAGTATCCGCTTCGCGAACAAGCGGGCCTGGAAGATCCACCGGTATATCGAAAGAACACAGATCGTGCCCACTCACCGGGGGCACGCCGCGCGCCTTTGCCATCTCGCCCAAGAGCGGCAGGAACCGCCTGGGATCCGTGCCGGCGCCGTCGGCGATACCGTCCAGGTAATCGCGCAGCGCGCGGATCGCGCGCGCTGCGAGCCGCCGCGCCGCCTGGGGATCCCCCACGGCGTCGGCGGCAGCAGCCAGGGTCAGCAGGGCGATCTCGTCGCAGAACCGCTGCGCCATCGGCAACATCGCCATGTCGAGGATCCGGGCGAGGCGGCGCAAACCCTCCCCTGCCCTCGCCATCTCGTACCCGTCGATAAGGTGGCGGGCGGCCGCCAGATCGGACACGACGGCGGTTTTGAGGGATCGCAGCGGATCATCGCGAGACGAGAGCGCACTTATCATCGGACTTCACACGGTTTTCGGGCTATAGCCTGAAGCGGGCGATCGAGCGTTTCAAATGGCCGGCGGTCTCCGTGAGCTGGTTCATCGCGCTGGCGATATACCCGGCGCCGGTCGTGGTCTTTTCGGTAATGTCCAGGATCCCACCCATGTTGGCGGATACCCCCTGGGCGATCTCGGTCTGCATCTGGGTCGACACGAAGATGGACTGGACCAGGCCCGCCAGGTCCTTGGACACACGTTCGATGTCGATGAGCGCCGAGCCCGCGGAGTCGGAGAGCCTGGTCCCCTCGACCACCCGCTGGGTGCTTTGCTCCATGGCCACCGTCGCATCCTGAGTATCCGACTGAATGGTCTCGACCAGGGCCGTGATCTCGTTGGTTGCCGTGGCGGAACGTTCCGCCAGCCGCTGCACCTCTTCGGCTACCACGGTAAACCCGCGTCCGGCTTCACCGGCAGCGGCGGCCTGGATCGCGGCATTCAGGGCCAACACATTGGTCTGCTCCGTGATATCCGAGATGAGATCGACAATCTCTCCGATCTCCTGGGAGCTTTCGCCGAGGCGTTTGATGCGCTTCGAGGTCTCCTGGATCTGGGCGCGTATGCTCTCCATATTGGTGATCGAAGAGTGGACGGCCTGGGCGCCCGTTTCGGTGGCGACAAGCGCATGCTTCGCCACATCGGCCGAGCGCGTGGCGGTCTCGGACACCTCGGTGATCGACCGGGTCATGAGCTGAACGGCCGTAGCAGCGTCCTTGATCCGAGTGGACTGCGCGCGCGCGGATGAGGCCAGGCCCGAAGCCACCTCGCGTGCCTCATCGGTGGCGCTGGTCACCTGCTTGGCGGCGGTATCGATACCGGTCACCACGCCGTACAGCTCGGTGACGGTGGCGTTGATCGAGTCGGCGATCGCCCCGGTGATCTCCGGCGTGACCGTGGTCCGGGCAGCGAGGTTGCCTTCCGAGATCTCGGCCAGCTCGTCCATGAGACGCAGGATCGACCGCTGGTTGCTCTGGTTCTCGGCGGCGATCCGGGCGGCCTCCTCGTTTCGCTCCCGCGCCACTCTGACTTGATTTCCGCTCAGAATGCGCAACGTGACGACCGCAACCAGGCAGAACCCGACCGTGAATACGACGCGCATCCAGAGCGTCGCCTTGAAGTCGGTGACGCGCGCCTGCATCAGGGTCTGCAGGGCCGCCGCACTCTCGTCGGCGGTCGCCGCCAGGGCCTCCACTGCGCGACCGGTCGCCTCTCGCCACGCGGACACGTCGCGGATCTCGAAGGGTGTGCCGGATGGCGTCGGGCCGGCGGCCACTGCCGGTACGGGGGCTGAGACCGAATCCGATGGCTCGGACTGTGGTTCCGGAGACGTCGAGACGTCCCCCACGGAGGCTGGGTCGGACGATGACGTCGTCGTGTCGATGATGGCGGGATCGGGCTCCGGTTTCTCCACCTCAGGGATACCGGTCTCGGCGAAGCGAACCACCCGTTCGATGGCGTCCTGGGCCTTCTTGGCTGCGGGTCCGACGGTCCCGTCAAGCGGCACATAGGACTCCACCGCGCGCTTCACGCTGTTTCTGATCTGGTCGCTGGCCACCGCGGCACCGATCATGGCCGAGCGAAACCGCACCACATCCGCCAACGAAGCCGAGTCGCCCGAGGCGATCCCGGCATCACGCCCATCGCCCAGAAACTGGAGGGCCTGCGGGATCTTCCGGGTCATGGTATCCATCAGGTAATAGGTATGGATTTCCGGATCGAAGGTCAGGTTGGAACTGTCCGCGATGTCCTGGATGGATCTCCTCAGCCGGACGAGCAGGGTATCGGTGGCGGCGAGGCGCTCCGCGGGGGTGGCGTCCTGCATCCCCGATTTGATCCGGGTCCAGTCCCGATTGGCGATCTCCCATTGATCCGCGACGCGCAGGGCGCCGCCATTGAGACGGTCGATGGCCGCGACCTTCTGCGCCGCACGCTCGACCGCGGCGGCGAGGTCCGCCTCGGCCGCAGTGCCATCCACCGCCCACGGAGAGCCGATACCGGTCCGATAATCGATGACCGCTCGCTGGAAATGAACCAGTGAGGCAATGTATTCCGTACCCAGGCGTTCTTTATCCGCGAATTCGATCTGAGTGCTCAGATCGGTGACGACGACGTAGACCATCAGGGCGATCGGCAGGACGAACAGGGCGCCCGCGATCCAGAACGCCTGCGCCAGGTTGCCACTGCCGATCAGCCAGTGAGGCTCGGTGGACTTGTTGCCGGTAACCGCGGGTCTCGGTCCCGCGGCGAGATCTAGGGCTATTGCTGGAGTTGCCATACCGTTTCTCGACTACTCATAGGTGGGTTACGGGATCTGATCGGGATCGATCGCATCCCTGAGTTATTCACAGGGCGGCGTGTCGAAACTCCGCGTGCAGTGCCAGCCCAGGCATATCGAGCCTTTTCCAAGGCTGACCGCCGGCATCGCGATATTCCGCCACGATCCACGGGACCCCGTCCGCCTGGCCCGATCGCCGCTCGAGCTGCTCCGGTCGCTTGAGACCCAGGATGCGGGAGACCAGGAGACCGAAGGGCAGGCCGACCTTCGAACCGCCCAAAACGACCCGACTCTGCGCGGTGATGGGGGTCGGGTCATGGCCGCAGAAACGCGCAAAGTCCACGATCCCGAAGAACGCGCTTCGAACATTCGCCATCCCGAGCAACCACGGTCGGGCCAACGGGGTCGGAACGAGCGGTGGCGGAGACATGATCTCTGCGGCATGGCGGAGATCGATCAACCAGCTCTCATCCCCAACCTGGACGCCGAGCAGGGAGATCGCCATGGGTGCCGAAGCGCTGGCCCGCAGCCGCTCCGCCAGCTCTTGCTGGTACGCCAGAAGGCGAGTCCTGTTTTTCATCGGCTCAGGACAGCGCGTTGATCTTCGCGATCAGCTCGTTCGGCTTGACCGGCTTGACGAGGTAGTCCTTGGCTCCCTGGCGCAGGCCCCAGACCTTGTCGGTCTCCAGTCCCTTGGTGGTACAGATGATGATCGGGATGTGTTTGGTGGCTGCGTCTCTGGAGAGCGTGCGGGTCGCCTGGAAGCCGTTCAAACCCGGCATCACGACGTCCATCAAGATCAGATCCGGTTTGCCCTCCTTGGCCTTGGTAATGGCGTCTTCGCCGTTCTCGGCCATCGTGACCGCAAAATTGTTCCTGGCGAGGATCTCGGAGAGCGCGGCTCGCTCGGTCGGGGAATCGTCGACCACGAGGATGTTTCTGATGGTCATATGGGCTTTCCTGTCAAACCTGGGCAGAGGTCCCGCGCACATGCACGGACAGGGCGCCGAGCAGGCTCTCGCGGGTAAAGGGTTTCGTCAGATAATCGTTCGCGCCGAACAGTCTGGCGCGAGCGCGATCGAAGAGGTTGTCCTTGCTTGTCAACATGACCACCGGGGTATGCTGGAACCGTGGGTTCTGCTTGACCACGGCACACACCTGGTAGCCGTCCAGCTTCGGCATCATGATATCCACGAAGATGAGGTCCGGTTTGAAGCCGGGGATCTTCGAGAGCGCATCGAACCCGTCTTCCCCGAACATCACCTCGCACCCCGCTTTGCGGAGAAAGACATCGGCGCTACGACGAATGGTGTTGCTGTCGTCGGCGATCAAGACCCGCACACCCGCGAAGCTCGCTTCGTGATTCATGGCCTCGTTACCCCCCGTCTTCGATCGAACGTCGTAAAAGCCAGGCGGAACTATCGGCGGACCGGCAGCCAACTGAATCACCGTCATCGGTTGAGGAGCCGGCAGAGGGATCGTGCCCGGCCGGCATAGCGGGTGAGCTGGTAGGCGCCTCCCGCTTCCACGGGAACGGTGTCGGGCGTCGAGGCGGCGTCGGGCACCGCGGGCTGCATGGCCGGGATGGTACGCGACGGGGCAGCCGCCGGGCCCCGGATCCGATATCCTTCGCGATACCCATGTTCCGCCCGCTCGCCCTCTACATCGGTCTGCACTACACCCGCGCCAAGCGGCGCAACCACTTCGTGTCCTTCATCTCCCTGACCTCGGTTCTCGGGCTGGCGCTCGGGGTCATGGTGCTCATCACGACGCTGTCCATCTGGAGCGGGTTCGAGCGCACGCTGCGTGATCGCATCCTCGGCATGACCGCGCACGTCTCGCTCTATGGCGGGCCGGCGCGGGATTGGCGGTCGACGGCTCAGGCGCTCGGGAAGCAACCGGAGATCGCCGGGGTCGCCCCCTTCCTGTGGATAGAGGGGATGCTTGTCCGTTCGGGGAAGGTGCAAGGCGCCTTGATCGACGGCATCCTGCCCGAGGAGGAGCCCAAGGTCTCGATCCTGGCCGAACGCATGCAGCAGGGCCGGCTCTCGGACCTCGTCCCTGGCAAGGACGGCATCATCCTGGGCTACGCCTTGGCCGAAGCCCTCGGCGCCGGTCTCGGCGACAGGCTCACGGTGGTCGTCCCGCACGCCCGTCCCGAGCGGCGCGGCGCGATACTGCCGGCGTATCGGCAGCTCACGGTGGCCGGCATCTTCAGGATGGACATGCACGAGTACGATGCCAAGGTCGCCCTCGTCCATCTCGAGGATGCATTAGATGCCTTTGGGGGGTCCGGCGGTCGTACCGGCTTGAGGCTCAAGATCGCCGATGTGATGGCCGCACCCAGAGTCGCCCAAGAGGTGCTGCGGACCCTACCGGCGGGCTACCGGGCCACCGACTGGACCCAGCAGCATGCCAATTTCTTCCGGGCGCTCGCGTCCCAGAAGACCATGATGTCGGTGATCCTCACGCTGATCATCGCGGTGGCCGCCTTCAACATCGTCTCGATGCTGTTCATGGTGGTCAAGGACAAGGAGGCCGAGATCGCCATCCTGAAGACCCTGGGATTCACGCCCGGCGGGGTGATGGCGATCTTTATGGTCCAGGGCACCGTCATCGGACTCGTTGGGACCCTCCTCGGGGTGCTCTCCGGGGCCTGGCTCGCCTCTCATATCACGACCATCGCGCCCACCCTCGAGGCGATGTTGCAGACCAAGCTGTTCCCGCCGGACATCTATTACCTGAGCGAGCTGCCTTCTGATCTGCGCTGGTCCGACATCCTGGGGACCGGGCTCACCGCCTTCGCGCTGTCGGTCCTGGCGACCCTCTATCCGTCGTGGCGCGCCGCGCGCTCCCAGCCGGCAGAGACGTTGCGGCACGAATAGATCACGCCGCCGGTCCCGACGCCGTCGTAAGCGAGCGGCGCGATCCCGATTCCACGACGACGCTGAACGGCGTGGGCGTCGGCCCGGTGCCGGCGGGCTTTACCCTGGTGCCGGGTGTCTGGCGCACCTGCAAGGTGTCCGCGCCGATCTAGGAGATTTCGTTCACCCGTAATGGGCAACAAGCGGCGCGCCAAGTGCCCGGCCGGTGATGGGCGGATCCGCACGCGCCTCACTTCCCCTTGGCGCCGAGCAGCTTCGCAGCCTTCTTCACGTCTTCCGGTTTCACCCACAGAATGGCCCCGTAGCGGCCGGCACCGGCAGCCATGGCATCGATGGCGGTGACGTTCACGCCGGCCTCGGCGAGAGCCCTCATGTCGTCCGCGAGCGCCCCCGGCCGGTCGTCACCCTGGATGACGAAGCCCGTCTTCTTCGGGTTGAACGCGAATCCCGCCTTTCGTGCCGCCGCTTTGAACTTGCGCCCGCCCTCGGGGACAACATCGATTTGGGAGCGGCGCCCGCGCGGAAAGCCGGTGAAGGCGAGCAAGTCGATCCCGGCGCTCGCCAGGGCCGAGAGCACCTTGAAGGCCTCCCCGGGCTTGTTGGAGATCTGTATGGAGTAGTAATCGACCTTTCTTACGGTGTCCGACATGTTTTCGACCCTCACGGCTTCACGACCGGTGTACGACGGGACGGTGCTCTCCTCCGGTTTCGGATTCGCCCTGCCTCTACGGCGCACACGTTCTAGTTTGCTCAGTGTAGCCCTGGAACGCAGACATGCAAGTGATTTGCGAGCCGGACGCTCGATGCTAGGCTTCAATCCAGTGCCTTTGTGAGACCCCATGACTCTCACCAGGCCTCCCGCATTTTGAACTACGCCGTTTCCCTCATGTGTTTTCGAATGGCCTTGGCGACACTTGCCATGACCTTGGTCCGATTGGCGATGGCGTCGGATCCGGAGACAAGCAACTTGTCCACCTTCGGATGGGTGATGTACTCGACCTCCAGATAGCCGGCGCTGCACATATCGTTCGGACGCCGGTCGTTGCCGAGGCGCGCATCGTTGAGGACGCCGAGCGCCCCTGGCCCCGTCAGTGTGTCCGGCTTGACGCCGCGGTCCGTGGCCGCCGGATCGATGGCGGATAGGCTTGAGAAGACCGCCTTGTTGATGTCCTCCGCAAACGCCTTGTCGGCCGCAAGGTTGAGATTGCCGTTCTCGGCGGCGCGGAAGAAGGTTTCGCATCCTCTCGTCGTCCTGTCCGAGCTGCCGTTGAAATGAAGGCAAAGGAACAGCTTGGCTAGGTTGTCGAAGGCCATGCCGGCGCGATCTGCGCCGGAGACGTTGATGTCGGTGGTCCGGGTCAGGACGACCTTGATCTCATCGTTGGCGTAGGTGGCTTGCCTGACTAGCTGATCGCGAAGGATCAGGCAGAAATCGAGGGTGAGCTTCTTTTCCTTCACGCCGCTTGCGCTGATGGCGTTGTTGGCGGAGCTGCCCGGCATCCCGGCGTTTCCGCCGTGCCCCGGATCGATGACGATCGTGCCGAGTCTGGTCGTTCCCGTCGTGATCGGCCCAGGGCCGGCGGCGTCCGCCTCCGCCAGAACCTGCTGCGCCTCCGGCACGAGGTTCAGGACCTTATGGACGTAGTTGGCCGAGGGGGTGTAGATCGGCCCGATGAAGCCAATGAAGTCCTCCGGCGTCGAGACGTGCTGCTCCCAGCCCGAATAGGGCGAGCGATTTAGGAAGGCCCAATAGCCGTTGACGAAGTTCTCGATGGTTGCGAACTTGCAGTAAAAGTCGACGCCGTCGTGCGCCTCAAACCTTATCCTCGTGGCGAACGCCGCCATCTCGGGCCGCCATTTCAGGCCGCCGAAATTGTAATGGTCCTTTGCCAGCTTCGACGTGGCGCGCCCGCTCTCGAGCATCCATTGCGCAAGGGTCACCGCCCGCAGTGTGGGATAGCGAATGTCCTCGCCGAGATAGATCGTGGCGAGGCGCTTCAAGAGCGCGTTGGCTGGCATGGTCCTCCCCCCCATCCTGTGGTGCATTGATGCTACTTATCGTGGATCGATGCCACAGCTTTTTGAAGCGACCCAGGGGAAATCGCTTCGCACGTCCGTAAGGATAAGGATAGGAAGTTCAATGCTGTTTTGCAACAGGTAGGGTAACGTCGGAGGGGCCGGCCGGTGATCCGGCGGCGCGCGCGGGGGCGGTAATAGCCCGTTTGGGCCGATCCCAGCTCAGTTCTGGGTGGGTGTCTGGGCTTCAGGGCGACGTTCAGGCGAGGGCCGGATGCGCGGACGCGAGCCCACCGGTGCCGGTCGAGTGACGTAGACGGACGCATGTCGGCCGCAACCCCAGGTTCTACCAAACCCCGGCGCTTGAACGAACCGCGATGGCTTTGACGGGGGGAGGTTCCCAAACTCCTCCCTGGCCTCTTGGCCGTGCTTGGCGTGGCTGCCCTATCGGGTCAAGGTGTCCGTCGAGGCGCCGTGCATCCAGTGCAAGCATCCACAACTTTGGGTTATACCTCTATCTATGTCTCAATAGTCGTGATCTTCTTTGCGGCCACGGCGGCGCTTGTATACGGCTTCGAGCGCCTCGGGAGGTCTGCATGACCTGGCTGCATCTGCTCAGCGGTTGCGCCGCGGTTGCGCTGTTCGTTTATCTGACCATCGCTTTACTGAAACCGGAGTGGTTCTCATGAGCGCC
>JBOIDT010000064.1:13840-16063 GCA_050740755.1 Gammaproteobacteria bacterium
TACGGCTTCGAGCGCCTCGGGAGGTCTGCATGACCTGGCTGCATCTGCTCAGCGGTTGCGCCGCGGTTGCGCTGTTCGTTTATCTGACCATCGCTTTACTGAAACCGGAGTGGTTCTCATGAGCGCCAATGGCATTCTCCAGATCATCCTGTATCTCGTCGTGCTGCTGGCGCTGGTGAAACCGCTCGGGGCGTACATGGCCCGCATCTACGAAGGCCGGTCGGCGGGGCTGAACCGGATCGGTGCGCGCTTCGAGGATCTGCTCTATCGCCTGTGCGGAGTCGATCCCGCGAAAGACATGCGCTGGACCGAGTATGCCTTGGCCATGCTGCTGTTCAATTTCATAGGCGCCCTCGCCGTCTACGGTTTACAGCGCCTGCAGGCTTATCTGCCCATGAATCCCCAGGGGCTCGGCGCGGTCACGCCGGATTCGTCGTTCAATACGGCGGTGAGCTTCGCTACCAACACCAACTGGCAAGGCTACGGGGGCGAGACGACCATGAGCTATCTCACCCAGATGCTCGGGCTCACCGTGCAGAACTTCCTCTCCGCCGCGACCGGTATGGCCATCGTGGTGGCGCTGATCCGGGGGTTCGTCCGGCGCTCCGCGGACGGCATCGGGAACTTCTGGGTGGACATGACCCGAAGCACCCTCTACATCCTCTTGCCGCTTTCGCTGCTCCTCGCGGTGGTCCTCGTCAGCCAGGGCGTGGTGCAGACCTTCGATGCCTACAAGACTGTGCCGCTCCTCGAACCCGTGACTTACGAACAGCCTACGCTGGATGCCGAGGGTAAACCGCTCACGGACACCTCCGGCAACCCCGTGACCGAGACCGTAACGGCCAAAGAGCAGGTGATCGCCGTGGGGCCGGCGGCCTCCCAGATCGCCATCAAACAACTCGGCACCAACGGTGGCGGCTTCTTCAACGTGAATTCGGCGCACCCGCTGGAGAACGCGACGCCCTTCTCGAACTTCCTGGAGATGCTCGCCATTCTCTTAATCCCCGCGGCACTCTGCTATACCTTCGGCAAGATGGTGGGCGACACGCGCCAGGGATGGGCGATACTCGCCGCGATGACGATCCTCTTCGTCGGTCTTCTCGCGCTAGCCGAGTACGCGGAATCGAAGGGCAACCCGGCTTTTGCCGCCCTGGAGGTCGACCAGACGGCGAACGATGCAGAGGCCGGCGGCAACATGGAAGGCAAGGAGACGCGCTTCGGCATCGTCAACTCGGCGCTCTGGGCCACCGCCACCACCGCGGCCTCGAACGGCTCGGTGAACGCCATGCACGACTCGTTCACCCCGCTCGGCGGATTGGTGCCCATGTGGCTCATGCAGCTCGGCGAGGTGGTCTTCGGCGGGGTCGGCTCGGGGCTCTACGGGATGCTGGTGTTCGCCATCATCGCCGTGTTCGTGGCGGGCCTCATGATCGGGCGCACGCCAGAATATCTGGGAAAGAAGATCGAGGCCTTCGAGATGAAGATGGCAGGCATCGCCATCCTCATCACGCCGCTGTTGGTGCTCTGCGGCACCGCGCTCGCGGTGTCGCTCACGGGGGGCAAGGCAACCACCTTCAATCCCGGACCCCACGGCTTTTCCGAGGTGCTGTACGCCTTTTCCTCCGCGGGCAACAACAACGGCAGCGCCTTCGCGGGGCTAGGCGCCAACAACCCTTTTTACAACACCGCGCTCGGGATCGCCATGCTCCTCGGGCGCTACTGGATCGCCGTGCCGGTGCTCGCGATCGCCGGGTCGCTCGCGGCGAAGAAGCTCGTACCGTCGGGTCTCGGGACCCTGCCCACGCACACGCCGCTCTTCGTCGTGCTGCTCATCGGTACGGTGCTCATGGTCGGCGCCCTCAATTTCATCCCCGCCCTGGCGCTCGGTCCGGTGGTGGAGCATCTGATGATCGGGGCGAAGTGAATTGGATTACCCCTCCCCCTATGAATTTCGCTGAGAAACCGTTGACTCCCGTCCACATGGCGAGAGCGAGGGAAAAGATTGGAGATCGACATGACTGACGAAACGGCGGTTATTTCCCACCCGCTGCCCAAGACCGTGTGGGCCTCGCTCTTCGATCCCACGATCTTGCGCCAGGCGATTGGGGACTCGTTCAAGAAGCTGGCACCCCAGTACCAGTGGCGCAACCCGGTGATGTTCGTGGTGTACCTGGGGAGTCTCCTGACCACGGCCCTGTATATCCAGGCGCTGGGAGGCCAGGG
>JBOIDT010000065.1:0-15868 GCA_050740755.1 Gammaproteobacteria bacterium
GCTGCCGCTCTCGGAGCACCGGGAGGCCATCGAGGCGGCGATCCGGGCCATGGATACGCCGGGGCTTGGCCTTACCAATATTGCCAAGGGGCTCGCCATGGCGCTGTCCTTTTTCCAGGGCAGACCCCATACCGGTTCCCGGGTGATCGTCCTGGTTTCGGACGGCGCCACCGAGGTCGATCATCGCAGCCAGGCGGATCTTCGCAAGTGGTTCAAGGAGCTCGGCGTGGGCCTGTATTGGATATACCTGCGCACCGCCAATAGCCCCGGGATCCTCGAGGCGCGCGAGCGCCCGACCGGCGATACGCCGGACGGCTTGCCGGAACGTCATCTCCATGTGTTTTTCAGCAGCCTTGAGACTCCTTACTCCCCCTACGAAGCGGAAACTCCTCAGGCCTTGGAACGCGCCATCGCGGACCTCGACGCCCTGGAGAACCTGCCTTTGCGTTACTCCGAGCACATACCCCGGAGAAACCTCTCGGGATGGTGTTACGGGCTTGCGTTCGGCGCCCTCGCCGTGCTCCTGGGCGCCAAGCTCGCGGAGGTCCGGGCATGGCGATGAGGTGCTACCGAATGCGCCGGAGCAGCTTGCTGATCCTGCTGCTAGGTTTTAGCCTCGGGATCCTCATCGAGACTATCGCCTTGGTCCGGACCAGCGCCCACAACCGAACCATCGAGCGGCTCCTGGCGGGCGAGGATATCCCCGTTACGGGGGATGCGCTGCCCGACGTCATGTTTGCGCGGGCGCACTGGCTCATGCAGAAGAACCGCGGCGATGAGGCCATTGAGTTGTTCAGCCTCCTGCAAGGAAAAGGGGATCCCGAATTCCGCGCGCGCTTGCGTTACAACCTTGGCAATCTCTATCTCACCCGAGCGATAGCGCTCACCGAGCAATCCGAATACGAGCGCGCCTTCACCCTCACCGCGCTCGCCAAGGATCTCTACCGCGAGGTCTTGCGACTCGATAGTCAGGATTGGGACGCGAAATACAACCTCGAGGTCGCCATGCGGCTGGTCCCGGACCTGCCGCAAGCGGAGACTGACGAGCCCGATAAACAACGACGCCAGCAAGGGCTATGGTCTTCCATCCCAGGCTTTCCCAGGGGCCTCCCGTGATCAAGGGCGATATCCGATTCTGGTGCCTTCTCGCGGCATTCGGTGTCCTTACCCTTGTCTTTGCGTTCCCAAGGGTCCAGGCTGAACGGTCGGTGTTCTCTTATCTTTTCATCGTCGATATCACGCGCAGCATGAACACCGTGGACTACGAATCAAACGGAGGCCACGTCAGCCGCTTAGCGTTCGTGAAAAGCGCGCTGCGCGAGGTGTTGCGGCGACTTCCCTGCGGATCGCGCATCGGCCTCGGCCTTTTTACCGAGCGCGAGTCCGCCATTCTATTCCAGCCAGTCGAGGTGTGCCGCAACTATAGCGCGATCGACGGCGCTATTGCGCGCATCGACTGGCGCATGGCCTGGGCCGCCGATAGCAACATCGCCCAAGGGCTCTACAACACCATCGAGCTCCTCAAGGGCTTCAATAGCCATTTGGTATACATGACCGACGGTCAGGAAGCGCCGCCGATCAATTCGCGCTATCAACCCGATTTCAAAGAACTCACGGGGGAGGTCGAGGGCGCTAGGATCCTGGCGAAAATGCAGCCTGCCGCAAAGCCGCGCTTTGAAGAGAGGCCGGGCGTGGTCAAGGGCCTGATCGTGGGGGTGGGGGGATATATCCCAACGCCTATCCCTAAATTCAATGAAGCGGGCGAGCAGATAGGCTTCTACAGCGCCGATGACGTGCCCCATGCCTCCCGATTTGGTTTTCCGATCGAGGACCCCGGCGATATTATAGGCTACGACTCCCGCAACGCCCCGTTTGGCAGCGAAACCGCGGTCGGGAACGAGCATCTCTCGTCGGTGCGCGAAAGCTATCTCAAGGGGCTCGGTGACCAGACGGGCCTTGTCTATCACCACCTGCAAAGCGCGAGCGCTCTGAGGGCCGCGCTCCAGGCCAACACGTTCGCTGAACGCATCCGGGTCGCGGCTGATGTCCGTTGGATCCCGGCGCTCGTCGCGCTGCTTGTCCTGGTATTCCTGTACGGCGTGGTACCGCGTATGGCGAGATGGCTCTGAGAAGGGCACCTACCGACAAGAGGTTACTTTACACACAATGAATAAAGCACGACGTGCCCCGTCGAGCGACGACCCGGCACCGAGGAGCGTCCATCCGTAGCCCCACAAGGCGCGGCACGAGCCGCCCCCGGTCCATAGCGTACTGAGACTATCTGCTACGGGAAGTGTTCCCACACTGGTGGGATATGTACCCGGATCGCATGTGGAGTTATCACATGCGAATCGCTGGTGAGGGCCTCTATCGAAAAGGGGCTTTCGCTTGTAGATTGTGCGGCACAGGGCCAGCCGCTAAAGGTCGCGAACAACAATGGCCTTCTGACCATCGACCACCGGAGCGGCAACGGCACTATCGATCATGAAATTCGCTACACTCACTCATCCCATTAGCCTACTGCGTTCTTCCATAGGTGACATGATGAGTCCAAGCGCCGTTTCGCGGAGCCCACGTGCGTCGATGCGTGCCGCCCATCTGGCGTCGATCCTGATCTCTGTATTGGGTTCCTCTCCGGGTATGGCGGAGGAGGGCGACGGCGAGGGCGAGCCGACGCGCAGTCCGGCCGGGGCGATCGAGCTGCCGGTGATCGAGGTGATCGCGGCCACGCCCTTGCCGGCGCTCGGTACGCCGCTAGATAAGGTTCCGGCCAACGTGCAGTCGCTGACCGCCGAAGACGTGGAGCAGCAGAATCCCCTCGATCTCTCCGAGATGTTGTTCGAGAACATCGGCAGCGTGAACATCAACGCCGCCCAGAACAACCCCTTCCAGAACGACCTGGAATACCGCGGGTTCCTGGCCTCGCCGCTGGTCGGCAGCGCCATCGGTCTGTCGCTCTACATGGACGGCGTGCGCATCAACGAAGGATTCGGCGACACGGTCAACTGGGATCTGATCCCCCAGTCGGCCATCTCCAGCGTGGATCTGATCCCGGGCTCGAATCCGCTCTTCGGTCTGAACACATTGGGCGGGGCGATCGCGCTTCGCACCAAGAGCGGTTTCGCCTACCAGGGAACGGAAGTCGAAGCGAGCGGTGGCTCGTTCGGGCGCTGGGCGGTCGAGGCCGAGCACGGCGGTTACCACGGCGGCTTCGACTGGTATCTCACCTTCAATGCACTCGATGAGGACGGCTGGCGCGACGAGTCCCCGAGCGAGATCCGGCAGCTCTTCGGGAAGATCGGCTGGGAGGACGATCAAACCGATCTCGATCTCAGCTACATCTTCGCGGAAAACGCCCTCACGGGCAACGGCTTCGCTCCCGAAAGCCTGCTCGCCCGCGACCGCAGCGCGGTCCACACCTTTCCCGACGACACCGACAACAACCTGCATTTCCTGAATTTAAGGGCCAGTCATGCGTTCACGGATGCCTTGCTTCTGGCGGGCAATGCGTATTACAGAGGCTACCAACGCGGCACCTTGAACGGGGATGCCGAGGTCCAGTGCGTGGATGGGGACGATGGCGAGATTGACCTTGCGTTGGGCTTATGCGAGGGATCCGCGGGGCCCTTCGGCGGCGTCGGTGATCTGGAGCTGGAAGTCGAAGGGGAGGACCGTACGACCGGTACGGACACCGATGGCTATGGCGGCACCTTGCAGTTGAGTCACCAAGGGAAGCTCTTCGGGCGCGCGAACAGCATGACCTTCGGTTTCGCCTATGACGGGAACGACACGGACTTCACTCAGAGCGAGGCCGAGTCGGAGATCTTTCAGAAGGGCCTGGCCCGCGGCACCCGGCGCATTGGTGACCTTACGACCGAGGTGGATGTCGCTACCCGCCAGGACAACTGGGGCGTTTATCTCACCGATACCTTCGATATCACAGAGTCCCTCGCGGCTACCTTCTCGGGGCGCTATCAGATCACCGAGGTCGAGATCCGCGATCAGACCGGCGATCCGGAAAACGCCGATCTCAACGGCGATCACACCTTCGATCGCTTCAGTCCGGCCGGGGGTGTCACCTACTCGATCTTCGAGGACCTGAACCTCTTCGGCGGCTATAGCGAGAGCTTCCGGGCCCCGACGCCTGCGGAGCTGACCTGCGCGGATGAGGACGACCCGTGTAACCTGCCCAACGCCTTCGTAGCCGATCCGCCGCTCGATCCCGTGATCGGCAGGACCTGGGAGATCGGGGCGCGCGGGCGCCTGCCGCTCGGCGAGGCCCTGCGCTGGCGGGTGGCGTTCTATCGCACGACACTCGACGACGACCTCATCTTCGCCGTGACCGAAACCGGCGGAGCGGGGTTCTTCACCAATATCGACGAGACGCGCCGCCAGGGCGTGGAGCTCGGTCTGAACGGGCAGTGGGAGTCCGTGCATTGGTCGGTCAATTACGGGTTCGTGGATGCGAGTTATGAATCGGCCGAAACCCTGGCGAGCGTGGTCGAGCCCGACGGCATCCAGGTGCAGGAAGGCGACCGCATCCCCGGGATCCCGGAGCACAACCTCAAGGCCGGCGCCGACTGGGCCATCCTCCCGAAGTGGTCGGTCGGCGGTACGCTCATCTACGCCTCCGACCAGTTCCTGCGTGGCGATGACAGCAACGAGCTCGATACGGTGGACGATTACGCCATCGTCAACCTGCGCACGCGCTTCCATCCCTGGGAGCACGTCGAGGTTTGGGCGCGCATCGACAACCTCTTCGACAGCGACTACGAGACCGGCGGGACCCGCAACTTCAACGCCTTCGCCGATCCGATCGCCGAGGAGCGTTTCCTGGCGCCCGGCGCGCCGCGTGCCGGCTGGGTAGGCGTGAAGCTCAGGTTCTAGGGCGCCGAAACCGGCCAAGAGTTGTCCCGGCGGGAGGTGATCCTTACCATAGGGCCTCCGGTGTAAACCTCAGGCCTCTCACGTGTCCCTCAAGATCCGACTCGTCCTCATCTTGAGCGCGGTGCTCTCGATCGGCATCGCCCTGGGCGCGGTCTTTCTGTGGCTGCACGCACGTGCGGCGATGGGTTCGGAGATGGGCACCACGCTGCGCTCGGTCGAACGCTTGATCGTGGCGGTGCGGTCGCAGTCAGCTCTGGCGGAACTGAGTCCCATGGCGCTGGCGGAGGCCCTGGATCGGCTCAGGCATGTGCGCGTCGTGAGACCGGGAGCAGGTCCGATTCCGCCCCGAGACGCGGGCGTGGCCGGGGTGCCGCGATGGTTTTCCCGGCTCATCGCCCCGGATACGGAAGGCTTCGAACCGATTGAAATCACGATGGGTGGTACACATGAGCAGGTGGTCCTGCAAGCCGATCCCAGCGACGAGATCCGCGAGGTGTGGCAGGACGTTCGGGTGCTCATAGTGATCGCCGCGGCGATGTGCCTGTGCGTCGGCGGTCTCGTCTATCTCGGCCTTGCGCGCGGTCTTCGGCCACTCGCCGATCTGGAGGCGGCGTTCGATCGCTTGGAATCCCAACATTTCGAGACCCGCGTACCGGAAGCTGCGGTGCCGGAGCTCGCTCGCATCCATAAGCGGTTCAATCGTATGGCGGCCGTGTTGTGCTCGACCCGCGATCGCGAACGCACGCTCGCGAGCCGCCTGATCGATGTCCAGGAGGCGGAGCGGCGGGGGCTCGCGAGGGAGCTGCACGACGATTTGGCGCCCTTGCTGTTCACCGCCTCCGTTTACCTCACGACCATCCAGAATCACCTGCAAACCCGGCAATACAGCGGCATCCACGACTCACTCGCGGCAATCGAGCATACCGTCGCCGAGCTTCAGGGACGAATACGGGCGATGCTCCGCCGGTTGCGCCCCCAGGGCTTGGATGCGCTGGGGCTCGATCAGGCGCTGCGTGATCTGGTGGAGACCTGGAGATCCCGCCAGGGCCATACGGATTGGACGATCGAGACGTCCGGATTGCCGGATGACCTCGATGATACCTTGCGCGTCACCATCTACCGGATCGTCCAGGAATGCCTGACCAACGTCGCCCGTCACTCCGGCGCCCGACATGCCTCGGTGCGGGTCGCGGTCGCGCCAGTCAACACGGCCACCGTGGCTGCGAATCGGAACGCCGAGATCCAGGTCGAGGACGACGGCAAGGGGATGGCTCCCGACACCCCCTTCGGTCTGGGCCTCACCGGGATCGAGGAGCGTGTACAGGCCCTGGGCGGCGCCCTGACGCTCACGAAGCGCCGCCGGCAAGGCCTTTGTGTCCGGGCCTGGATGCCGGTCCAAGCGACAGTGGACCCCGAAATTCGGACCGCGCCCGAGATTGAGCAGGCGGGGCTCGGCGGGTTAATCAGGCCGGAGAAATGAAATGATGGGCCGCTGGTGTTCGCAAGTTCCCATGACATTGCCATGCTCCGTTGACAGTGCGAAACCTGTGTGAAGAGTTTGACACCCTTTGGGGAATGGCTTTCCATCTCGCTACCCCTTTCGGAACCGCTCATTGGGGTGACATGGCTCCGACCGGTTCTCCAGCAGAACCCCTTTTGACCTGGGGACGATCAACCAGTGCGGCCCAGCGCGGTGATACGAAAGGTTAGGAACGTCAGTGTGGTTTCGCAACAGGAGCGGGCCGACCCCTGCACGGCGGCAGCATGGTGAACGCGGGCCGCCGCCAAAACAGGCCGGCACACCCCAGGCCGGGGGCGCGGTACCGAGAGATCGGCTATCCTAATAGCAGAGCGCCCCAGGCCAGGTGCGTCGGCCGGCGGGCCCTTGCAGAACCAATAGAGGGGGGAAGCGACTATGGACGCGATCAAGAATGTTGTACTCAAGGTACTGAATTTCCTAGCCAACTTCGGTCTAGACCAGCTCGAGCGCGCGCTCCTATTCGGGGGCGGTCTGGTGCTCGTGCTCGCGCTGCTCACCGGCTCCATCGAGATGTCTCAGGCCTGGTTCGCCTTCCTGTTCCGGTGGTTGCACGTCGCCTCGGGGGTCATGTGGATCGGACTCCTGTGGTATTTCAACTTCGTGCAGATCCCCTCAATGCCCCTGATCCCCGATGAGCAGAAGCCCGCGGTGAGCAAGGTCATCGCCCCGGCAGCCCTGTTCTGGTTCCGATGGGCGGCGTTGTCCACCGTGGTCACCGGGCTCATCCTCGCGATCTTCAACGGTTATCTCTTCAGCGCGCTGTTCCTCGGGATCGGTAGCTGGGGCCAGCCGACCTACATCGGCATCGGGATGTGGCTTGGTCTCATCATGGCTTACAACGTGTGGATGATCATCTGGCCCAACCAGCAGAAGGTGCTGGGCCTGGTCGCGGCAGAGGACGAGGAGAAGAAGGCGGCTGCTCGCACCGCCATGCTGGCCAGCCGTTTCAACACCATGCTCTCGATCCCCATGCTTTATTTCATGGTGGCGGCGCAGAACCTCAGCTAGCGGTGGGGCGGCTGGCGGGTGTCCAAGCGATCCCCCACGGGATCGGAGCGGCCCGACCGCGCAATCGCCGCTTGAGGCGGTACGGGGCTGAGATGTCCACCCCCGGTCTGATCGGTGCCGTGCGGATGGGGGCGCGCGCATCGCCCCCGATCCGGATGGCTCAGTGCGCCTCGACCATCAGGTTGCGTGAGCCGGCCTGGTACTCGCGGTAGGCGTCCATCAGCATGGTCGTGTCGTCGTAGCGCGGGACCCAGCCGAGCTGACGCTCGCCGCTCTCGAGGTCCACGATGAAGTCGGTGTCGGCGATCTCGTATTGCTCGGGGACCAAGAGCGAGAGCCCGAGCACATCCAGCACCGCGAGCACGCGCTTGACGAGCCCCGCCGGGGTCGAGACCAGGAACGACCGGGACCCCGCCGCTTCGATGACCTTCCCGAGCAGCTCACGCACGGTGGGTGGGTTCTTCGACCCGAGGTTGAATTCCCCGTTGACCACGCCTTTCTGTGCCGATAGTAGCGCCGCGCTTGCGCAGTCGAAGACCGAGATCATCTGATAGTGGTTGGAGCCGTCGCCGATCAGGGGAACGGGGAGGTGGCGCTCGATGCAGCGGAACAGGTTGGTCAGGATCCCCAGGCGTCCGGGGCCGATGATGAGCCGCGGCCGGAAGATCGAGACATCGAGGCCGTCCACGCGCCGCTGCATGCACAGGTCTTCGCACACGCGTTTGCTATCGGCATACTCGCCGATGGGATTGCGCCGGTGGTCGGGGCGGATGGGCGGAGGGGCGAGCGGGAAGCCGTACACCATGTCGGTGCTGAACTGGATGAGCTTGTTGCACCCCCTGCGGCCCATGAGGTCGATCACGTTGGCGGCTCCCTGGTAGTCCACCGAGAAGAAGTACGCCTTGCGCCGGCGCCGCGGGACGATGGGGTGCAGCATGCGCGCGGCCATGTTGTAGACGATGTCGTCCGCCCCAACCGGCGCCTGTTCCAAGGATTGGAGGTCGGTGATGTCGGTGTGGACGAATCGCGCCCTGGGGTAGATGGGGAGCTCGCTCTGCCGGATATCGCAGATCACGACCTCTTCGCCGAGCGTCTGCAGATCCCGGGCGAGATACCGGCCGACGAAGCCATTGCCGCCGAAGATGATGTGTTTCATAGTAATAAATAGGCGCTCACTGCCTCTTAGGTCTGCGCGATGCAGTAGGTCCCGAGACAGATGAACCCGACGCCTGCGATGCGCATGAAACCGACATTTTCGCCGAAGAACCAGTAGCCCGCGAGCAGGACGATGACATAGGAGACGCTCAAGAACGGATAAGCAAAGCTGATCTCGACCCGCGACAGGACCATGAGGTGCAAGGCCATGCTGAACACCAAGGTCAAGAGGCCCCCGATCACGTACGGGTTCAGCATGACTCGCGGCAACGTCTGCATCAGGACACCGGTCGAGAAATCGAAGGCCCCTATGGTCAACATCCCCTGCTTCAAGAGCAGCTGAGACAGGGCGTTGGTCGTCACCACAGCCAGGATCAAAGGTATGTACTTCTGCATTTCAATGCTCCCATGGGTCGGTCGTGTGTCGCACAATCATCGTTCGTGCCGGGCGGCGTCATCACGCCCCGCGTGTCATGTAGGAACCGATATAGCTCGAGGGTGTCCCCCGCCGCATCCTGTCCCTGATAAAGCCGCTCGAACTCGGCGCCCGTGTGACCCTCCGCGAAACGCGCGAGGAACGGGTAGTCCTCGAGCTCTCGATGCTCCAGGAACAGGAAATCGACGTGGTTCTGCGCCAGATAGTCGACGAGCGGTTGGTAATCGGTGTACGGCACGGCGACCCGTTTGCTGTCGCTGAAATACGTGAAATAGCCCGTTCTCGCGGCGATACGTGCCGGTCGCCGCGGCTCCCCGGCGCTGATGTCATGCACGAGCCTGGCCGGTATCGCGAAATCGCCGGGCCGGTATTCTCCGTTGTGCCGATCGGGGAGGAACAAAAGCTTGCCTAGCGGCACCAGCGCCGTGCCGATGGCGAGCGCCAAGAGCCCGGGAACGATGAGGTGGGCGCGCTTGCCGGGCCCATGCCGGGCAGAGGCGATGGCCTGCCCGAGTGCCACAATCCCCATGCCCTCGATGAGTATGACGAGCGGCCCGATCACGGCGAAATGGCGGAGCGCGACGAGGCCCGCGTCGTGAGCCAGGGGTGCCGACACCCCGAGGCCCAGAAAGGCGAGCACCGCGGATACGTGCACGATGCCACCGCGCCGGTACACCTCCAGGAGACCGAAGGCGAAGAACACCAGGGCGAGCGGACCGAGGATCGCCCCGAGGCGTCGATCCCAGAGCGTCCGCAGGTTGACGTAGATGCTCTTCGCGTAGGCCTGGAGGGTTGCGCCGTAGCCGGCCCGCGACACCATCCGGCCCAGTGCCTCCGGATGCTCACGCAGGTACTCGCGGTTGATCTGGGTGGGGCTGTAATCGAGGCCGAACATGCGTTCCTCATAGGACTTGCCGCCCGGTTCATGGAGGATGACCGCCCAGGTCTGGCGGCCATTCAGAGCGAAATACCCGAGCCGCTCACTCACCCGCCACACCTGGATGGCCGCGACCGAGCAGAAACTCAGCACGAAGGCCATGGCCCAAATACCGAGACGCCGGAGGTCATAGCGCCGCGGTCCTGTCACGATAAAATGGGCGAGTTGGAAAGCGGGTATGGCGGCGAGATAGAGGATGCCCTCGAAGCGGGTGAGAAAACCCGCGCCGAAGACCATACCGATGAGCGCGGCGGAGGCCGGGCGAGGGTCGTGCAGCCTGGTCAGGAAAAGCGCGATGCCGAGATAGACGATGGCGACATAAGTGGGCTCACTCAGGACGCTGTACGAGAAGCGCACGAAGAACGGGCTCACGGCCAGGATGAGGAGCCCGATGGCGATCTCGGCGGTCGTGGCGATACGCTTTCCGATCACGACCAGGGCTGAGCACAAGAGGCAGCTCAGAAACAGCGAGCCGAGCCTGGCCCCGCTCTCGATCGAACCGACGGCCGAGCCCAAAAAAGCGGTGAGGAACGGATAGAAGAGCGTGGCGTCGGGGGACAGGCCGATGATCCGGTCCGGATCGAGGCTCATCAGGGCCTTCGCGCTCTGCAGGTAGGAGAGGCTGTCCTGGCTCTCCAGGAGCGGGTCGTTGGCCCAAGCGACGACACGAAGCAGGAGAAAGACGATAAACGAGGCAGGCACGGCCAACCTTGCCGACCACAGACGCGAGGTCGCGGTCGTACCGGCGGGCACGTCAAGAACTCGCATGTTCGTCATCGGTGTCGGGGGTTGTCGTGCCATGCTAGGGTGATGGGGAAGGCCGCGCGGCCCTGGATCGGTCGGAATTCCCAACGCTCGGGCCGCGACAGGCAAGACCCGAGCCAGACAGCGATAGGGGCATGAAACCTGCTTCACGCTATTCTGGGACAGCGGCGAGAGGGCTCGGTCAATGCATCCGATCAACGCGGGGCATGCGGTAAACGCGGGGATAACCGCACCCAGGGCTCACGAGGCCGGCCCACCGTGTGTCGCCCGTTGCCGCGATGAACTGCCCATGATGACCGCTCGGCTCAATCCAAAGTGCGATGCGGGGCCGGGCGCAGCCCGCCATGACCCCCGCGACGCGCCGCCGGCCGGGCCGGCGGATCCCGTCCCGCTGTGCGTCGATCTGGACGGTACCCTGATCCGTTCCGATCTGTTCGTGGAATCGCTGTTTGCGTTGCTCCGAAAGAACGCCGCCTATCTGTTCTTGATCCCCGTGTGGCTCATGCGGGGCAAGGCCTATCTCAAGCACCAGATCGCGCAACGCGTGGATCTCGATGTCACGCTCCTCCCCTACCACGGCCGGTTCCTGAATTACCTGCGCGAGCAGCGTGCCGCCGGCCGGCGCCTGGTACTGGTGACCGGCGCTCACCAGAAATACGCGCGCGAGGTGGCCGCACACGTCGGTCTTTTCGAGGACGTGCTCGCGACCGACGACACGACCAACCTTTCCGGGACCGGCAAGCGCGCCCGACTCACGGCCGATTATGGCCACCACGGCTATGACTATGCCGGGAACTCGCGCAAGGACCTCCCGGTGTGGTCGGAGGCGCGGCGCGCGGTAGTGGTCGCCCCTGACCGGGGCGTGAAGGCGGGGGCCGAACGCCTGGCGACCCTGGAGCGGTCGTTCGATGATGGCAAGGCCCCTGTCAGGGATTACGTGCGCGCCATGCGGCCGCACCAGTGGATCAAGAACCTCTTGGTGTTCGTCCCCCTCATCGCCTCGCACAAGGTCCACGATCTCGCGCTCCTCATGGACGCGGCACTGGCCTTCTCGAGCTTCAGCCTGTGCGCCGCCAGCGTGTACCTGCTGAACGATCTGCTCGACCTCGATGCCGACCGACACCATGCCCGGAAGAGGCGGCGGCCTTTCGCGGCCGGGCGGATCTCGGTGGTGCGCGGCAGCCTCTTGATCCCAGTGACCCTGATCCTCGCCTTCGCGCTCGCGCTCCTGACCTTGCCGCCGGCGTTCGGCGCGGCGTTGGGCGTGTACTATCTCATGACCGTGGCCTATTCGCTGCGATTGAAGCGCGTGCTCATGCTCGATGTCGTGGTGCTGGCCGGGCTCTATAGCATCCGCATCGTCGCGGGCACCCTGGCAATCGCGGAGACCCATTCGTTCTGGCTCCTGGCCTTTACGATGTTCCTCTTCCTGAGCCTGGCCATGGCCAAGCGCTGTGCGGAGCTGTCGGCCATGCCGTCGCTCGCGGGAGAGCGGGTCAAGGGACGCGCTTATCGCCGGGGCGAGCTCGAGATGGTGCAGAGCCTCGGGGCTTCCAGTGGGCAGATCGCGGTCCTGGTGCTGGCGCTGTATATCGTGGGGGATGGCGGCTATGCGGGCTACAGCCGGCCCGAGATCCTGTGGTTGCTCTGTCCGCTCTTGCTCTATTGGATCGGCCGCCTTTGGATCTTCGCCCACCGCGGGCGGCTGCACGAAGACCCCGTGGTTTTCGCCCTCCGCGACCGGATGAGCCGGTGGGTCGCCGCCTCGGCCCTGCTGATCATCTGGCTCTCCATCTGAAGCAACGTCCTTCGGAATGGATTGGCGGGCCGTAGATCTCTGCGGCTTCGGGCGCTTGACCCGGGCCCCGGCGCTCGCCTGCGCCCCGCACAGCCGGGAAGCGCTCATCGACACCCTGAGGCATACCCGCGATAACCACGGCCTCATCTGCCATGGCGGCGGCCGCAGCTACGGCGACGCCGCGCTCAACAGCGGCGGGCGGGTGATCCTGACCGCGGGCTTGAACCGCGTCCTGTCGTTCGACCCCGACAGCGGCGAGATCGTGTGCGAGCCCGGGGTGACGTTCCACGATCTGCTGAGAGACTTCCTGCCGCGCGGTTTCGTCGCCCCGGTGAGCCCGGGCACCGGCTACGCCACCATCGGCGGTGCGGTCGCGAACGATATCCACGGCAAGAACCACGATCGCCATGGCAGCTTTGGCGACCAGGTGCGCTGGATCGACCTCTTGCTGCCGTGCGGAGAGGTGGCGCGCCTCGGCCCGCGAGAACGGGGCGAGTGGTTCGCCGCCACGATCGGCGGACTGGGCTTGACCGGCGTGATCCTGGCCGTGTGCTTCGCGCTCAGGCGGGTGCCTTCCAATGCCGTCGTGGTGCGGGAACGGCGTATCCCCCACCTCACGGGATTCTTCGAAGCCTTCGAGTGCGCGCGGACCGCGTCGACCTATTCCGTCGCCTGGATCGACGGCTTGGCGCGCGGCGGGCAACTCGGGCGTGGGGTACTGGAGACGGCCGAGCCATCGGAGACGCCGCTGCCCGCGCGTCCGATCAAGCGCCTGCGCCTGCCTTTGGATCTCCCTGCTTCGGTCTTGAACCCCTGGAGCATCGCCGCCTTCAATAGCGCGTACTACCACCACGTTCCGCGCGAGGGCCGGACCCGGACGACGCTCGTCGAGCGCTTCCTCTATCCGCTGGACGCGCTCCTGGACTGGAATCGCCTGTACGGCAGGCGCGGGTTCTATCAGTTTCAATGCGTGATACCGGACCATGCCGCCCGTGAGGCCATCCGGAAACTGCTCGAAGAGGCCGCGCGCGCGCGCGCGGCATCGTTCCTCGCGGTGCTCAAGACCTTGGGCGGCAACGGTCGGGGATTGATCTCTTTCCCCCTGCGCGGTTATACGCTGGCGCTGGACTTCCCGCACCGGTCGGGGACGCAAGCCTTATTGACCCGGCTCGCGGCCGTCACGAGCGATCACGGTGGGCGCGTGTACCTCGCGAAGGACGCCTGCCTGCCCCGTGAGATATTCGAGGCCATGTACCCGAGACTCGCGGAGTTCCGGTGCCTCTTGGAGGACATCGATCCCGAGGGGCGCATGAGCTCGGATCTCGCACGGCGCCTGGGGTTGAGACCGGCGCCGGCCCGATCCACCTTTCCAAGTTCCCCAACCATTCAACACCCACGAAGGCACCAGGGGCTTGTACCCCCGCGTACGATGATGATAGCCACAAGAGCCGAGCCGGCACCCCTTTGCAACCCCGAGAGGGAAGTCCCCGCGATCCCGAGACCCGAGCTCCTGAGCGTCGAAGATGCCAAGGCCCTCACGGTCGCGGAGACCGCCGATCTCTTCCGCGCGCATCTGAACCCCGGCCAGTACCATTTCCTCAAGCTCCTCGGCTTCCACGAGGTGGTGATCGAGAGCGCCGAGGGGATGTATTACACCGACAAGCGCGGCTGGCGCATCCTGGATTTCTTCGGCGGTTTCGGATCGCTCGCGCTCGGTCACAATCACCCCCGCATCCTCGCCACCCGCAACCGTTTCCAGGAAGAGAAGCGCCACGAGATCGCGATCGCCTTCATGTCCCAGTACGCCAGCGCGCTGGCCAAGAACCTGGCGAGCATCGCCCCGGGTGATCTCGATATGGTGTTCCTGGGCTCGGCCGGGTCCGAGGCCGTCGAAGCGGCCTTGAAGCTGGCCGAGAAGGTCCAGGGGCGGGAGCGCTCCACCATCGCCTACGCCGAGCGGTCCTTCCACGGCAAGACCCGCGCGGCCCTGTCGGTGACCGATTCGGAGTTTTATCAATCCACTTTCCGGCTCCTGGATAACCGCGTCCGGGTACCGTTCGGCGATGCGAGGGCGCTCGAGGCCGCGCTCAAACGCGACCCCTCGATCGGGGTGCTGGTCCTGGAGACGGTGCAGGGCGGGGGCGGGATCGTGCTGGCGCCGCCCGGTTACTGGCGCGAGGTGCGCCGGTTATGCGATCAGTACCGGGTGGTGTGGCTCGCGGACGAGGTCCAGTGCGGTGTCGGGCGCACCGGCCGGTTCTTCGCGTTCGAGCACGAGGGGGTGGTCCCCGATATCGTGACGCTCGCCAAGTCGCTCGGTGGGGGCAAGACCGCGATCGGGGCCATGATCGCGCGCCGGGCGCTGTACATGAAGGCCTATGGGACCCCCAAGACCGCGCTCATCCACGGCCCCGCGACCTTCGGCGGGATCGGCGAGGCCTGCGCGACGGCCATCGAGGCCCTGAATGTCCTCTACGACGAGGGACTCATCGAGAACAGCGCCCGGCAGGGGGCGTATCTCCTCGATGGGCTCAAGGGCCTTCACGCCAAGCATCCGAAGATCCTCAAGGAGGTGCGCGGGCTCGGGCTCATGCTGGGGATCGAGTTTCACGACTTCAGCCAGACGCTGCCGATGGCTATCAGACCCATCGTCTCGCTGCTCGACGACAAGCTCAAAGGCAGCCTGTGCGGCTTCGTCGGCAGCCTGCTCCTCAAGGACCACCGTATCCTCGTGGCCTTCACCGAATACAACCGCAATGTGATCCGCCTCGAGCCGCCCTTGATCGCGCAGCGCGAGCACATCGATACCTTCCTCACGGCCCTGGACGAGATCCTGTCACGCGGCGTCACCGGGATCATCACCGACTACGCCAAGCGTTTCCTGAAGGCGAGCTTGTAATTCCATGCGGGGCGCACGGGGCAGGGAGTCCCCGTACTCGACGACGTAATCGCAGACGGCCCCGCGCGCGGACGATGCTTGGGTGCCATTTTTATGCTGGGGCTATGCGAAGGGATTGACGATCTGTAGGCCGTTGAAGCGTTGTCCGGTTTGGAGATCCTCGCTTAAGATGACTGTGCATCCGCTCGCGAGCGCCGCGCGTACGATCAAGGCATCCCAGAACGACACAGAGGAAGCTACGGGCGCTCATGTAACTCATCGCGGTCAAAACGCCAGCCCTGGGCGTGCCCCTGGCCTTCGGCGCTCAGGCGCCGCAAATTCGGCGATTTCCTCCCGCGCCTCGTCCTGGCGCGTCAGTTGTTCCAGGTGGTCGCGTACCAGTTGGTTCAAGCTCTTGCCCATGGACTTGGCGATCAAACGTGCCTGCTCCGCAAGCTTTTCAT
>JBOIDT010000066.1:0-15793 GCA_050740755.1 Gammaproteobacteria bacterium
TGCGCTGGGTCTCGGCGGCATACTGGAACAGGCACCCGGCCGCGCCGAGCGCGGCGGGCAGGTCCTCGCATCCGAAGGCCGAGAGATCGGCGACCCCGAAATGACCCGCCAGGGTGCGGCCGGCGCGTTCCGCGTCGAAATGCCAAGGCGGGCGGCGGCCGAGCCCCCGAACGGCAGAGAGCTCGCGCAGCAGCGCAGAGTCCTCACTTACCAGGATCTCGGCCGGCCGCAGCCGACCGATCTCCGCGGAGAGACCTTCGCCGCCGGCCACCTCCGACACGCCGAAACGCCCGCTTCCGAGGTCCAGGACCGCGATCCCGATGGTTTCACCGCGCTGGTGCACGGCCATCAGCAGGCTCTCCCGGCGTTCTTCCAGCAGCGCCTCCTCGGTGACCGTGCCCGGGGTCACGATGCGGGCGATCTCGCGTTCCACGGGGCCCTTGGCGATCGCGGCGTCGCCCACCTGCTCGCAGATCACGACCGGCTCGCCGAGCTTCACGAGTCTCGCGAGATAGCCCTCGACGGCGTGCGCCGGGACCCCGGCCATGGGGATGGGCTGGCCCGCCGAGGTGCCGCGCGTGGTGAGCGCGATGTCGAGGAGGCGCGCGGCCTTCCGGGCATCGTCGAAGAACAGCTCGTAGAAGTCGCCCATGCGGTAGAAGAGCAGCAGCTCCGGGTACAGGGCCTTGAACCCGAGATACTGCCTCATGACCGGCGTGTGCTCGGCCTGGCTCATGAGCGGGAGTGTATCCGATGGGCGGCCCTGCCGCCGCATTGCTTCCACCAACCTCAACGAGTCACAATGACCTCAACCCGTTACCCATGTCTCCGGGCCATACACACGCTCGTCTGGATCATGTGTTTACGCGGCCGGCACTGCGGCTCGACAGCGGCGAGGCGATCCGGGACCTCTCGACCCGCCTGCTCGAAGTGGCCGGTCTGGGCGAGCGGGTCAGCATCGGCGCTCGGCCCGTCTAAGAGCGTCTAAGAGTTCGTGAAAAATTCTCCTGTGCTCGGGTCCTCGGATTCCGGCGAGGCGGGAGGGATCCCGACACCACGCCAGTTTTTCTGGAGGACAACATCATGCCGAATTACGAAGTGACCCTGGAAGTCGATCCCGATCGGGTCGGGGAGGTGGAAGGTTACATGCGCACGGAGCATATCCCCGAGATCCTGCGCACCGGGTGCTTTTCGCGCATCACCTTCGAACGCTCCGACTCGGGCCGTTTCCGGACGCGCTACGAGGCGGCGAGCCAAGAGGCATGGGAGGCCTATTGCCGTGACCACGCGGAGCGCCTGCGCCAGGACTTCCGGAGGCGTTTCCCACAGGGCGTCGTGCCGTCACGTGAGGTCTGGACGGAGGTCGAGCGCTGGGGTGGGGACCCGGAAGACGTTCGCTGAGCCGCTGCACGCCTATGGGCGTTGCCAGCCACCTAATCCTTGGTTCGCCGACTTGGTGCCGTTAAGAAGCGTCCTTCCGCGGCCACCCAGGGGTCGGTGGATTCGGCTACACTCAGGACATGCGCACGATCGCGGCCATCGCAGGGCTGCTGCTCTTGATAGCGGGCGCGCTCTATTTCTACTACGTGCGCGGGGTCGGGATCTCGCCGCAGATCTCTGCGCCCGCGGCTATCGAACGGGGTGGGCGGGTGCGCTCCTACACCTTTGGTGTGAGCGCGGCCATGCCTACGCCCCGTACCGAGGTCGCCTCGGCGGTGCTCGCGGGCAAGATCTACGTGATCGGAGGATTCGATGGCCTCGGGCAGACCGTCGCGAGCGTCGAGGTCTACGACCCTGCCGTTCGGCTTTGGGCAGCGGGCCCCGATCTGCCGGCGCCGCGCCACCACATGGCCCTCGCCACGGCGGGGAACACCCTCTATGCGCTGGGGGGTTACTCCGGTTCGGGCTTCGAACCCCGCGCCGAGGCCTTTGCGCTGGACGCCGGGGCCCTGTCGTGGAGGCCGGTGGCGCCATTGCCGGAGGCGCGGGGGGCCATGGCCGCGGCCGCGCTGGAGGGCAAGCTCTTCGTCGTTGGCGGCGTGGGGACCGAGGGGTTGGCGAACGAGCTTTACGTGTACGACACCGCGGCCGACCGCTGGGAAGAACGGCGGCCGGCGCCGACGCGCCGCGACCACCTCGCCGCCGCCGCACTGCACGGCCAGCTGTACGTGGCCGGGGGCCGGGAGCAAACCCTGTCGAAGAACCTGGCCACGCTCGAGGTCTACGAACCGACGACGGACACCTGGAGCACAGGACCGGAAATGCCCACGGCCCGCGGCGGGGTCGCCGGCGCCGCCTTCAACGGGCTCTTCGTGGTGGCGGGCGGGGAACGTCCAGGCGCAACCCACGCCGAGGTCGAAGCCTTCGACCCGGAGACGCGGCGGTGGCTGAGCCTGCCATCCTTGCCTACCGCCCGCCACGGCCTCGCCGCCGCGGTTTCGGGGAACGTTCTTTACCTCATCGGCGGCGGCAAGCACCCCGGTCTCTCGGTCTCGGACAATGTGGAGACCTTGGAGGTGCATTAGGCGTCAAGCCCCGTTGTCCTCCACGATCCCTGCATAGAAGTCTTCCTAATCGGCGTACTGTCGGCGCGCCATGGCCTGATCATCACGAATCCGGCTCGCGCCCCTGGGCGCGCGAACGGCATGCAGACGACTCTTGAGCCTATGGAAGACCGCTTTCTGGTCACCTGCCCCTACTGCGGCGAGGCTGTAGAGATCTACCTGGAACCTGACGTTGAGGGGAGCCTGGTTCAGGACTGCGATGTCTGCTGTAACCCCTGGCAACTCCGTATCTGGACTGACGGCGACGACCGCCACGTAGCGCTAGCGCGTGCAGATGGATCGGAGTAGCTCGTGAGATCTATCGCTCTTCCAAAGGATAGCTTGCGTTATATTCGGTGGGCTGCCTTGTACCGAAGGGATTGCTAGGGTGAGCATCCCCGTGTCGGGCGCACCGACGCCCGGTGGAGCACACCACACCAAGCGGTTCTGGCGTTTTACACCAGCCCGAAGAACGGCTGGACATCGACCACGGTGCCGGGCTCGACCCGGCCCCAGTCGCGGGGCAGGACGATGAAGCAATCGGCCTCGCTCATGGAGCGCAGGATGGCAGAGCCCTGGGGTCCGGTCGCGTGTACCAGGAGCGCGCCTTGGGCGTCGCGGTCCAGGACCCCGCGCTGGTACTCCACCCGCCCGGGTTTCTTCTTCAGGGGTCGGGTGCAGCGCGCCTGCACGAGCAGCGGCCGCCAGTTCGATTCACCCGCCATACGCCGCAGGGCCGGTTGCACGAACTGATAATAGGTCGCCATGACGGACACCGGGTTGCCGGGGAGGCCGAAGAACACCGCCCCGCCCACCCGGCCGAAGGCGATCGGCCGGCCCGGTTTCATGGCGACCTTCCAGAACGCCACGCATCCGACGGCGCCGAGCGTGTCGAGAATGAGATCGGCCTCGCCGACCGAGGCGCCGCCCGAGGTGATGAGCACATCGGCGCAGCCACCGGCCTCCTCGAAGGCGCTCGCGACCGCGTCCGGCACATCCGGCACGACGCCCATGTCGATGGCCTCGGCCCCGAGCCTCGTGAGCACGCCATAGAGCGTGTAGCGGTTGCTGTCGTAGACGGCGCCGGGGACCAGCGGCTCGCCGATCGAGCGCAACTCGTCCCCGGTCGAGAAGAAGGCCACCCGCAGGCGCCGGTGAACGGTGATCTCGCCGATCCCGAGCGAGGCCAGAAGGCCGAGATCCGCCGGAGTGAGACGCCGTCCGGCCTGGAGCGCCACCTGGCCGGTAGCCAGGTCCTCGCCGGCGGGTCGGACATTGTCTCCGGCACGGCCGGGGCCGATCCGGATGGTGCCCGTGCCGAGCAGTTCCACACGCTCCTGCATGAGCACCGTGTCCGCACCCTCGGGCAGGATCGCCCCGGTCATGATGCGCACGCATTGCCCCGTGCCTACCACGCCGTCGAAGGGTCTGCCCGCGAACGCCGCGCCCAGCACCTCGAGATCGCGTGTCCCCGCGCCCGGCAGATCGGCGCCCCGCAGGGCGTAGCCGTCCATCGCGGCATTGGCATGGCCGGGGACGGGGAGCGGCGAGCGGACATCACGGGCGAGGATCCGGCCGAGCGCGCCGCGTAAGGCGAACTGCTCGCAGCCGGGGATGATCGCGATGTCCGCGTGGATCCGCGCGAGCGCCTCCTCGACCGACAAGGCCCCCGCGTCGTGCTCGTCCGCGCAGCTCGGTCGGGGAGGAGCGGCTTCCGGATTCAGCATGTCGCGACCCTGCGCAGACGGAACTCCGCGGCCGTGATGTCCGCGGGCGTGTTGACGTTGATGAAGGCCTCCGGGGTGTCGGAGAAGTCGCAGAGCACGTGGGGGTGCCGACGGTACCAGGGTTCCACCTTGCGCTCGCCCTCGTGCAGATAAGAGAGGAGCGAGTCGAGCAGGCTGCACCGCATGAGCGCGAACACCGGCTGGAGGCGCTCGCCGTCGTGCGCGATGCCGATGTCCGCGGCCTCTCGGCTCAGTATGCGATAGAGGCGCAGGGCGAGGTCCGCGGGGACGAAGGGCGAGTCGCACGGGGTGGTTACGATATAGGGCGTGCGCGCCGCGCGGAGCGCCGTCGCGATCCCGGCCAGCGGTCCGCAATAGCCTTCCAATAGATCGGGCAGGACCCGGTAGCCGTAGCGTGCGTATTCTGCCGGGTGGCGGTTGGCGTTGATGATGATGTCCGCGACCTGGAGTTCCAGGGCCCCGATGACGTGCTGGACCATGGCCTTGCCCGCCAGCGGCAAAAGGCCCTTGTCCTGCCCGCCCATGCGGGTGGCGCGGCCGCCGGCGAGGATGACGCCGGTGATGGCCGCGCGTAGCTCATCACGTCCCTGGCCGGGGATCGACATGGGGGTGCCGTTCATTGGGATACATCCGCTATTATTGCAGCGGGTTTCGCATTGACAAGCGTCGCGGTGGGCGCGACGTTCGGGAGAGAAGGGTAATGAACGAAGAGACCATGAACCTCGAGATCCGCAAGTTCCTAAAGCGCGTGGGTGTCACCTCGCAGCGCGAGATCGAGCAGGCGGTCCGGGGTGCGATCGCCGCGGGCCGCATCACAGGGGATGAGGCACTATCGGTGCGGGTGACCTTGGAGGTGGCCGAACTGGGGGTGCGCCACGTGCTCGACGATACCGTGGCGCTGGAATGATGGCGGGGCACCTGGGGTCCCCCATGGGCACGGCCCGGGGTTCAGGACTTGCCCGGGTCCTTCTGGGTATAGACGGGGAAGGGCGTCACGTTGGCAGCGCCATCGCCCTTGATCGGGGTCACCTTGATCGGGCCTTCCTTCTCGACTTCGTCGATGCGGACGACGGCATGCATCGGGATGTAGCTCCGGCCGACGCCGGTGAACTCGGACTTCAGCTGCTCTTCCGCGGGGTCCAGGACCAGGGACGTGCGCGTGCCGAAGACCAGATCACCTATCTCCACGAACCCGAACAACCCGCTCTGACTCACGCTGCGGGCATAGACCTCGTACACCCGGCCCTGGTTATGGAAGATCACCTTGTAGATACACCGCTTGGACATCGAGGTCGCCTGCTTGAGCCCGGGCCGATCGTAGCATAAGGATGGACGGGATCGGCGCCGGGATACACCGCTCCGGAGAGCTCTAGCAAGATATACGCCGAGGCTCGTGAACTTTACCGATCACGGCCTGGCTCCTTCCGATGCCCGGACCCGATCCAAGACGCCGCCCCGGTCCTCGTGATCCCATCCCGGGCCACCGTCCTGGATACTCGTAATGAACCGTTCGATGCCCGCCACCAGTACCTCCGTCCGTGCCAGAAAGGCGTCGTTGTGTCCCCCCTGGCGCTGGACGAACTGCTTGTGGCCGGGGGCCGCCGCGTACAGGCGTTCCCCATGCTCATAGGGCACGATCTCGTCGTCCGGGCTGTGGATCACGAGCACGGGACAGCGCACCCGGGAGAGCCGCTCGATCGTCGGGTAATGGACGCGCAGCAGGTGCGCGGGAAAGTATGGATAGAAATGGCCGGCCAGCTCGCGCATGGTCGTGAAGGTCGATTCCAGGATGAGTCCCGCGGGATGTTCGCGGGTCGCGACCCAGGTGGCCACCGCCCCGCCCAGGGACTCTCCGAACAGCACGACGCGGTCGGCCGCAATGCCGCGCGTCGTGGTCAAATATTCCCAAGCGGCCAGGGCATCGCGATAGGTGCCCTCTTCGGAGGGGCTGCCGGAGCTTTCACCGTAGCCGCGGTAATCGAGGATGAGCACCGCTAGCCCGAGGCCGTGCAAGGCGTGCAAGGCCATTAGCCGGTGGGAGATGTTGCCGGCGTTGCCGGGCAGGAACAGCAAGGTCAACCGGGCCTCGGCCGCCGGGACATACCAACCCGAGAGTCGCACCCCGTCCTCCGCACGGATCTCGATCGGCTCGTAGGCCAGTCCCGCCTGGGTCGGCGTGGCCATGATCTCTCGGGACGGAAAGAAAATGAAGGAGGACTGGAGCAAGAACATGGCTGCGACCAGGATCACCCACACCGCGAAGGCCGCCCCGAGCGCGGAGAGCAGGATCTCACGCATGGGGCCGTGCCGCGCTACGCGGACCGCCCAAGACCGCCCCGCCTATATATATAAAATTCCGTAGAACAGATACATAAAACGACGCGGGCACCCCGCGACCGGTGCCGCAGGTAGACCCGCGCGTCAAATTGGGGACCGAGGCCCCCCAAGGTTATTGTTGTTTGATTAGGTGAAATGCCCGCCCTAGCGCTTCCAATTGAGCGCGATCAGAGTGCCGAAGCAGACGAGGGACAAAATGAACAACACCCACATGGTACCGTCAGGCATGGTTACCTCCTTCGATTTAGTTATAGGGTTCGACAGGGGAGGCAATGGCCTTCCCGGCCGGCTTGCGCACAACCCCCGACTCTTAGCCTTGTAAAGCTCACCGTGGCAACGTGGTCCAGTTACGCAGCGTATAACCAGTACGTTCCCGCTACTACAATACCCCAATTGGTTCCGAGATGGAACCCATGGGCAGAACCCGCGCCGCTCGACACCCGCGGCGGTCCGCCAGGGCCCCAGGTACCAGCATCTCGAGCGCCAGGCTCAGGCGAACGAAGATCCGCGCAGCCGGGCCGAGATCTTCTCGCGCGCTTCGGTGAGCAGCGAGTCCCGATCGAGACCGTCCAGGATCTCCTGGACGACGCGCTTGGGCCCCAGCGGTCCCCATGAGCGCCCCTGCGCGAGATAGCGCTGCGCCGCCCGTCCGACCACGAGCGCCGAATAGTAGGCGACGGCCCCCTGGGTGGCGCCGGTGACCAAGGTCGAGAGCCCGGCCGTCCCGCCTTTGATCGCCGAGGCGACGAAGTGCACGGCCCACACCGTGCCCATCACCAGCGCCATCTGCGCCGCGATGGTGGCGATGAGCCGGCCGGCCTCCGCCTTGCCCATGGGCAGGCCGTAGATCCGCGCGAGGTGCAGGACCAGGCCCACGTCCGCGGCCCCGGCGACCAGGAGATCCGAGATCGGGATGGGGTTGAGGCCGACGACCACCCCTTTGACCAGACAGTAGCTGCGGATCACGGCGGCGGCCAGATCGCGCCGGATCGCCAGCACCCGGGTGCTGATCGTGTCCGAGACCTCACCCGCGAAGAGCGTCGCGTTGAGCGCCGCAAGCGCCTTCCCCTCGCTTTCCAGGATGGCCCACAGGGCCTCGCGCAGGGCCTGCACTCGCGGGTCGGCGCGCCGTAGCGCCTCGGTCTCGCGACCGGTGGCGTCGACCTCGATGTAGATGCGTGGACCCGGTTCGGCGGCACTGCAGACGATCCGATCGGATGGCACGAGTCCGCGGCAGCGGAGTGTGAGCGCCTCGACCAGCACGGCGCGTTCGGCCTCTGTGTAGCGGTCGACCTTGTTGAAGACCAGTAGCAGCGGCTTGTGCTCCTCGGCGAGCACCCTGAGCGCCTGGATCTCCGTGGCGGAGGTGTCGCCATCGACCACGAACAGCACCAGATCGGCGCGACGGCCGACCTCGCGCGCCATGCGCTCGCGGGCCTCGCCCTCGATGTCGTCGATGCCGGGGGTGTCGATCAGGAACACGCCCCCGGCGCCCCGTTCGTGCACCTGTCGTTCCTCCCAGCGTGCGGATTGCGGGGCGCGTGTCTCGCCGTGCAGCGGGCTGGTCGAGAACCGTCGCTCGCGAAGCAGGGCATTGATGAGCGCCGATTTTCCGACTCCGACACGCCCGAAGAACGCGATGTGGATGTAGCCCTTTTCGAGCCGCTCGAGCATGGCCTGGACGTGACCCAGCTCCTCCGACAGGCCGTCGCGCACCGCCGCCGGCAACTTGGGGTCCTCGACCAGCGCACGCAGGCTGTCGCGCGCCCGGCCGAGCGGGGAGTCCTCGCGCCCGCCCTCAGGGCTCACCGCGGTGCCCTTTTCGCGGCGCCAGGGCCAGCCGGACCAGGCGTTCCGCACGCGTTCCCAGATCCTCACTCAAGTCCTCCTCGAAGCGCTGCAAGGTGGCCTGCTCCCCGAGATCCCCTTCGTGGGCCAGGCCCTCGGCCACCGCGTGCCCGAGGCTCTCGAAGATGAGACCGTACCCCACGGCGTGCAAAGCCCCGCCCGCCACGGTCCCGAGGCCGGGAAAGGCCTTGAAGGCGTTGCCCGCGACCGCCAGCACCATCGGCAGGGCCTTGCGCGCCCGTTTCGTCGCGAGTCGCAGGAGGCGCGTCATGTCCGCCCGCGGGGGGGAGACCTCGTAGAGCTCGCACAGGGAGCGCACCATGCCCACGGCGAGATAGCCCTGGATCACCAGATCGGTGCCGGGGGCCACGGCCACCAGCGCCCCGACCACCGCCTGGCGCGCATAGTCTCTCACGATCTCCTCGGCGCGGATGCCGCGGTGCGCGGCGAGTGAGACGTCGAGCTTGTGAGCCGCGAGCCCGAGCACCACCGTCTCGCGGCCCGCCAAGAGCGCCGCGCGGTCCTGGCCCAGGGTGCGCGCCAAGGCCGCGAGCAACTCCGTGACGTTCGGCGGGACGGGCTCCACCGAGACGACTTCCTGGCCGTTCGCTCGGGTGCGCACGACCTCTCTCCGGCCGCCCGCCGACAGGGCGACCACCTCGCACCGCGGCACCCGTTCCGCGATCCGCGCACGCAAGGTGTCCCGATCGCGCTCGGGGTACCAATCCATCTTGTTGATGGCGACGATGATGGGCTTGCCGAGTGTGAGCAAGGCCCCGAGCTCGCGGTGCTGCGCACGGGTCAGGTCCGAATCGGTCAGATACACCACGGCGTGGGCGCGTAGGGCCTCCTCTCGGGCGACGGGGTCCAGGTCTCGTGCCGGGTCGTTGCACCCTGGCAGGTCGATGAGCGCGACCTCCTCACCGTTCGGGGCGTGCCAGCGGTAACGCGTCACGCTCCGGGTGGTCCCGGCGCGCGGATCGATGTCCACCCAGCAGCCGGGGAGGAGGGTCTGGACGAGCGAGGACTTGCCGCTCCCGACCTCGCCGAAGAGCGCGATAGAGAGCCGCGCCCCGTGCTCGGCGAGGTGGCCGAGCTCGGCGCGGACCGAGCCGACGTCGGCGCCCTGGGCCTCGGCATCGGCCATGCGCGCATGCAACTCGGCCGGGCTCTGCGGGGAGAGCGCGCGCTCGGATCTCTTATGGGGCTCATTGGCGGGACGGGGTCGCAGGAGTCGCCAGAGCACGTACCCGACCCCGGCCGCGAGCAAGGCGACCAGCGCAACGTAGGCACCGACCAGTATGGTCGGGGCCTCGGCCAAGCGCTCCCAGACGGAGAAGGCCAGCTCCGTGGCATAGAAGAGGCCGAGCAGGGCGAGGGCGAAGCCGATGCTGAGCAAGGCCGCGAGTAGCACTCGGAACAGCGTCACACCCCGCACGATGGCGGCGCTCCCGCCGCGCCCCACTCGGCGAAAACAGATCGATTGATCGGGGGGATGGGTCGGGGAGCATCGGATCCGCCCCGTACCGTCGAGACCCCTACAATTCGATCACCCGCTGGCGGTTGCGGATCCGTAGCCAGATGACGATGATCAGGATCAACGCGACGAAGCCGACCACTGCGCCGATCTGGGCGAACGACCAGTTGAGACCGGCGCCTTGACCGAGCTGAAACGGAAAGCGCAAGAGGTGTTTCTTGCCTCTCGAGTCCTGGATGCCGACGATCTCCACGAAGTATCCGGGCGCATTGAACGCGTGCTCCAGGAGCACGGTCCCGCTCGAATAGACCTTCGAGGGCAATCGGTCCACGGGCTTGCCGGTGTCGTCTGCTTCGGGGTCCTGGGCCGCGTCCCATGACGGGGCCTCGATGACCCGCACTTCGGTCGGCATCTGGCGCAGTGCGGGATCGATGAAGTCCAGGGTCAAGGCCGTGGCACCGGTCGCGGGGGCATCCTGGCAGAACGACCGGCTCCCGAAGGCCGCCTGATAGATGCTGAAATGAACATCGAACCCCTCGACCTTGCGCCAGCACTTCTCATCTTGCTGCGACTGCGCCGCGGCGGAACCAGAAAATAGCAACGTCCCGACTACCACCGACGTAGCCATGATGCGAGATAGGCTCATAGCGTCCTCCTCGAAGGGTAGAAGTATCGTTTTTCCAGAATCGTTTACCCCTTCGACGCCAACACTACTCCATCTATGCGCAAGATTCAAAGCATTCCGGGGGCGCCCCGCCGGGCCGGCGAGCGGACGCCAGCGGTGCACCGTACGGCGATGCGAGCGTGGCGCTGGCGGACCGCTTCGAAAAGGCACACCGCGGCAGCCACCGAGACGTTGAGGCTCTCGACCGCGCCCCGCATCGGGATCTGAACCTCGTGATCACACAGCTCTCGCGTCAGCCGCCGGAGCCCGCGGCCCTCTCCGCCCACCACGATGGCCACGGGGCCGCTCAGGTCGCTGTCGAACAGACACTGGTCGGCAGCGCTCGTCGCGCCGATCACGGCCACCCCGGCGTCGCGCAGCCCGCGCAAGGCGCGTGCGAGGTTGGCGGCCTGGATGAGCGGCACCCGCGCCGCCGCGCCGCTCGCGACCTTGGCGACCACGGGGGTGATCCCGACCCCGCGGTGTCGCGGCACGATGACCGCGGCGACCCCGGCGGCCTCCGCGGTGCGCAGGCAGGCGCCCAGGTTGCGCGGGTCCTGGACGCCGTCGAGGACCAAGAGGAGGAGCGGGCCATCGGCGGCGGCCAGTATCTCGGGGAGGACATCCTCGTCCAGGCGCTCGCTCGCCCGGCAACGCAGCACGACTCCCTGATGGCCGAGGCCCGAAGCGAGGCGATCCAGGGTGTGGCGCGGGACGGAGTGGATGGCGAGCCCGGCGCGGGCGGCGAGCTTCAGGATCTCGACCAAACGCGCGTCCTCGCGCCCGGCCAGGACCCACAGCTCCAGGGCCTCGACGGGGGCATCCGACAACCGCTGTCGCACTGCGTGTAGGCCCACTACCAGCTCGCTCTTCATGCGCGTGGTCCCTTTTTCGAGACGACCTCCACGACATCGAAGTCGATGCGCCGCCGGTCCAGGTCGACGCGCACGACCCGCACCCTGACCGGGCCGGCGAGGCGGTACACGCGCCCGCTGCGCTCGGCCCTCAAGCGGTGGCGCACGGGGTCGTGGTGATAGTAGTCGTTCTTGAGCGAGGTGACGTGGACCAGCCCCTCGATGTGGATGTCCTTGATCTCGACGAACAAGCCGAACGAGGTGACGCTGGTGATCACACCGTCGAAGACCTCGCCCACCTTGTCGAGCATGTATTCGCACTTGAGCCAGGTGATGGCGTCGCGCGTGGCCTCGTCCGCGCGCCGCTCGGTGCTGGAGCAGTGGTCGGCCAGGACCGGCATCTCCTCGCGCGGATAGAGGAACGGCCTGCGGCGCTTGGAGAGCAGGTGGCAAAGGGCGCGGTGGACGAGCAGATCGGGATAACGCCGGATGGGCGAGGTGAAGTGCGTGTAGGCGGGGTGGGCCAGTCCGAAGTGGCCGATGTTCTCGGAGCTGTAGACTGCGAGGCGCAGGCTCCGCAAGAGCACGGTCTCGATGAGCCCGGCGTCCGGTCGGTCCTTCACCGCGGCGAGGAGTGTGGCGTAGTCGCGCGGGTGCGGTTCCTCGCCGCCGCCGAGCGTCAAACCCAGTTCCCCTAGGAAGGTGCGCACATCGGCCAGCTTCTCCCGGTCCGGCCGGTCGTGCACGCGGTACAGGCTCGGGACCTCATGGGCGGCCAGGAACTCCGCGGCCGCCACGTTCGCCGCGATCATGCACTCCTCGATGAGCCGATGGGCGTCGTTGCGGCGGAGCGGCACGATGCGATCGACCTTCCGATCGGGGCCGAAGACGATGCGGGTTTCGTGGGTATCGAAGTCGATCGCGCCTCGCGCCTCGCGGCGTTTCTTCAAGTGTCGGTACAGGGTGTGGAGCGCATCGAGGTGCGGGGCGAGGTCCCGGAAGCGCTCGCGCAACGCGGCATCGCGCAGGGCGACGATGCCGTGGACGTCGGTATAGGTCAGGCGCGCCGCGGAGCGCATCACCGCCTCCTGGAAACGATGTGAGACGATGCGACCGCGCGGCCCGATGTCGAGGATGCAGCACAGGCACAGGCGATCGAGCTCGGGGTTCAGGGAGCACAGGCCGTTCGACAGCGCCTCCGGCAGCATAGGGATCACCCGGTCGGGGAAGTACACCGAGTTGCCGCGGTTCCGGGCCTCGCGGTCGAGGGCCGTACCGGGTTTGACGTAGTGGCCGACATCGGCGATCGCGACATAGAGCCGCCAGCCGCTGCCGTTGCGTTCGCACAAGACGGCGTCGTCGAAGTCGCGTGCGTCTTCGCCGTCTATTGTGACGAGCGGCAGCCCGCGGAGATCCAAGCGGCCGACCGTGTCGCGGCGGCTCACCGATGTCGGCAGCGCTTCGACCTCGTGCTCGACCTCTTCCGGCCAGGCAGAGGGCAGCCCATAGGCGCGGATGGCGACGTCGATCTCCATGCCCGGCGCCATGTGATCGCCCAGGACCTCGACCACGCGGCCGAGCGGCGGGCGCCGCCAGTCCGGCTGCTGGACGATCTTCGCCACGACGATCTGGCCGTCTCCGGCCCCCCCGGAATCGGCGCTCGGGATCAGCACATCCTGGTGGAGGCGCTTGTTGTCGGGGACCACCCGCGCGATCCCGGCCTCTTCGAAGAATCGCCCCACGACCTCCTGATTGGCGCGCTCGACGACCTCGACGAGGGCGCCTTCCGTGCGGCCGCGCCGGTCGACCCCGGTGACGCGCACCACGGCCCGATCGCCGTGCAAGAGGCTCTTCATCTGGCGCGCCGACAGGAACACATCGTCGCCGCCCTCGTCGCGGACCAGGAAACCGAAGCCGTCGGGGTGGCCGATCACCCGGCCGGTCAGGAGATCCATCTTGGCGGGGGCGCCGTAGGCATCGCGGCGGTTGCGGATCAGCTGGGCGTCGCGTTCCATGGCGTTGAGGCGGCGCCCCAGCGCCGTGAGTTGGTCGTCGCCGCGTACCCCGAGGGCTCGGGCGATCTCCTCGACCGTGCGCGGCCCGTCGCAATCCCCGAGGTATTCGAGGATGAACTCGCGGCTCGGCACCGGGCGGGCGTAGCGCTCCGCCTCACGCGCCGCGTAGGGGTCTTTCGTGGTTCGACGGGCAGGCCTGGTTCGGCGGGAAGCGCGGCTCATACGATGCAATTGACTCACATCGGGGGCTTCGGTAGATTGCCCCTGCCTCGGCCGAGGTGGCGGAATTGGCAGACGCGCAAGGTTCAGGTCCTTGTGGGGGCAACCCCGTGGAGGTTCAAGTCCTCTCCTCGGCACCAGTCGGGCCCTGATCGATTTGCGGCGCCGGCACCCGACCGTCCCAAAATCGTGTCCCCGATCCCATGCCTCACCCGCCCGCGGGCGGTTCCCCCTCGAACCCGGCCCGGCGCGCCGCGCGGTGACGGCGTAGCTGGATGAGGGTCATGACGGGTCCCGATGCGGCGTACACCAGGAATCCGAGGAACAGTAGGAGCGGGGGAGAGAGCGAGACGAACACGAACACCAAGACCACCAGGAGCCCCGCCACGAACGGCAGGCGGCCCCTGAAATCGAGCGTCTTGAGGCTGTAATAACGGATGTTGCTGACCATGAGGAGCGAGGCCAGCACGGTCAGGAGGATGGTGACGGGCGCCAGGAAATGTCCGTCGCCGAGACCGCTGTCCTCCCCGAGCCACACGGCCCCCGCCAGGAGCGCCGCCGCGGACGGGCTCGGCAGGCCCTGGAAATAGCGCTTGTCCGCGATCCCGACCTGGGTATTGAAGCGCGCCAGCCGGAGCGCCGCGGCGGCGGTGTAGACGAAGGCCGCGAGCCACCCGAGCTTCCCCCACGAGACCAGCGACCACTGGAACATGACGAGCGCCGGGGCCAGCCCGAAGGAGATCATGTCCGAGAGGCTGTCGTACTCGGCGCCGAAGTCGGTCTCGGTGTTGGTGAGGCGCGCGACCCGGCCATCGACGCCGTCCAGGATCATCGCGATGTAGATCGAGACCGCGGCCCCCAGGAAACGGCCGTCCATGGCGGCGACGATGGCGTAGAAACCCGCGAACAAGGCCGCCGTGGTGAACAGGTTCGGCAACAGATAGACCCCGCGACGGCGGGGTCCCCTGGCGGGCGGGTTGACCTTGAGCATGGGATCGGGCGCTTCGAGTCGAGCACCTAGGATAGGAAATCCGGTGTCGTAATGCCACCGACTAACCCATGTGATCCCCAAGGCATGTGATCCCCAAGGCATGTGATCCCCAAGGCACGCGATCCCTGAGGTAGACCGGCAACGCCTCCTCGGCTCGCACCCCTCGTCCCTGCCGCAGGGTATCGAGCCCGAGCAGGGCGACGTCGCGGGCGTGCGGATACGTCTCGGGCTCTATTCGCGAGGGGCTTCCCGCCAAGGACTTGCACAGGGCCGCACCGTGGGTCTTGAAGCCGCTACCCACGCCCGTCCACGCGCCCGGGAGGGATGCTGAGATCGCCGCCGGATCGATCACGGCCTCGGGCCGGAGCGGCTGCACGGTCGCCGCAGCGCAGATACCCGTTGCGCCCGGCGCTTCTATCCCCCCCATTGTGTAGATCCCCAGATACACCTCACCCATGCGCGCGTCGAAGGCCGCGACGATGCACTCCGGTCCATCCGGCCGGAAAGCGCCCTGGGCCAGGGCCGCGAGCGTCGAGACCGGCGCCACGGGCAGATCCGAAGCGAGCGCCAGGCCCTGGATCACCCCGGCGGCGATGCGCACCCCGGTGAACGACCCGGGGCCGCGGCCGAAGCAGAGGCCGTCGAGCTGACGGAGGCTCACGCCGGCCTCGGCCATGACCTCCTCGACCATGGGCAAGATGAGCGCGCTGTGCCGCCGCGGCGCGATCAGAAAGCGCTCGTACACCGCACCCTCGACCAGGATCGCCGCCGAACAGGCCTCGGTGGCGGTGTCGATGGCGAGAACGCGTGTGGTCATGGGCCGGGGTTAATAGTTTAGCGTGAAATAACACAGATCCCAGACAACAAAAACCCTCGCAGCCAAAGCCACGATTTTTGAATTATTTCATAATCAGGGGCGCTGCGTCATCGAATCATGAAAGTTAGTTATAGCGGTTCAAAGCGGGGCGGCAGGGGCCTTTCCGCTATAATGCCCGGCCATGTTCAGACCGCTCGGGCTCTGCATCGGGCTCCGCTATACCCGGGCCAAGCGCCGCAACCATTTCATTTCCTTCATCTCCCTCACCTCGATGCTGGGT
>JBOIDT010000067.1:0-15543 GCA_050740755.1 Gammaproteobacteria bacterium
GGGAACATCTCATCCGAGGAAACCGGCGTAAGTCATGGATACCTGCTTTCGCAGGGATGACGATCTATGGCGTTGCGAGCCCAAATTCAACACTGCCAAAATGTAAATGAATTCGAGAAATGCACTACTAGGTGCGATCATCGTGTTGGCTTCGGGTGCCGCGCAGGTAGCGAAGGCATCGACGGCCGTTGTAGAAAGTCAGCCTACCCTTACAGCCTATTTGCTTGTCGATCGCTGGCATGCCGGCATCGTGCTCAAGCGATCGGAGATACCCGAAGGCGTCTTGCCGGAACGTCGCGATTTCCCCGACACCGAGTATCTGGAGTTTGGCTGGGGAGAATGGGATTTTTACCAGACGGTGGACTTTAAGCTTTGGCAAGCGCTCAAGGCGCTGTTCGTTCCGAGCAGGAGCGTGTTACACGTGGTCGGTTTCAGCGGAGCGGTCGTCGGCTATGCCCCCTACCGGGAGGTCCTAGAGTTTCGGCTCAATCAGGAGAGTTTCGGCCGCTTGGTTGCCTATATCGACGGAAGCTTTGCACGTAGAGGCCCGGGCGCGGTGGCGCCGCTGGGCCCGGGGCTTTATGGCGACAGCAGGTTCTATCCGGCACAGGGGGAATTTCATCTCTTCAATACCTGCAATACCTGGGCAGCACGTGCGTTGCACGCGGCGGGCTACCCCCTATCCTCTCCGATCATTGCGGATGCGCTTTTGTCGCAGGCGCGCCCGTTCAGCATCTCGCACGAAGTCCAGCCGACGGTTCCGTGAGGATCGGCGACCGCCCGAGCGGGCACGCGCGAGGACGGCGCAGGCCGGTTCGTACTCGGCCACCGCGGAAGGTTCGTTTCATAGGCGTCTCCTTACGGACTCCAACGTCTCGATATCCCGCGCGAAGCGCTCCCCGCTACTCGACGGATCCGCGGCCAGGGCTCGTGCGATCGCGGGTTCGGGCAGCCCCGTGAAGGCGGCCAGTTTCGCGGACAGATCCCCCACGGCCAGCCCCGCCCAGGCCGGATGACGGGCGCGGATGCGTTGCCGGAGCGCGTCCACGGTGGCGGTGATGAGCGCCCCGGGCGCGCCATGCTGCCAGATAAAGCGGCCGCTCGCCGTGATGTGCTCGACGAGGCTGCGGCGCTCCGGGGCCGCGTCCGGTAACACGGGACCGAAACGGCGCGTCGCGCCCCACAACCACACGGCGAGGAGCACCAGGGCCGCGAGCACCACGGGCGCGGCGTGCTTCCAGAGCCAGGCCCAGAGCGGCGGTGCGTCGTGGTCGCGGATGATCCAGATCCTGCCGCCGGGCTCTGGGGCCAGAAGCCAGGCCGCGAGCGCGGCGTGGTCGTGCTTGCCGATCTCCGCGTTGGTCAATAGCCCATCGTCCGTCAGGACCGTGATCGACCCCTGGCCGACCCGATACCGGAGCGCATGCACCCCGAAGGTGTCGGCGAGCCGCCAGAGGGCGGGGGCGCCGCGCTCCTCCAGGCGAAAGCGTTGATCGAAGTGCAGCATGAGCGTCCCCGAGCGGTCCGGGAGGGACACCGGGCGCGGATCCGACTTCCACCACGGCTCGTCGTTGTCCGCCTTCGGCGCGGGGCATTCCATGGAGTGGGATGGATGAACGGGGGGTGGTTTGTTCTCGAACTGCGCGGCGCCGAGCGGATCGAGCAGCGGATCGGGCGTCTTGTTCTTTTCCTCCCACAGCGTGCGGATGACGACGATCAGATGGCCGCCGGCCTCTGCAAAGGCGCGCAACTCGGCGTTCTGGCGCGCGGACAAGGCCGCGCGCTCGGCCGGGAAATACAGCGTGGCGCCGGGCGGCGGCGGCCGCGTATAGACCGGGAAGGTGCGGGCCGCGGCGCGATAGCTTGTGAGGAAGCGCGCGAGCGCGAGGTAGGGGTTCTCGCGCGCCTCGGCCTTGAGACCGACCTCGATCTCCCGTTCGTACAGCTCGAAGTTCGTGTACACCCAGAGGGCCGCGAGCGCGAGGGTGGCCGTGACGATGACGCCGATGGCGATCTGGTTACGGCGCGGGATCACGTCTCTTCCAGATGGCGCCGGAAGCCCTCGGCCAGGGGCTCGATCTCGGGCGCGGTGGCCTCGGGGGTCCGGTGCGCGTAGGCGAAGGCCATCCAGGCGCGGGTCAGGGCGGTGAAATAATCGAGGGCCGCGGGCGCCGCGGGCGCGACGGCGCGCAGGACCTCGCCCTCGGTCGCCCCGGGTGGGAGGCGCAGATCGAAGCGCTCGTGGGCGCGGGCGATGGCACCGCGGTAGAGGAGGCCCAGTGCCTCGGCGTGGCGGCCCGCTCGCCAGAGGGCCAAGGCCGCCGAGGCGATGTCGTCGGGCAGGGGTCGGCCCGCAAGCCGCACTTCCCGACTCAGCGGCGGGGTCTTGGGCACCCGTTGTAACCGTCCCAGGAACGGCAGCCAGCGCTCGCGGTAGTAGACGATCCAGAAAATCGCGAGCGCCGCGGCGACCCACACGAGCGTCTCGCCGATCGCGGCCAAGACCTCCGCGCCTCGGCGCAGGAACCCGCGCAGACCGGCCAGCCACCCCCCCTGTGTCCGGTCCGACTCCGGCTTGCGGGCGCGCAGGCTCGTGGTCGTCTCGGTGTGCCCGAATTCCTCCGCCGCCAGTATCGCGGCTATCTTCGACCGGGCTTCGGCCGCGAAGGCGGGTGCCGCGCCCTCGCCAGGCGGCGCCGGCGTCTCCGCGGCCTCCGCGGCCAGCGGCATTGTCACGATTGCCGCAAGCAGGACCATGGTAGGGGCGCACGGCTGTGCGCCCCACGGCCTGTGCGGCGGTCGGATGCATCGCGGTGCGCCCCCACGCGGGGCCGGGATCGCCGCGTAGGACGCGGCGCGGGCCTGCATCAGGCGACCTCGCGCGCGCTCGCGAGGCGCGCGGCAAGTTGGCGGAAGGCGATCTCGATGTCCCAGCCCTCGAGCTCGGTGCGCCGGTTGAGATAGAGCGTGAAGCCCGAAGCCGCATAGAGCGGCTCGATGAGACTCAGGGCGATGAGGTAGGCGACATCGACCAGGACCTCCCCCGCAGGCGTCTGGAGCCACGCGAAGACGAACGGGTCGAACGACGGTCCCACGCCCTCGGGCAGCACGAGGAAGAAAAGTGCGATCCCCGCGAACGTCAAGAGTACCTCGATGTGGATACAGGCGGTGGTCAACCACATGGCGCGCTGGCGTCCGCCCTTACGCAATAGGGCCGAGCGCCGCCGGCGCGCCGCCCCGCGCAAGCCCTCCAGTTGCCAGGCCGGTAGCGTGAACGAGCGCGACGGATCGAAGCGGCCCCAGGTCAGTCCCCGCACGAGGCCGGTCCGAAAGAAGCCGGGCAAGGCGCGCGCCACGTCCCCGGCGCCCGTGGCCTCGCCGAACACGGCGCGGCTCAGCACCAAGACGAGCGCGCGGTCGTAGAACGGTTTGAGCCACCACACGATGGTCGACCACAACCAGCTTGCGTCCACCAGGAAGCGCGCCGCGGTGGCGAGGCCGAGGACCGGGACGAGGGCCACGGCCCAGGCGGTGTACACCGCGCCCCAGTGCGACTGGCAGAGCCGCAGGCCGAGGTCCATGGCCTCGAAGGGCAAACGCGGACGCACCGCGAGCGTCAATGCCTCAATGCGCACGGCGGCCCATGAACAAGAAATAGGCGCCCACGAATAGCCACAGCGCGACGCCGATGAGGTACTTGGCCACCGGCGGCACGGCGGTCGCGGAGGACCAGAAGGCCTCGATGAACGCGGCGATGAGGAGCATGGCCGCGGCCCCGTAGACGATCCGCACCGCGACCCGGGCGCTCGTGACGAGCGCCTCGCGCCGTGTGCACAGGCCCGGTGCCAGGAGCGCGCGGCCCAACAGGAGGCCCGCCATGCCGCAGAGCGCGATGGCGGTGAGCTCGAAGGCCGAATGGCCGGCCACGAACTGGAAGAAGGGTTCGGCATAGCCGACGCGGGTGAGATGGGTGGCCACCGCCCCGAGATAGAGGCCATTGAAGCCGAGCGCGGCGATGCTCCCGAGACCCAGGATCAACCCACCGGCAAAGGTCTGGAAGCCGATCGAGAGGTTGTTTTGGATATAGTGTCCGAACATCATGACGTTGGTGTCCGAGGCGCGCTTGAAACCGATGTGGGACGTACCCGGCTCGTACATCGCTTCGAGATCCACCACCTGGGCCGGGTCCATGAGGCTGTAGATCAGCTCCGGTTGCGCCCACACGACGGCGCTCATGGCGAGGGCGGGCAGATACAGCAGGCAGGTCGCGACCCAGAAGGGCCCGGCGTGCCGGCGCACGAGCAGCGGAAAGTCCGTGAGGGCGAAGGACTTGATCTCGGGCCAGGGACCGCTCCGGGCCCCGTACAGGGCCTGGTGGGCGAAGAGGGCCAGCCGATTCAGGCGCAGGACGATCGGCGGCGGATACCGGCGGGTTCTCGCCAGCGCCAGTTGCTGACACAAGCGCCGGAAGCGCGTAGGGAAGTCGGCGGCCCCCGGGAGCTTCGCCCGGGGGCGGGCCAGCGCCTGGGTCGCCAGGTCCTCGATCGCTTGCCAGTCCGACTCGAAGCGGCGGACGAAGTCGTTCGGGCTCATCGCTCGCCGGCGATGTGGCGCGCGTACCCGAGGAGCCGGGCCGTCACATCGCCCTCACCGCTCGCGACGTCTTGGACGATGGCCGCGAGCTCCTCGGCGCGCTCGCGCGTGAGGCTCGGCACGCGCGCCGCGAAGGCCAGGATCGCCTGCTGCTCGGCGAGCGTGAACCGCACCGGTGGCGGGCGCGGGGTGGCCTCGGGCAGGTGGAGCGGCGGGGTGGCGGTCTCCCGATACACCACCACGGTGCGGGCAGCGAGATCGCCCAGGCGCTTGAAGTCGCGGGTCACGAGCATGGAGACCAAGCCGCAGCCATAGAAGAACGGCAGGAAATCCACCGCACGCAGGAGGTTCCGGATCATCGCGCCCGACCAGCCGACCGGCACGCCGTCGTCGTGTACCACCCGAAGCCCGAGCACCCGCTTGCCCGGGGTCGCGCCCTCCGCATAGACCTCGAAGAGGACCGGATAGAACCATTCGAGGCCGAAGAACGCGATGAGCAAGACCCCCGTACCGAAGCGCCCCAAGGTGGCCAGCCCGACGGCGAGCCCGAAATAGACCAGCGCGCGGATCCCGAAATCGATCGCGAAGCAGAGAGCGCGCGGCACCGGGCCCGCGACCCGGAGGTCGATCGTCACCCCCTCGGGTGTCTCGACCACGCGAGCCGTGTCGTCGAAGAGGTGCTCGCCCTGCGCGATCACACCGTCGGCGGGGCTGTCAATCCTTGACTACGACGGTGTCGGCGATCGTGTCGTGCAGGCATTTGCGCGGATCGCGGAAGATGAACAGGATGCCGATGACGGCATACAGCATGCCGATGACCGGAACCATGCCCACGGCCTGGGTGGGATTGGGTGGGTGGGACATGGACTCATGCTAGGGGCGAGAGGCGGGCACGGTGAAGTCGTAGGACATGTTCGGATCTCCTGTATAGCAGTAACGGTGGCCCGGACAAGCTGGCCACCGAGCGGCTCGGTACCGGCAAACTATAGCCCAGATCCGGCCGGGCGGTGATGCCCGCCGGGCACGAGCCAACCAGTCAGGCTGCCCTTCAGAAACCCGCCCGCAGGGTGAAGAGGACGCTGCGGCCGGGGAGGGGGGCGCGGTCTTTCAGGAAGGAGGTATGGCGCCTTTCCTCCTCGTCGAGGAGGTTGGTGCCCCGCACCGCCAGGGTGAGATCGGCGGGCTGGGTGCCGAAGGCATAACCGACACCGAGATCGACCTGGGTATAGCCGTCGGTCTCGGTTTCGAGGGCCGCGTTATCGGTCTGTTTCGCGACCCGCATGACCTCGAAATCGCCGCTCCAGGCCCCGAACCGGTAATCGAGGCCGCCGCCGAAACGCGGCGGGGTGATGCGGGGGAGGTCGTCTCCGTCGGTCAGCTTGCCGCGTACATAGTCCGCGAAGAGCCGGGCATCGAGGTCGCCGTAGCTCGTGCCCTCGAAGATCCCGAAAACCGTCTCGGCCTCCGCGCCGTAGAAGATCGCGGGGTCCTGCACGAAGTCGAGGCTCAAGAGATCCCCCTCCGGGACCACATTGCCCTCTTCATCCGCGCGGTCGGCCACGCCATCGCCGTTCGCATCCACGGAATCGGCGAAGATGAAGTCCTCGATGAGATTGGCGAACGCCGCAACGCGCCAGGTCCAGCGCCCCTCGGACTTGCGCAAGGTCAGGTCGAGGTTATTGGCGGTCTCCGGGTCCAGGGCCGGATCGCCGCGCTCGAAAGTCCCGGTCGCGAGATGGGGCCCGTCGTTGTAGAGCTCCTCCAGGCTCGGGGCGCGTTGGGCGCGGGTCACGGAGATCCCGGCCGAATAATCCTCCCCGAAGCTCCGCACCGCACCGCCCGAGATGCTATGGAGGTCGTGCTCGACATCCGGGCTGCCCGCGTCGGCGTCGTAACGGGCGTTTTCGTAACGGGCCCCGATCTCGAAGTGCCAGAGGTCCCGGTCGCGCTCCTCGAACCAGAACACCCCGACCGAGCGGCCGCCGACCGGGGGTGTCAGGGCCTCTTCGCCGATCGCTTCGAAGTCCTGGTGGCGCACCTGGACCCCGAGCACCCCGTTGAATCCCGAAATCTGTCTGTGCAGGAGCTCGACGCGCCCCTCGTATTCGTCGTTCTGGAAATCCGTGCCGACCTGGCCGCCGGGCTCGATCTCCTGATGCTCATAGTCGTTGTGACCGAGCTTCATCTTGGCGCGGCTGAAACCGGGGGCCGGGTCTTGGACCTCGCCTTCGATGTCGTAACGGAGCTGGTCGAGATCGATCCGAACCCCGGCCTCCTCGCCGCTGCCCGGCACCCCGTAGTTGCTCGCGTAGTGGCTGATGGCGAAGCCGAGATGGCCCCGATCGCCGATATAGGAAGCGCCGCCGGCCTCGTTCTCCGCATCGACATCGCTGTTAAACAACTCCCCGGGCTCCTGGCCCGGCTCGGGGTCGATGGAGCCGAAGCCGGGGATGCCATAGTCGGAGGCAGGTCCGCATATCTTCTCCTCCCTCATGAATTGGTCTTTCGTGCGCAAACGCAACCCAGTTGCATTTTAGCGCAACGAGAGGACCCATCGCAACCGCATTGCGTCACGAGTGGCAGGTCGGGCAGGTCCCCTGGATCATGAGCTCCGTGTGCTCGGGGCGGAACCCGGGCGGCAGGGTCAAGGCGGAGGGCGGCGGTAGATCTTCCAGGCAGTAGACCTGGCGGCAGTGGGTGCATTGAAAATGGGGGTGTACTTCCAGATCGTTGTGGACGGAGTTGAACCGCCACACGCGGTCGTCCCCGCCGATCTTGTGCGCGAGCCTGTGGCTTACCAGCCACTCCAGCACGCGGTACAGGGTGACGCGGTCGCAGGGTGAGCCGCGTTTCCGCAGGGATCGCCCGATCTCCTGGTGATTCAGGGCCTGCTTCGCCGCCAAGAGGACCTCGAGGACGGCGCTACGGGCGAGCGTCGTTCTTCCGCCCACATCGGCGATCATCGTTGGAGCGCGCGTGACGGAACGGCTTTGTCGGTTCATGCTGTGCGTCCGGGCCTCGCCGGGATATTACACCCATGGACCGCCCGTGCGCCGGCGGCCTGCTGCGTGCGCTTGCAGCGCAGCGTCTTCCCTCCGTCGGCCGGTCGAGATAGCATCAGGGAACGGCAAGTCCCCCTCTGGGAATTGGAAGCGAGGGGGCGCAATCGTGCACCGCTCGCACCCCTTCGCGGCGAGGGAACCGGAACAACCAGCCGGCATTCCGGCAGGATAAGCGCGTTGCCGAGGGCATTCCACCGTGTTGTCGGACCCGCTGCGTACGGTTAAGACTTGGGCCGACGGAGGGCCCTATCCGATCGCCGGGGTCGACGAGGCCGGGCGCGGGCCGCTGGCCGGTCCGGTGGTGGCGGCGGCGGTGGTCCTCGATCCCGCCCGTCCCATCGCGGGGCTCAGGGACTCCAAGCTGCTCAAGGCCGCAGAGCGCGAGGACCTGGCGGTCCAGATCCGGCACGAGGCGTTGGCTTTTGCCCTGGGGCGCGCCGAGGTCGAGGAGATCGATGCCCTGAACATCCTGCGGGCCTCCCTGCTCGCCATGGGCCGCGCCGTGCTGGCCCTGCCGATGGCGCCCGCCGGCGTCTGGGTGGATGGCCCGATGCGACCGGAGCTACCCTGCGCCAGCGTCACCGTCGTGGGGGGTGATCGGCTGGTCCCGGCCATCAGCGCCGCTTCCATCCTCGCCAAGGTGGCCCGTGACGCGGAGATGGTCGGGCTCGACGTCCGCTATCCGGGCTATGGCTTGGCGCGCCACAAGGGCTATGCGACGCTCGCGCACCAGGTGGCGCTCCTGCGCCTCGGGCCTTCACCCATCCACCGCCGCTCGTTCGCACCGGTGTCTCTGGCACTTCGGGCGTCGCTCGCGTCTCCGAGGCCTTGAACAGAAGGCTGGAGAAAGATACTAGAATACCGGCGTTATTCAACCTGAAGTACGGTGATGAAGCCCGCAATCCCAAAATCGGTGATCTACAGCGTTGTGCTGCTGCTCGTACTGCTCGCTGCAAACGCCGGCGTTTCCTGGTATTTCACGCGCACCTCGCACGACGACGTGGGCATCGCCCAAAGCTATGAGATCCTCGATGCGTTGTCCGACTCTTTGTTGCTGGTCCACCAGGCGGAGACGGCAGAGCGCGGCTATATCCTGACCGGCGATCCCGCCTTCCTCGAGGACTACCAGTCTGCGCTTTCCTCCCGTGCTGAAGCCTTAGAAAGGCTAAAGCGACTGACCGCGGATCGTCCGGAACAGCAAGCGAGGCTCGCACGGCTGGAGGAAAAGATAGCGGCCCGCATGCAATTCGCGGATCGCGCTATCGCGCTGCGCCGGGAACAGGGGTTCGAGGCCGCCCGCGAGCTGGTGGCGGGCCGGGCCGGCAAGCAGCTGACTGACGCGATCCGGGCGCTCGTGGCCGACATGGAGCGCGCGGAGAACGCGACACTCCAAGGGAGGGTTGCGCAAGCAACCCGCAGTTACTCCGCGGCCTCTTTGGCGGAGCTTGGGATGCTGCTCTTGGTGCTCACCACCGCCGGGGGTGCCTATGTGGTGATTCGGCGCGAGATCATCTCGCGCTTCCAAGCCGAAAACTATGCGCACGAGCAGCGCGAGTGGTGCATGACCACATTGACCAGTATCGGCGATGCGGTCATCGTGACCGACACCCGGGGCATGGTGACGCTGGTCAATTCCGTCGCCGGCAGGTTGACCGGGTGGGGCGAGGAGGCCGTTGGCAAACCGCTAAAGGATGTATTCCGCATCGTCAACGAATCCACGCGTCGCGCGGTCGAGAATCCGGTCGACAAGGTGTTGCGTGAAGGGACGATCGTCGGCCTCGCCAACCACACGGTGCTGATCGCCAAAGACGGCATCGATCTCCCGATCGACGACAGCGGTGCGCCGGTAAGAAACAGGGAGGGAGAGCTCACCGGTGTCGTGCTCGTGTTCCGCGATATCACCGAGCGCAGAGCGGCCGAAGCCGCACTGACCCGCAGCGCACGGCAGTTTCACCTCATCGCCGAGACCATCCCGCAAATGGTCTGGATGGCAGCGCCCGGCGGTCGCATCGAATATCTGAACCAGCGGTGGCTCAAATACACCGGGCTTTCCCCTGAAGAGACCGAAGGCTGGGAATGGCAACGCATCGTCCACCCCGACGATTTGCCTGGTGCGCTGGCGAAATGGACGCATGCGCTCGAAACCGGCGAACCGTTTGCGGTCGAGCATCGGCTGCGGCGCGCGGACGGGACTTATCTATGGCATCTCGGACAGGCGCTGCCCCTGCGCGAAGACGGCCAGATCATCAAGTGGTTCGGAACCTGCACCGATTTTGACGAACAGAAGCGCACGCTCGATGCGCTGCACGAAAGTGATGAGCGGCTGAAGTTTGCGCTCTCGGCCGCGCGCATGATGGCATGGGAATGGGACGTGACGACCGGGACGGCAATACGGTCCGACAATGCAATCGAGATCCTCGGTGTTCCGAGCAGCGGCATCCAGGCGTTCAAGGACCTCATCCATCCCGACGACCGTGCGTCGGTCGAAGCGATGGCGGCGCAGGCGCTGCGCGGAGAGGCGCCATACGACGCCGAATTTCGCATGATCACGCCCCACGGCAGGCTGCTGTGGATCGCCGACAAGGCTCGCCTGCGTCGCGATCCTGCCGGACGCCCGACACATCTCACGGGAATATCCGTGGACATCACCGAACGCAAGCGCAGCGAGCAACTGCTGCTGGAAGCCGATCGCCGCAAGAACGAATTCCTCGCCATGCTTGCACACGAACTGCGTAACCCGCTTGCTCCCATCCGCAGTGCCGCCCATGTGCTGCGGCTGCTGGGTCCGGAGGATGAGAAACTCAAGTGGGCGCGGGATGTGATCGAGCGTCAGGTGCTGCATATGACCCGGCTCATCGACGACCTGCTCGATATCTCACGCATCAGCCGCGGCCGGATACAGTTGCAGAAGGTCCCTGTCAGCATCGCCAGCGTGGTGGCCGGCGCGAGGGAGACCGTGCGGCCGCTGACCGAGGCGCGCAATCAAAGCGTGGACATCGTGATGCCCGCCGAATCTGGCAGTGTCCTTGGCGACGAAACCCGTCTGGTCCAGGTGTTGTCGAACCTGCTGAACAATGCCGTGAAATTCACGCCGAAGGGCGGACGCATCACGCTGACGGTTTCGACACTGGCTCAGGAAGTTTTTATCACCGTGCGTGATACCGGTATAGGTATCCCTGCCGACATGCTGGAGCGCGTGTTCGATCTATTCACCCAGCTCGACTCTTCGCTGGAGCGCTCGGAAGGGGGGCTGGGCATCGGACTGACCTTGGTCAAGAATCTGGTCGAGATGCAGGGAGGAACGGTGTGGGCGCAGAGTGAAGGTCGCGGCAAAGGCAGCGAGTTCACCGCGCGCCTTCCGCTATTACCTGAGACGCCACAGGTGGGGCCCGCCCTTGCTGCCGGCGGTGACGAACCCGCGCCGGCAAGCCGCCGCCTGCGGATCCTTGTGGTCGACGACAATCGGGATGCGGCCCAGAGCCTGTGCATGCTGCTCGACCTGCTGGGCCACGAGACTCGTGCCGCACATGATGGGCCTTCGGGATTGGACATCACGAAAGAGTTTCAGCCGCAGGCGGTGTTTATCGATATCGGGATGCCGGGCATGAGCGGTTACGAAGTTTGCGGTCGTTTGCGCAGGCTCATCCACACGCAGGACGTGGTGTGCGTCGCGTTGACAGGGTTCGGGGCCGAAGAGGATCGGGAGCGCTCGCGCGACGCCGGCTTTGATCATCACTTGGTAAAGCCGCTCGAACTCGCCGCATTGCGGGACATCCTGCTGCAGGTCCCTCAATCGTAGCCGGAAGACCTCGTGGATGCGACTGTCAGAAGCCCGGCCCAGCCGATATGACCGTTTCCGAGAGGCCTTGCTATGGCTGCGTTCGGTTGGGACGAGACATCCGAGCCGTTAGTTCGCCATGTCCGTTGTCGGGTTGTGACGCCCCAAAAAGGGTGGGTAACACGCTCGCCCATGGTTCATACCCTGGACATTTTCAGTCCGTCAAACGCGATTATTTGAGACCGGTGGCATGGCTATTCTATGGGCATTCGCTTTCTGCATACGGCTGATCTCCAGATCGGGAAAGGCTTCGGCCAGTTTCCCTCCGATATTGCCGCGGCCTTGCGTGCCGAGCGCCTTGAGACGCTTAAGCGCATCGCATCGCTCGCTCGGGATATCGCTGTAGATGTGGTGCTCGTTGCGGGCGATTGCTTCGATGATGTCGCAGTCGCCGATGAAACCCTGCGGCGATTCAAGGTGGCGCTGGAGCCTTTTGACGGAACCTGGGTATTGCTGCCGGGCAACCACGACCCCGCAATCGCGGAGTCGCCCTGGAGCAGGCTGAAGCGCCTCTGCCTGCCCACGAACTTGATCATCGCAGATCGGCCCGAGCCAATCGCCATCGGCAGCAAGGCGATGGTCCTACCGGCGCCACTACGACGCCGGCGTGACACTGCAGACCTCACCGACTGGTTCGACACGGCGGCGACCAAAGAAGGCCTGATCCGTATTGGGCTTGCCCACGGCTCCGTGCGCGAATTCCTTCCGGAAGCCAGTGAGCTCTCCAATCCCATCGCCCTGAACCGCGCCGAACGGGCCCGGCTCGATTATCTGGCGCTCGGTGACTGGCATGGCCGGTTACAAGTTTCAGAGCGGGCTTGGTATTCGGGCACGCCCGAGCCGGATCGCTTTCGGGCGAATGAGCCGGGTTACGTGCTCGAAGTCACGGTCGGAAGCCCGGGAGCTGTGCCGCTCGTCGAGCCGATCCCGGTCGCCACTTACCGGTGGGTGCAGCGGAACATCGATATCGCCTCCGGCGGCGCCGAAGATATTCGCGGCGCGCTCGGTGGCACGGAGGGGGACCTGGAACGTCTGGTCCTTCGCCTCGATCTGCAGGGAACCATCGACCTCGCTACCCGGGCGGCCGTGGACGAGGTGCTTGGAGATCTTAGAGCACGCGTGCGGTACCTGGAGGAAAACAATGCCGGATTGATTGTGGAGCCGACCGAGGATGATCTCGATGCGATCGACACGGCCGGCTTTGTCCGGGTCGCGATGGATCGGCTTCGTGAGAAGCTGCAAGGACCGGAGGCAGAGGTGGCGCGGCGCTCGCTCGCTCTGCTCTACGGCCTGCATTACCGAAGCGGCGGGTAAAACATGTACCTCCGGCGCATCGCGGTGCGCAACTTTCGCAAACTCGTCGCACCGGTGGTGATCGAGGAGCTCGGCGACGGCGTCACGGTGATCGCCGGTGACAACGAAGAGGGCAAGAGCACGCTCCTCGACGCCATCCGTGCCGGTCTCTTCGAACGCCACACCCTGACCGGCAGGGCGGTCGAGGTGATGCAGCCCTTCGGCTCCGCGGTGCGACCGGAGATCCAGCTCGCCTTCGAGATGGACGGGGAGAACTATACGATCACTAAGGGCTTCGCTCAAAAGCCATCGGCCCGATTGACCACACCGGAAGGGACGTTCGAGGGGCCGGCCGCTGAAGGGCGGCTGGCTGAACTATTGACATTCCGAGTACCGCAGCGCGGCGAGTCCAAGCCCGACGACAGGGGGGTGCTGGGTCTGTTCTGGCTGGAGCAGGGTCGTGGGTTGGAGGGGCTTGGGCTTGGCGAGACAGGACGCTCGACTTTACGCGCGTCGCTGGAGGAAGAGGTTGGCGACGTTCTCGGCGGAGCCCGCGGGCGCAGGCTGCTGGAGGCAGCAAGGGCAAACCGCGATGCCCTGCTTACTGCGACTGGCAAGCCCCGAGGCGAGCTTAGCACGGCGATGAACGAGGCGGTGACGGCAACCGCCCTTGTCGGCAAGCTCGAAGCCGAGCGCCAAGAGTACGACCAGGAGATCGCCGAGCTGGCGCGGGTCCGTCGCGGGGTGGCGCGGATCGAAACCGATCGTGACCTGGAAAAGGCGCGGCAGACACTCACCGAGGCGCTGCAGCAAGCCACGATGATCGAGGGCCTGCGCCAGCAGGATGAGACGGCTTCCCAGACAGTTGCTTTAGCTCGGGCCCAGTTGGAGAACCTGAGCGACCGATGGATGCGTCGCCAAGCGCTGATCGCGGCTAGTTCAAACCACGAGCGGGCAGTGGAGGCGGCCCACACGGCTCTGGCCAAGCTCGAAGCGGAAACTCAAGGCGTCGTCGGGAGGCACCAAGCGGCGACAGCGGACCTAGCGACCGCGATCGAAAACAGGAACGCCGCAGAGGCGTCCGTGACCCTTTCCCGAACTCGAGCTCGGATGGAGGCGCTCGGCAAGGAAATCGCCGAGATCGATCAGCGGCTTGCAAAGATGAACGAGCTAGGGGCCCAACGGGCCGCTGCGCAGCGATGCCTGGCGGGCATCAAGATTGACCGAACGACTTACGAGCGCTTGCAGGGTCTGGAAGGCGCTGTCCGCGAGGCGCGGGTGGCGCACGGCGCCGTTGCGACCCGCGTGCGCTTCATGCCGTCAGGCAGCCAGGCAATCAGAAAAGGCGACCGAGAGGTCCCCGCCGAAGAGACTATGCAAGTGACCGAGGCCACACGTTTTGCGCTGGAAGGTTTCGGCACGGTCGATGTCGAGCCCGGTGCTTCGGATCTCGCAGACCGGCGATCAGGACTCAAGGAGGCCGAGAAAGCGCTCGCCAAGGCGCTTGCCGCCGCGGAGGTCGCGGATCTCGATGAGGCGAAGGCCAAGCTTGCCGAACGCACCGAAGCCGAGACCCTCATCAACGAAGCGAAGCGGCTGATCGCGGCCTACGCACCGGAAGGTCTGGACGGGTTGAAGGCAGCGCACGGCGACAAGTGCGCTGAGCGGAAGCGGCTCGACGAAACGCCCGACCTGTCCCCAGAAGGGGATATTGCGGACCCTGATACACGTGCGCTGGTTGCCGCCAAGGCCGCGGAGGAGACTGCGAGGAACGCGCTCGACAAAGTGCGGGAGGAGCGGTGGGCGCACGCCACCGATCTCGCGATCGCTCAGCAGGCAATGGAATCGGCTGAAAAGGGCCTGTGTAGGACCAGGGGAGATCTGGAGGCCACCCGAGCGGAGATCTCCGAGGCGGATCTTGCAGCCAGGTTGGAGAATGCGCGAGAGGCGCTAAGGAAGGCGGAGCGCCGGAAGACGGAAACCGAGCGGCAAATTGCTGCCGCCAACCCTGAAGAGGTCGAACTGCGACGAGAACAGGCCAGCACCGCGCTACAGAACGCCGAAGCGGAACAGCGCCGCCTGCGCGAGGCCGCGATTGGGCTCGAAAACAGGCTGACCGCGCTTGGCAAGAACGGCATCGGTGAGCTACTCGAGGAGGCACGGGGGCACGAGGCTCAAGCCTTAGCCCGACGGGATCGCCTGCAGGCCGACGCGCGGGCCTGGGACCTTCTGGTCGAGACCCTAGTCAGCGCCGAGCGCGACGCAAAGGAAGCCTTTCTCGAACCGGTTCTCAAGCGTGTCGACCCGTTCCTTCGCCTTCTCTTGCCCGACGCGCGGCTCACGCTTGATGAGGAGACGCTGGAGATCACCGGGGTCGCGCGCGGCGGTCGCGAAGAACCCTATGAGGTTTTGAGCGTCGGAACTCGCGAGCAGCTATCCATTCTCGTGCGGCTCGCCTTTGCCGTCTACTTAGGAGAGAGGGGCGTTCCCGCGGCCGTCATCCTCGATGATGCACTCGTCTACGCGGATGATGACCGCTTCGAGCGGATGCAACTCGCCCTGCGCAAGGCGGCGGAGACCGTCCAGGTCTTGATTCTGACCTGTCGGCCGCGCGATTGGCACCAGTTCGGCGCTCCGATCCGAGGTCTGGCCGATCGACCAGCGAAGGAGTTCTGAGGCTACTGGATGCGGGACTCGGTGCGCGACGATAACGTGCCATTCATCAAGCATAACCCTTGTTCCGCGTGCGCACCACGC
>JBOIDT010000068.1:0-15485 GCA_050740755.1 Gammaproteobacteria bacterium
AACGGTGGGGGTGGAACATGTGGGCCTTTGGGCCATGGCCGAGCTCGGCTTTGTAGAGCAGCTCAAGGCATTGGGCTTGAGCGCGGTGCAATCCGCCGCCGTGATGGGCAATGTCATCGGACGGATGGCGGCACCTACCAGTGAGCTCGGCACCTTCGGCTGGCTATGTGCAAAAAGCGCATTGGGTGAATTGCTGGAGGTGGACTTCGAGACGATGTCGTTGATGAACCGGAATCACAGGGACGTGATGCTTTTAGGAGGTACAGGATGAACCGGAATCACAGGGACGTGATGCTTTTAGGAGGTACAGGGTGCGCCGGTAATTCCAAAGCGGCGTTGGGTCACTCGAAGGAGAAGCGCACCGACGCCCCCCTGAAACACCGCAAACCCCTGCGCCCCAATCCGATTGCACCGTGGGAGTTACGCATAGGTAATCAACGGGCGATGTTCGTGGGACGGGCCGGGGGGGTGATTTGGCCGTGTGAAGGCGGTCCACGCCCGGGCGGAAGCGCTGGGGTGGCCCCGGTGGGTTTGTGGGGGCTCTGGGGTTGGCATTCGCAGAATATGGCCGTCGCGTCAACCGTGTGCCGGGTAGAGGGCCGTGACACCTCGTGCCGCGCTGCCTCTATTCCGCGACGTTTGCTGCGGGGCCGCACGCCATCGATAGTAACGCTGAGACTTGGCCGCTCGGGCTTTACATTGGCTGCCCCCGGTAGCAACCTGTCGGGATGGCGATCGACACGCGACCCGGTATCCCGCGAGCAGCGGTCAAGAACGACCGGCTGATCCGCGCGCTCCTGCGCAAGCCCCTCGATGCGACGCCCATCTGGCTCATGCGCCAGGCCGGGCGTTATCTCCCTGAATACCGGGAGACGCGGCGCCGGGCCGGGGACTTCATGACGCTTTGCAAGACGCCGGATCTGGCTTGCGAAGTGACCCTGCAGCCCATCGAACGGTTTCCGCTCGACGCGGCCATCCTGTTCTCGGATATCTTGACGATTCCCGATGCCATGGGGCTCGGGCTCAGCGTCCAGGAAGGCGTGGGGCCGAGATTCGAGCGCCCGGTGCGCTCGGCGGCGGAGATCCGCGCCCTCGGGGTCCCCGATCCCGAGGACCGGCTGCGCTATGTCATGGATGCGGTGCGCCAGAGCCGCCGGGCGCTCGCTGGCCGCGTCCCCCTGATCGGCTTCGCCGGCAGCCCCTGGACGCTCGCGACCTACATGGTGGAGGGCGGGAGCGGCCGGGAGTTCCGGCGCGTGAAGGGGCTCATGTTCGAGGCGCCGCGACTCTTGCACGAGCTGCTCTACAAGCTGGCGCGGGCGGTGACGGCGTATCTCAAGGCCCAGGCCGAGGCCGGCGCCCAGGTGCTCATGGTTTTCGATACCTGGGGCGGGGTGCTGTCCGCGCACGCCTATGACGAGTTCTCCCTGCGTTACCTCGCGGAGGTGGTCACGGGGGTCAAGGCGGCCCCGGCGCCGCCACCCGTGATCCTGTTCACCAAGGGCGGGGGCGGGTGGATCGAATCGATCGCGGCGACCGGCTGCGAGGCCGTGGGACTCGACTGGACCCAGGACCTCGGGGCCACGCGGCGCCGCGTGGGCCACCAAGTCGCGCTACAGGGTAATCTCGACCCGCTGGCGCTCTACGCCCCCCCCGAGCGCATCCGGGCCGAGGTGAGCGCGCTCTTGTCGAGCTTCGGCGCCGGCAGCGGCCATGTCTTCAACCTCGGCCACGGCATCGAGCCCGACACCGATCCGGAGCACGTGCGGGTGCTCGTGGACGCCGTGCACGAGCTCAGCGTGCCCTATCAGGCGGGAGTCGAGCCATCCGGGGTCGAACCATCCGGGGTCGAATGATTCAGTCGGATCTCCGCACGGGCGTTTCCGATCACGAACCGGCGCCGGCCACGGTCCTGGACGTGAAGGGGCTCAACTGCCCCCTGCCGCTCCTCAAGTGCAAGGTCGCGCTGAACCGGCTGGCCGCGGGGCAGGTGCTGCACATCCTCGCGACGGACCCTATGGCGTCGCTCGACTTCCAGGCCTTCTGCGCCCGCACGGGCCATGAGCTGGTCCACGTGAGCGAGCAGTCGGGCGTGTGGGAGTTCCTGATCCGCAAGACGTCGATGCCCCAGACGTCGATATCGAGTTGACCGTGCTCGCCGAGGATGAGCGCTATGGGCACCTGGGGTGATGGGCAAGGGCGCGGTTTACCTACCGATACTCCCACGTATCACACCAGGCAAAACATACCTGCCACGAAACGCCGGCTTCGGTGTGCTCGAGCCCCTTACTTCAGCGACTCCACCCGCCGGCGCTGTTCGCCCAGGTGTTGGATCGCGGCCTCGATCTCGGCGGAGCGGCCGTGCTCGCGCGCGACCACCTCGGCCGGGGCGCGCTCCAGGTAATCGATGTTGCCGAGCTTGTCGCGGGAGCGCGCGTGGTCGCGCACCAGCTTTTCGATCTCGGTATCGAGGCGCCTGAGCTCTTTGTCGCGCTCGATGAGGCCTGCGAGCGGGACCAGGATCGTGGTGGCGCCGGCGAGCGCGACGGCCATGTCGGGCGCCGCCTCGCCCTCGAGGGGCTCGATGGATTCGATGCGCCCGATCGGCATCACCTCCGCGCGGTTCTCTTCCAGCCAGCGGCGTTCCTGCTCGGAGCGCTGACGGACAAGGACCCGGAGCGGTTTGCCGGGCGGCAGATCGAGCTCGGCACGGATGCGGCGCACCCCCAGGATAAAGGCCTGCAGGAACTCGAAGGCCACGACGGCCTCGGGATCGGCCCGCGCGACGTCGGGCTCGGGGTAGGGGGCCAGCATGAGGGTGTCCCCGGTGATGCCGAGGCGTGGCGCGACGCGCTGCCAGAGTTCCTCGGTGATGAACGGCATGAAGGGATGGCACAGGCGCAGGACCGTCTCCAGAACCTCCAGCAGGGTCGCGCGCGTACCACTCTGCAGGGCTTCGGAGCGTCCGTTTTGGAGCACGACCTTGCTCCATTCCAGATACCAGTCACAGTACTCGTCCCATACGAAGGCGTAGATCGCCTGTGCCGCGAGGTCGAAGCGATAGCTCGCGAAGCCCTCCAGGATCGCCTCTTGGCAGTGCTCTAAGCGAGTCAGGATCCAGCGTTCCGCGAGCCCCGATTCTCGCGCCTCGCCCCTGTCATCGATCGAACCATCGAGCCCGGCGCCGGCGGTCGCGGTCTGGACATAGCGGGCGGCGTTCCAGAGCTTGTTGCAGAAGTTCCGATAGCCCTCGATGCGCCCGAGGTCGAAACGGATGTCGCGGCCCTGGGTCGCGAGCGCGGCGAACGTGAAGCGCAGGGCATCGGTCCCGTAGGCCGGTATCCCGTGGGGGAACTGGCGGCGGGTGGCCCTCTCGATCTTGGGGGCGTTCTTGGGCTGCAGGAGGCCCGCGGTGCGCTTGGCGATGAGGCCCGCTAGATCGATGCCGTCGATGAGATCGATGGGATCGAGGATGTTGCCCTTGGACTTCGACATCTTCTGCCCGTCCTGGTCGCGTACGAGCCCGTGGATGTACACCTCCCGGAACGGGACATCGCCCATGAATTTGAGCCCCATCATGACCATGCGCGCGACCCAGAAGAAGATGATGTCGAAGCCGGTGCACAGCACGCTGGTGGGATAAAAGGTCCGAAGCTCAGGGGTGTCATCGGGCCAGCCCAAGGTCGAGAACGGCCACAGCGCCGAGGAGAACCAGGTGTCGAGGACATCCGGGTCCTGGCGCAGGGGGATGTCCTCGGCGATGCCGTAGCGGGCGCGTACCTCGGCTTCGTCGCGACCGACGTAGACGTTGTCCTTTGGGTCGTACCAGGCCGGGATGCGATGACCCCACCAGAGCTGGCGCGAGATGCACCAGTCCTGGATGTTGCGCATCCACTCGAAATAGGTCTTGGCCCAACCCTCGGGGACGAAGCGGATGCGGCCGTCCTCGACCGCCGCCATGGCCGGGGCGGCGAGCGGCTCGGTGCGCACGAACCATTGGTCGGTCAGGTAGGGCTCGATGACGGCGCCGCTGCGATCGCCGCGCGGGACCGTGAGCTTGTGGGCCTGGATCCGTTCCAGGAACCCGGCGCTCTCCAGGTCCGCGACGATGCGCCGGCGCGCCTCGTCGCGGTCCAGACCCACGTAGGCCGGCGGTCCCTCTTTGTTGATGCAGGCATCGGCGGTGAAGAGGTTGATGCTCGGAAGGCCATGGCGACGGCCCACCTCGTAGTCTTTGAAGTCGTGGGCCGGGGTGATCTTGACACAGCCCGAGCCGAAGTCCTTTTCCACCATTTCATCGGCGATCACCGGGATCGTGCGGCCCGTCAAGGGCAGATCCAGCATCTTTCCGATATACGGCCGGTAACGGTCGTCGTCGGGGTGCACGGCGACCGCGACGTCGCCGAGCATCGTCTCGGGCCGCGTGGTCGCGACCACGACGTGGCCATCGCCCGAGGAGAGCGGATAGCGGATGTGCCAGAGCTGGCCCGTCTCCTCGCTCGCCTGGACCTCGAGGTCCGAGATCGCCGTGTGCAGCACCGGGTCCCAGTTCACCAGGCGTTGGCCGCGATAGACGAGCCCCTCGTCATGGAGGCGCACGAACACCTCGGTCACGGCCCGCGATACGTCCGGATCCAGAGTGAAGCGCTCGCGCGACCAGTCCATGGAGGTGCCGAGGCGGCGCAACTGGCGCGTGATGGTGTCCCCGGAGCGGTGCTTCCAGTCCCACACGGCCGCGGTGAAGGCCTCGCGCCCCATCTCGAGCCGCGTCCGGCCCGACTCGGCGAGCTTCCGCTCCACCACCATCTGGGTCGCGATCCCGGCGTGGTCGGTCCCGCATTGCCACAAGGTCCGGTCGCCGCGCATGCGATGGAACCGGATGAGACAATCCATGAGGGTGTCCTGGAAGGCATGGCCCATGTGCAAGCTGCCCGTGACATTGGGCGGCGGCAGCAGGATGCAGTAGGGCTGCCCGTTGCCGGCGGCGGCGAACCAACCGTGCCGCTCCCAGTGCTCGTACCAGCGCCGCTCGATGGCGTTTGGCTCGTAGGCCTTGTCCATGGGCGGGCGTCCGGCGCCGGTCCCCGACTCGTCCGCGCCTTCCGACGGGTCGCAGGGCGCTCCCTCGCGCGCCGGGACCGGAGCGTGACGTTCGCGCACGAGTACCGTCAACTCGGCCTTGATCTCGCCGACGAGTTGCGCCGCCAGACGCTCCCCGGCCTCGCGCATGCCGATGCGGACCTCGTGGGCCACGCGCGCCCAGAGCAGCTCCAGGGCCGCCTCATCGGCGTCGGCGGTGTGATCCCGGTGCACAGCCGGCGGATGGGCGGGGCCCGTATCGCCATCGCGGCCCAGGCTCACCACCTCGGTCAGGACCGGAATGCGCGCGCCGCGCCCGGCGGCCGGAGGCGGACCGTCATCGACAGGGGCGGGTTTCAAACCCGTCCCTGTCTCGTGCCCATCGGCCCGTGGCGAGCCGTCAGAACCCCGAGTCATGGCCTCCGGTCCTCTCTCCCCCGGTGATATCGTGCGTATGAGGATTCAATCCCCGCGTCTGGTAATCCCGGTAGCGCTGGCGCGAGCGCTTGAGGCGCTCGGGGTCCTGGTCCACCACCTCAAGCACCCGCTCGTAGCGCTCGATGAAGGCCGGCACGGGATGCGCCGTGGTGATCAGGACCGTCGCCGTCTCCGGCGGCTCGGTGCCGCAGCCGATCAGGATCGGCGTGTCCGGGTTCGGCCCGTCCTCGGCGCGCTCGTGGGGGAGAAAACCGATGTCCTCGAAGGTCCACAGGATCTCGTCGAGGCGCATGGCCTCCTCGTTCGTCCCGGTATGGATGTAGACGCGCTTGCCGTGGGCGTAGGCCTTGCCGGCGAGTCGGCAGATGAGCCGCTCACGGTTCAGGCGCGCGCCCTCCGCCAGCACGTAGAAATCAACCCGCGTCTCCATCGCCCTTGACCTCGCCCTCTGCCGCGCGATCGAGGAGGAACTGCACGAGCAAGGGCACCGGCCGGCCGGTCGCCCCTTTCTTGTTCGTGGAGCGCCAGGCCGTACCCGCGATGTCGAGGTGCGCCCATTTGCGCTTCTTGGTGAAACGCGACAGGAAGCAGGCGGCGGTGATGGTGCCGGCCTCGCGCCCGCCGATGTTGGCCATGTCCGCGAAGGGGCTGTCGAGCGCCTTCTGGTAGTCCTCCCACAGGGGCAGTTGCCAGACCCGATCGCCGCTCGTGGCACCGGCCGCGAGCAGGGACCGGCACAGCCCCTCGTCGTTCCCGAGGAGCCCCGAGGCGTGGGCGCCGAGCGCGATCACGCAGGCGCCCGTGAGTGTGGCGATGTCGATGATCACCTCGGGCTTGAAGCGCTCGGCATAGGTAAGCGCATCGCACAGGATCAAACGCCCCTCGGCGTCGGTATTGAGGACCTCGATGGTCTGGCCCGAGAGACTCGTAACCACATCGCCCGGTTTGATGGCGCTGCCGCCGGGCATGTTCTCGGTGGCCGGGATGATGCCCACGACATTCTGGGTCAACTTCAGCTCGGCCACGGCCTGGAGCGTCGCGAGCACGCTCGCCGCACCCGCCATGTCGTACTTCATCTCGTCCATGGCCGCGGCCGGTTTGATGGAGATCCCCCCCGAATCGAAGGTCACGCCCTTGCCGACCAGCACGGCGGGCGGCGCCGACGCCCGGGTGCCGCGATACTCCAAGGTGATGAGCAACGGCGGCTCGTGGCTGCCGCGCGCGACGCCGAGCAGCGCGCCCATCCCGAGGCGCTTCATCCGCGCGCCGTCCAGGACCCGCACCTTGACGGCCGGGTGGGCCTTCTGGATGGCCTTGGCCTCTGCGGCCAGGTGGGCAGGCGTACAGTGGTTGCTCGGAGAATTGGCGAGGTCCTTAGCCAGCCGCACCGCCCGCGCGATCGCCTGTCCCTCCGCGATGGCGCGACTCTGCTTGGAGTCCTCCCAGTTGTTCGGGACGGACAAGCGCATGCCTGCGAGCCTGTGCTCGGGCGCGTCCTTTTTGCTCTTCAGGCGATCGAATCGGTAAGCGGCGGAGTCCGTTACCTCGATCGACTGCCGGAGCTTCCAGTACAGGTCGCGTTGCGGCACCGGAAGATCGGTCAGAAAGCTCACGGCCTCGGTCACGCCGGTCTCGGCCAGCGCCGCGCCGGTCTTGGCGATCACCTCCCGGAACTTGTGCTCGTTCCACTCCTCCTCGGGACCGCAGCCGACGAGCAGGACGCGCTCCGCGGCGATCCCGGGAAGGTCGTGCAGGAGCAGCGTCTGGCCCAGGCGGCCTTCCAGATCGCCGCGCTTCAAGAGGCCGGTGATGGCCTTGCGGCTCGCATGGTCGAGCCGGGTGGCGGCCTCCGAGAGGCGGCGCTTGGCGAATACCCCGCAGACGACGCAGGGGACTGCTTGGCGTTCCGGGGGCGCGGTGGTGAGACTGAAGTCCATGGCTCGTGCTTATTACTATCGTAACCCTGGGCTATGATCCGCCGTGAGGGCCCGGAGGGGGTGCGAGATGCCGGTGCAAGTGTATTCATTTGTCGCAAAGAGCGCAAAACCGGCGCCCTCGGTGCCGCGAGTCATGGTGCTGGAGCGTTATCTTTGGCGCGAGAGCCTGCGGGCCTTCGGCGCGGTGCTGCTGCTCTTGGTGTGCGCCTACGCGAGCAGCCGCTTCGTGCAGTACCTGGCGGATGCGGCGGCCGGCAAGCTCGGGAGCTACCTGATCCTGGAACTACTGGGTCTCAAGCTCCTTTCCAGCTCGGTCCTGATGCTGCCCCTGTGTCTGTATCTGGGCATTTACATGGCCTTGACGCGGCTTGGCCGCGACCACGAGCTCACGGCCATGGCCTGCATCGGTTTCGGAACCTCGCGCCTCATCCGGGCCACCCTCAAGTTGGCGTCCGGGTTCGCGCTCGCGGTCGGTGGCCTTTCGCTGTACGTCGCGCCGTGGGCCGAGGCCCGACTCGATACGCTCGCGGAGCGCGCCAGGACGGAGTCCGACATCACCGGGATCGTGCCAGGGCGGTTCAAGGAGTTCACCGAAGGCGACCGCATCCTGTATGTCGAGGGAGTGTCCGAAGACCGGCGCACCATGTCGAACGTGTTCCTGCAGGGAAGGCAGGAAGGCCGGCTCGGGGTATTGACCTCGCAGAGCGCCGAGCTGGAGCACGACCCGAAGACGGGGGATCGCTACGTGGTGTTCAAGGACGGGCGCCGCTACACCGGGACCCCGGGGCGGCTCGACTACGCGATCGTCGAATATCGGAAGTACGCCGTGCGCATGGATCGCGACAGAAACGACAGCGCGGCGGGGCTGAAGCCGGGGACGCCCACGGCGCTGCTCTGGACCATCCCGGGCAGTCCGGCGACGGCCGAGTTGCAATGGCGGATCGCCATGCCGATCACCGCAGTCGTGTTACCACTTTTGGCCGTCGTGCTCGGCTGCCTGCCGGTGCGCTCGCGCCGCTATATCGGGCTCCTGTCCGCGGTACTCATCTACTTCACTTACAGCAACCTCCTGACCATCGGCCGGACGCTCGTCAAGAAGGGGGACCTCTCCCCGTATATCGGACTGTGGACGGTGCACGTCCTGCTCTGCGCCGTGATCCTGGGCGTCCTGTATTACCCCTGGCTGCGGCGGCGTCTGCGGGGAGTCTGGGCGGCGCGTTTCGCGCGCGCCCGCGGGCGGCAGAGGTGAGGTCAGGCGCGCTGGGCACGCAGCAAGGCCGTGGTTTCCCGTTGCATTTCGACCCTCGCGCGCGCGGCCTTCGAGCGCGGTTCGATATAACCGAGCCGCATCAGCTCGCGTATGTCCGCTAGGTTCGGCGCCGCGCGGGTGCCGAACAGGAGATCGGCGAAGGGGAACACGACGTTGAAGTTGCGCCGGTTGTCCTGATGGTGCAGGAAATGGTTGATGGCCAGAAACCGGAAAATCGCCAAATCCCGGTAAAACACCGATCGGGGGATGTGCATTTGCCGATGGAAGGCGCTCCACAGACGATTGTGGAGCAACGCCGTCGCCAGGAAGACCGAGCCGCCGGCGATCGAAACCAGGAGTATCGGGGACCAAAGCGGAAACGCGGCCACCAGCATCAATACCGTTTCTTTCATGGGGATCGGCAGGTTTTCCTCGCGTCCCGCCGGATCGGGCTCGTAATCGAAAGCCCTGTACCAAATCCGGTGATGCCGTATCCCGTGCGCCTCGAATGCGGCGAGTACGTAAGGGAAGGTCCGGTATACCCACTCCGGCAAGGGTTTGCCGTGCATGAGGCGCTTGTGGATCTGGTGCTCGCCGATGGAGATGTACAGATAGCTGAACACCACCCAGCCGCAGACCGCCAGGAGATTCATCATTGTTATCGATAGCTCCGGTATATCCGCACCGCGACAGGGTGGGAGGTGAGACCCTGGACGAGCGATCATCATAGGAGACGCCCGGCAATTCCGCAACGGTGATGGGATGTGCCGGGCTGTTGGAAGCGGTTTCAGAGCCGCTCCTTCCGCCGCTGGATCGGCTTCTCGTTCCCGTCTCCCACTTCCCGAGGGGGAGATTCAGAGGGGGTCACCACCAGTCGCTGGCGCAGGCGCCTGACCTTCCTCCCCCTTGGCGAGGGGGAGGAACGGGTGTCTTCTCTATGCCGACTTGCTCGCCTCCAGGAGCCACACCGGGTCGTTGCCGAGGACCTCGGCGCTGTAGGTCTTGCCCTTGGGCAGGAACAGGCAGTCGCCGATGTCGAGCTCGAAGGCCTGCCCTTCGATGTTGAGGCCGAGCTTTCCGCTCACGACCGCACAGGCCGACGGCACGTCGGGGCAGCGATCGGCGATCTTGTCGGGGCTCCGACGGCTCGCGCCGGCGCGATAGCCCCATGAGGACAGTTTATCGACGAGCGCCCGCTCGGTGGGCGTCCCGTCCGCCCGGGAGTCCCATCGAACCAAGCCGAAGGTATCCAGGGTCTGGTAGCCCACCACGCGATTGCCACCCTGAAACCCGGCCTGGTACATGGCATCCTCGACGCGACCGAGCAGGTCCTCGGGCCCGCTGATGGGGCTCGGGACCAGGGTGGCCACGCCCACATGCACCGTCACGGTGGCCGAGGTGCCCGGTATGGGATGGGCGATCCGGCTGGTCTCGATGGCGCGTCTCAAGTCCTCGGCGATGCGTCTGGCAGTGGCGGTATCGGCGCCCGGCATCAATATCCCGAAGCGGGTTTCGGCGTAGCGGCCGGCGGTATCGCCGGCGCGCCGCGCATAGCCCCGCGCCACCTCGGCGATGCGGCGCAGGCACGCGCCGCCCGCCACCGATCGGTAGAACGCGGCGTTGCCGTTCCCATCGTCGAGATCGAACATGATCAGGGACAAGGGCCGACCCTCACGCATGAGGCGGCGCCATTCTACCTGCACGATCTCTTGGAAGCGCCGGCGGTTGGTCAGCCCCGTAACCGGGCAGTGCGGTGCGACGCGCACCAGGGTCGCCGCCAGGGTCTCCGATCGACGCGTTGCGGCGACCAGGTTGGTCGCGGTCTGCTCCAGCGCCGATTCCAACTCGCCGCAGCGGGCCGCACTGGTCTTCGCGGCGACGTCCAGCTTGCCCAGCTCGTCCTGTCGCACCCGGAGCTCGCCCGTCAGGCGCCGATGCTCGGTGCGCAGGTGGAAATATCCGATCAATGTCCTGTCGAGGCGAAGAGCGGCGGCGATCACCGCGACGGTGAAGATCGCCAGAGCACCGCCGGCGGCGCCGAGAAACTCGTCGGGCTGCATCAGGAAATATCCCGCCGAGGGGAGCAATACCGCGAGCGCGCCGGTCGTCACGGCGAGCGCCGCACCACGGTAGATCGCCAAGGTGGACAGGACCATACACGCGCTCAGCAGCAGCACGAAGCCGTGCTGGTACGGTGTCGTCCGACCGTCCATCGCGATCCCGAGGAGCCCCCAGGTCAGGAAGGTGCCGGCCACGCCCAGCGTGAACCAGACCGACCAGGCCGTGGCGCTGGCCTTTCTCGAAGGCGATCTCTGATAACCCCAACGTAGCCCCAGACGAAGGCCGTAAAGCACCGCCATGGACCCCAGCCAGCCCAGCAACATCCCCTGGGTGCCGGGCGCCCACAGGATCGCGGCCGCCATCACGCTCATGACGGCCCCGACACCGGCCTCCGTCATGGTCTCTCCAAACAACATATCGATACACCCGGCCCTGGCACCCTGTTGGGCGTCGGCCGAGACGGTTTGCTCGGATTGCATCATCGGATCTCACCTCCAGTGACCACTCGGGGGTTCTCCCGCCCCTCGGTCGGGTACCCATCGCAGGCTCCATACCGGCGCTGGACCGGAAATGCGTTGCGACGCTTCTCTGGCCCGAATAGCCCGCGGTGCGGGCCAGGGGCCAGACGGCTCTGTAGCGGTACGTTACGGATTGGATGAAGACTAACCGGCCGCCTCCTAGCGGATCGGCGGTCGCAGCAGGGTGGTGGTGAGAGATCCGGGCTAGTCCACCTCGTCGGTGCTGACCTGCCCGGTGAGCCGCTGCCGGAGATGGGCCCAGGACGTGCCGACCGCCAGGATCGCGCTCACGACCCCGAGCGCCAGGTGCTGCAGAACCCGGACATTGCCCGCAGAGACCACGTCCCACTCGATGAAGAGCCAGATGACCCCGCCGCACAAGGCCGCCGCCAGCACCACCCCGACGAGGCCGAGCGAGCGGCGCGTGGCGTTCAGGAACACGACCCAGCCGATCAAGAGCACCGTGCCGGCCAGGAACAGGAGCGCGGGAGAGCCGCTCCCCTCGGTGCCCAGGAAGGCACGCTCGGCCCAATGGAAGTACGACCAGCCCTCGGGGTTGTAGGTGGCATACACGAGGACGAGGGCCATCAGGAACCGAACCAACACGCCGAACCAAGTAACCCCCTGTTTCTGCATCGCCGTCCTCTTCATTTCACGTCGTCCCGTCCGGCAAGCGTAGGGCGGCCGGTTTCGTGAGTAAAGGCCCGCTCGGGTGCGCCCGGCCGGCTAGTCGCTCGAATACCCGCGGATGATGTAACCCCGCGACTTGTCGTCGTACTCGAGATCCAAAAGCCCACGCTCACGCGCCTCCTCCAGGAGCTTGGCGAAGCTCTGAAACCCGTGGTAGCGCTCGCTGAAACCCGGCTGTCGACGCTTGATCGCCTGCTTGACCATGGAACCCCACACCTTGTCCTCCTCGCCACGCTCCGCGAACAGGTCTTCCACGGTCTCGAGCACCAGATCCAGCGCGGACTGTTTGCGGTCCTCCTCGCCGGTGCCCGACTTCTTCTCGCCGGTCTTCGCCGGGCGCGGCTTTTCGCGCCGGCGGCGTGCGGCCTTCGCCTCCTCGCGCGCCAAGTCGTCGTAGTAGATGAACTCGTCGCAGTTGGCGATGAGCAGATCGGAGGTCGATTCCTTGACGCCCACGCCGATCACGACCTTGTTGTTCTCGCGCAGCTTGGAGACCAGCGGGGAGAAATCCGAGTCGCCGCTGATGATGACGAAGGTATCCACGTGCGCCTTGGTGTAGCAGAGGTCGAGCGCATCCACCACCATGCGGATGTCGGCCGAATTCTTGCCGGACTGCCGCAAGTGTGGGATCTCGATCAGCTCGAACGCGGCTTCGTGCATCCCGGGCTTGAAGTCCTTGTAGCGGTCCCAATCGCAGTAGGCCTTCTTGACGACGATGTTGCCCTTGAGCAGCAGGCGCTCGATCACCTTCCGGATATCGAACTTCTGGAACTTGGCGTCGCGCACGCCGAGCGCGATGTTCTCGAAGTCGCAGTAGAGCGCCATGTTTTCTGTATTTTGTCTTGCCGCCATTTTTCTATCGCTTCCCAAAATGAAGTCAATAAATTCGCCGCGCCCGTGTGGTCCCCAAACGGGGGCGAAAAGGTTCCGGTGGAGCGGGACCGTTTGATGGCCGGGATATCCCGTGGCAGACCGTGATCGCTCACCCACCCGGACCGGCGGCACCCTCGCAGCCCGGCGCACGCAAGGATAGGGAATTCAACGGCGATCCGCAAGGCGCTACGGTCCTCGGCAAAGGTGACATCGCAGCCGCATTTATTTTTTGTTCTTTGGTGGACGCATTAAAAGAAAATCTGTCACCTTTTCCCCGTGCCCACCGCCTGACCGCGGGGTCAGTACCCTGTCGGCCGGCGGGCCAGGACCTCACCAGCGACGACGATAAACACCGCGTCATCGACGCCGGCCCAGGCTCGCCATGCATCGGCGAGGTCGGCAAGCTCATCTCGGTCGGCCAGGCCGTAGGCCAGGGCCTGCTCGGCGAACGCCGACTGTTCGACGCGGTCGGCCCAAAGGCCTCCCCACCACTGGCGCGAACTCGCGTCCGCGAAGGTCCACGTAGAGCTCGAGGCAGTGATGTCGGCGAAGCCGGCGGCCCGGACCCATCTCAGGAGGAAGCGGCCGGCGTCGGCTTCGGCGCCGTTGCGGGCGGTGACTTGGTGATACAGCTCCATCCATCGGTCGAGGCGGGGATCCAGCGGCGCCCAGGCGAACGCCGCGTAGTCGCTGTCGCGGACGGCGAGCAGCCCTCCGGGCTCGAGCACCCGCCGCATCTCGGCGAGCGCCTCCACTGGATCCGAGAGGTGCTGGAGCACCTGGTGGGCGTGCACGACGTCGAAAGACCCGTCTGGCGGGTCGAGGGCGTAGACGTCGCCTACCGCGAACCTCACGTTCTCGATTCCGCCCTGCCGCCCGGCGGCGCGGGCTTCGGCGACGATGTCCGGCGCGATGTCGATCCCGAGCACCGGACCGGGCGCGACCCGACGGGCAAGATCGACGGTGATCGTGCCCGGACCGCACCCCACGTCGAGCAGCCGCAGCCCGGGTCGCAGCGCCGGCAAGAGGTACCCAGCGGAGTTCTCCGCGGTGCGCCAGCGATGGCTCCGCAAGACGGAGTCGTGGTGGCCATGGGTGTAGCGGTCAGTCATGTCCCGCAGATTCTTCCCGCGTCGGCCCGCAAGCATGAGGGCCGTGACGAGCTCCGATCCAGCTTCCACGCCGATCATAGCGCCGCGATCCTCTCGCTGCTGGAACCCGTCCGGGCCGGCAACGGGCTCGATCTCGAACTGGGATGTGGCAGTGGGCTCCTCACCCGCCGCCTGCTCGACGCCGGGCACCGGGCGATCACCACCAAGAGGTCACGGGCGACCCTGGATTTGGCCGGAAAGCACGACGGTAATCCGGCATGACGAACCCATACCGTCCACGAAGGGCGCGGGCACGCGCCCTACGCGCTGAGGGTTCTCGCATGCTGGTCCCTTGATGGGTGACATAAAACTCAGCATGATAGCCCAAAAGGTCCCATGCGTCGTAGCGGTTAGCCGACGACCAGGGCAAGACCACAACGGCATTATCGAGAAGGGATGATCTCGCCGCCCCCCGAGCCCGGCTGACCGCTTCGCCGGGGCACGGGAATTTGCTATGCTCGGTACCGGCCATCTATGCGGATCTCATGACAGCCATCGCCTTCGACACCTTGAAGTTTGACCTTACGCGCGACATGAAGGACCTCGAATACCGCATGACCATCAATCTCGGCGTCATGATGGTGGTGGCCGTAGGCAGCGTCGCGGCGGTCGTCAAGTTGCTGTAGCCGACATACGCTACGGTCCCCTCATCTGGTATCTTCGTGCCGCGACGACCCGCAGGGCCGGGTCGTGAAGCTCCATTACGTCCATGACCCCATGTGCAGTTGGTGCTGGGCCTTTGGCCCCACATGGAGGGAGATCCGTGCGCGGCTCCCTTCGCGAATCGCCACGGAGCGGGTGTTGGGCGGCCTCGCCCCCGACACCCGCGAACCGATGCCCGAAGCGATGCGGCAATATATTCGAGGAACGTGGCGCCGGATCGAACGCGAGGTACCCGGCACCCGGTTCAACTACGGGTTTTGGAACCGCTGCCACCCCAGGCGCTCGACCTACCCCGCCTGCCGCGCGGTGATTGCGGCGATCTCGCGAGGACCGGAGTTCGAGGAGCCGATGATCGAGGCCATCCAGCGGAGCTATTATCTCGAAGCCCGCAATCCCTCGGACGACGAGACCTTGATCGCGCTCGCGGAGGCGATAGGCTTGGAGCGCGAGCGCTTCACTCTCGACCTCAAGAGCGCTGCGACGCAGGCGGAGCTCGGCCGCCAGATACGATTCGCCGCGCGCCTGGGCGCCCGTCGATTCCCCAGCTTGATCCTGACCGCGGGCGGGGAGGCGCGGCCGATCGCCTATGACTATCGCGACCCTGCCGTGGTGTTGGAGCAACTCGGGCTATGAGCGCCGTTGCCTCCAATATCCATCGGGTTCCAGGTATCGATGCAGTAAAATGACGCTACGGCCGCACCGGGACCGATCATAATCACAGTATCTAGCTTTACACAGGCGTGCGAAACTGCCCTTCCTGTTTTCAGGAAGGGACCGCTTTTCGATTGATAAAGGCGTTGAGCCTTTGGGTTTAATGAAGCGTGGC
>JBOIDT010000069.1:0-15456 GCA_050740755.1 Gammaproteobacteria bacterium
GCTCCACAGGCTCAACAACAAAAATTACAGAAAGACAGAAAGAATGATGGCACTAACCGCCAATCCACACTCCGAGTGTTCAACTAACGCTGGAACTTGGGTGTTCAACTAACGGTGGAACTTTGCCTCTTACCCGTTATCACGTTCGCAGCAGGATTCTTTGCGAAGTGGTTTCTCCAATTACGGAAGTCTCGGGACGAACTACTGCAAGCACTTGCGCCGCAGCGTGCTGAAGTCCTCAAGGCATTATGGAAACTGACAACTCCATTCGCTCGCGCTCCGAAAGAACAAACGACACTCATTCGACGAACCCAGGCCGACGTTACATTTCGGAACTGGTATTTCGAGGAGGCTGGGGCGCTATTTTTATCATGGAGCACTACCAAACGATACTTCAACGCCAATGATTGCCCGCGCGACCCGGCTTCCGACCCACAAGCGCTTAAGCTAAAGTTCTTGCGGCTCCGGACTGCGCTGAAGCGTGATTGCGGCATCTATACGTGGTGGAACGGCTGGAGACAGTTGCCGGCGCCCCGAGCCCCGCTGGAAGCGGATAACCAAGGCGCTGCACCGGACGCTGCCGATGGTCGCGCCGTTGAGCTTTAGTCGTCTGGATCGGGGAGCAGCCGACAAGGCTGCGGGGTGGAGGCGGCGCATAGCCCATGGGCTCCCATCAAACGCCATGAGAGAACCGCCGTGCCCAGACCGTGCGGGTTGGCGAGGTGGGTGTCTGCAGCCGGCCAGAGCGCCAGGTTCCGTCACCAGCGTCGCCGCGACTCTTCAGCGCTTCCCCGGAAAGCCATCGCCGCTTGTCTCCGGAGCTCGGTGGTGGGATACTTCACGGACCTTGGCCCAACCCACGCTCTGAGGGGGACTGTCAAGCGTTTTAAGGGCTAGCGGCGATCGCGCTGAGTAGCTGATGCCTTTGTCCTGGCGCGTCAATCCCGATGAGGAAACCACCGACTGGAGAGCCGTGCGCGGGAGAACCGCCCACACGGTTCGGAGGGAGTGGAGGGCCGAGTGGTCCTTCCCTACCCCTATCGGCGGCGGCAACTCGGCAATTTCACTTCGAAGGAGAAACGACATGACCGTTAGACCCACACCCGATGGCTACCATAGCGTAACCCCATACCTGAGCATTAAGGGTGCGTCTGAAGCCATTGAATTTTACAAACGGGCGTTCGGCGCGGCTGAATTGTTCCGTCTGGTTGCGCCCAACGGTGAGATTGGGCACGCTGAAATTCGAATTGGCGACTCACACATCATGCTGGCCGACTCGTGTGACGAAGGTGCGTTCCGCAGTCCCCGGTCACTAAGTGGCTCGTCGGTCGGCCTGCATGTGTACGTGGAGAATGTAGACACACTATTTGCTCAAGCCGTTGATGCAGGTGCGAAGGTCATCAGGCCGGTGCAAGACCAGTTTTACGGTGATCGCACTGGCACGCTAGAAGATCCTTTCGGGCATGTTTGGTTTCTCGCTACCCACAAGGAGGATCTCTCGCCGGAAGAGATCAACCGACGAGCGGAGGCTCTTTTCAAACAGGGTGGCGTCTAGCAGGCATATCAACACGGGCGAAAAAAAGGACGCTCCTTCGTCGCTGTGCTTTGTCCCGCCGAATATTTGAAGCGTTGATATGACTTCCACTGACCCGTAGTTACCATGAGGGGCGCACCATGCTTGGAAAACTCTTCGATCGCCTGTTAGGCGCTAGACCGTGGTATCGCCTGCCCGGGCTCGTGGCCGCGCTCAAGATCATCCGGATCCGCAACGATCTGCGCAAGCACAACCTGCACGACACGGAAGAGCCCCCTTTCGAGAAGGTCGATCCCGCGGAGGCGGACCCGAAACACCGTCAGGAACGGACACTGGATGGGACCTACAACGACCTCGCCTATCCGAGGATGGGCAGCGCCGGGACGCGATTCGGGCGGAACTTCGCGCTCGAGCACACGCGCCCGGAAACGGTCACGTTGCTGGACCCCAATCCGCGCGCGGTGAGCCAGAAGCTCATGACGCGGCATGCGTTCCAACCGGCGACCTCGCTCAACCTCATGGCCGCGAGCTGGATCCAGTTCATGGTGCACGACTGGTTCGTGCATGAGCAGAGTGACAGCGAGCACATCGAGGTGCCGGGGACGCCGGGGGATCGCCCGGGCGATCCGGGGGGCGATGGTGCCACGCGCGTCCCGCGCACCCGGCCGGACCCGGCCCGGCCCGGCTCGACACGGCCGCCCGCCTACCGGAACCTCCACCCGCACTGGTGGGACGGCTCGCAGGTCTACGGCGCGAATGTCGCGACCGCTTCCAGGCTGCGGACCTTCCAGGATGGCAGGCTCCGGATCCGCGACGATGGACTTTCGTTCGTCGATGAGGCCACCGGTATCGATATCGCCGGCGTCACCGACAATTGGTGGATCGGCCTCAGCATGTTGCACGCGCTCTTCACGCGCGAGCACAACGCCATCTGCGAGCGCCTGAAATCGCTCCATCCCGGCTGGTCGGATGACGCGCTATACGCCAAGGCCAGGCTCATCAACGCGGCGCTCATGGCCAAGATCCACACGCTGGAATGGACCCCCGCGATCCTGGCGCATCCCTACGTCAAGACCGGGATGAACGTCCAGTGGTCGGGCCCGCTCGGGGAGCGCATCCAGGACCTGTTCAAGCCGCTGAACCGGACCGATGTGCTGGGTGGGATCATCGGGTCGGAGACGGATCACTACACGGCGCCCTACAGCATGACCGAGGAGTTCGTCTCGGTCTACCGCATGCACCCCTTGATGCCCGACGAGTTCGTGTTCCGTTCGGCGGCCACGGGCGAAGTACTCGCCCGCTACTCGTTGCCCGAGGTCGCCGGCCGCCTGAGCCGGCCGGTGGTCGAGAGGCACTCGATGACGGACCTGTTCTACTCCTTCGGCGTGTCCCACCCGGGCGCGATCACGCTCCACAACTACCCGCGCCATCTGCAGAACCTGGAGCGCGACGGTAAGCGCATCGATCTGGCGATGGTCGATGTCTTGCGCGACCGCGAGAGAGGCGTGCCGCGCTATAACCAGTTCCGCCGGCTGCTCCGCAAGGAACCGGTGACGTCCTTCGAGCAGCTCTGCGACAACCCGGAGTGGCGCGAAGAGATCCGAGCGCTTTACGGTAACGACATCGAGAAGGTCGACCTCATGGTGGGCCTTTACGCCGAGCCGCTCCCCGAGGGCTTCGGTTTCAGCGAGACGGCGTTCCGGGTCTTCGTGCTGATGGCCGGGCGGCGGCTGAAGAGCGATCGGTTTTTCGCCTCCGACCACACCCCGGAGGTGTACACGCGCGAGGGGATCGACTACATCCGCGAGAACGGGATGGGCAGCGTGCTCAGGCGACACCTCCCCTCCTTAGCCCCGGCGCTGCGAGGCGTGGACAACCCCTTCGCGCCCTGGAGGGAGGTCACGGGCACGGCACCCTAGCTAGGGGGGCAAACAGGGGGGACACATCCGGGCGGTTCACGACCGCCTTGGCAGGCGGCGACGGCTAGACCGCTCCGTGCTCACATGGTGAGGCGGTAGCGCTTGTAGTACTCGAGTACCCGTTTGACATAGGTCTGCGTCTCTGGATACGGGGGGATCTTCTTGCCGTGCCGGATCACGGCGTTCTCGCCGGCGTTGTAAGCCGCGAGCGCCAGCACCAGGTTGTTGTTGAACATCCCGAGCAGATCGCGCAGGTAACGGGAACCCCCGTGGATGTTGGCACGCGGATCGGTGCGGTTCGAGACACCGTAGCGTCGGGCCGTGTCCGGCATGAGCTGCATGAGCCCGACCGCCCCGGCGCGCGAGATGGCGTTGGCGTTATACGAGGACTCCGCCGTGATCACGGCGTGGAGGAGGGCATTCGGGAGCCGGTAGGTGGTCGCCGCCTTGGCGATCAGGGCGTTGTAGGCTGCCCGATATTTGACGCCGTGGGTAAAGCTCGGCTGGCTCCAGCCTTTCCAGGTCCGAACCAGGAGCTTGTAGCCGGGCCGATCCGGCCGATCGGTCAGGAATACCCGGCCGTGCTTGTCGACGTACTTGAAGATGTCCGCTACCGCATACGGGCCGCTGCAAAAGGCAGACGCCCCGAGCACCAGAGCGAGCACGCGCCGAGCTTGTCCTTTCCCCATACCGTTACGCCCTTAGAGTTGTCGTAGGTGGTCCTGAACGCATTTACTATACCGTCAATCGCAGGCCGCCGGAAGCCGCCGCCCGGCAGGCGCACGTCTCGCCTGACCCGGCGCGAGACACTCCGCCACGCGGGGCCGGACTGAGTCGCGCAGGCGCGGGGAGGCTACTCTGCCGCCATGCCCACGACATTGAATCCGCCATCGACGTAGGTGATCTCCCCGGTGATGGCCGAGGCGAGATCCGAGCACAGGAAGGCCGCGACGTTCCCGACCTCCTCGATCGTAATGTTGCGCCGGAGCGGGGCGGTCTTCGCTACGTGATCGAGGAAGCGGCGAAAGCCGGTGATCCCGGCCGCCGCGAGCGTGCGGATGGGCCCGGCGGAGATCCCGTTGACCCGGATCCCCTCGGGACCGAGGCCCTGGGCCATGTAGCGCACATTGGCCTCCAGGCTCGCCTTGGCGAGCCCCATGACGTTGTAGCTCGGCATGGCCCGGACCGCGCCGAGGTAGGTGAGCGTCAGCATCGCGCCGTTACGCCCGTGCATGCCTCGGCGCGCGCCATTGGCCAGCGCGCTGAAGCTGTAGGAGCTGATCTCGTGGGCGATGCGGAAGCCCTCGCGGGTCACGGTGTCGAGGTAGTTGCCCTCGAGCTGTTCGCGCGGCGCGAAGGCCACGGCATGGACGAGGATGTCGAAGTGGTCCCAAAAGTCGTCCAGGTGCTCGAACACGGCCTGGATCTGGCGGTCGCTCGCGACGTCGCAGGGCACGGTGACCTCCGAGCCGACCGCGGCCGCAAGTTCCTCGACACGGCCCTTGAGCCGCTCGCTCTGAAAGGTGAAGGCCAACTCGGCGCCCTCGCGGCGCATGGCCTTGGCGATCCCCCAAGCGATCGAGCGGTTGCTCGCGACCCCGACGATGAGCGCGCGCTTGCCCCCTAGGAACCCCATGGAACGTGCCCCCCTCGGCGTGGTCATGCGCCGTTCGGCGTGCCAGGCCAAGAGTCTATAACGAATGTGGCTCCGGTGGCATCTCGTCCCTCCGGCAGGTGCGTCGCGGCGCGGGTTGGAATGACGGTCCGGTTGTAGGAGGTCCGACCGGCGCCCGCCGAGCGTCAGATATCCACGCCCCCTTGGGTCGAGGCCCCGCTTGACTCCGTATCGGCTACAGGGTCTATCTTACGCCACAGGCCTCGGAGGAGGGATGATGATGGCATCGAATACCCCTTTGGATACCCCATCGATCGGACCGGCGGTGCAGAGTCGCACGTCCAAGGTGCAACCGATCGGGAAGGCGCTCGTGTCCGTGGGGAGCGTGATCGCCGCGCTCGCGGCTTCCTCTTGTTGTGTGCTGCCGCTCTTGTTCTTGGCGCTCGGGATCGGCGGTGCGTGGATCGGTAACCTGACGGCGCTCGCGCCTTATCAACCCTACTTCGTGGTCGTTACGCTGGGCTTTCTGGCCGCCGGGTTCGTCATGGTGTACCGGAAGCCCAGAATGGTGTGCGCGCCGGGGTCGTATTGCGCTAGACCGGCCTCGGACCGTGTCGCGAAGCTGAGCCTCTGGATCGCGACCGCGATCATCGCCGTGGCGCTCGCGTTCCCCTATCTGGCGCCGTTCCTTATTGACTTTCAACTTCTTTGAATAGAGACATGAGCTTGGAGATCAACATGCGAAAGCTGCTCTTCGGATGTGCGACGGTCGTAATGACCCTTGTGGCGGGCCTGGTGTCCGCGACTGAGAAGACCGTGACGCTCCGCGTGGACAACATGACCTGCGCCACCTGCCCGCCGGTAGTGAAGAAGAGCCTCGGTCGCATTGAGGGCGTGTCCCGGGTCGAGGTGTCGCTGGAGGCGAAGACCGCGACGGTGACCTACGACGACGCCAAGACCGATGCCGCGGCCTTGATCGATGCCACGACCAACGCGGGTTATCCGTCGCGCGTGGCGGATTAAGCTCCCGGCATTCGGAGCAACCCCTCGGGCCATGCCGGAGACCTGTGCTCACGAGTCGGCGGACTGGGCCGCGCGGCGTCGCAGCGCGCTCTTGGCTTGGGGCCTGCCGAGCTTTGCACTCCTTGCGGCGTTCTTCTCGGAGGCGCCGTTACGGACTTGGATCGGGTGCGTGGCCCTGCTCTGGCTGGGTGCGGCCTGCCTGGCCAATGCGTGGCGCTGTGGCCGGACCCACTGCTACTTCACTGCGCCGTTCTTCCTCCTCATGGCCTGTGTCACGCTGTTCTATGGCCTCGGGGCGCTCCCGATAGGTCCGTACGGATGGACCTGGCTGGCATTGGGCGTGGTCCTCGGTACGGCAGGATTGTGGTGGGTCTCGGAACGGCTCTTGGGACGATTCGTCCGCATTGACCCTCAAAGGCAAGGATCAAGAGGAAGTTTGCGATGACGAAGGTGTTGCGACGATTCGGTGCGATTGCGGGCGCGGCGATCGCTGCCCTGCTGCCGTTCCCGGCGCGTCCTTGGAGGGGTCTGAAGGCGACCCGGAGAAAACCTGAGGCACCCGCAGGAAGGAAGTGATCAGCACCGTTACGCTGCAAATCACCGGGATGACCTGCGATCACTGCGCGAGATCGATCGAGGAGGCCCTGACCGGGTTGGCGGGGGTGCTGGAAGCCGAGATCTCCTACGACGAAGGCACCGCCCGCATCAAGACCGAGGGGGGGGTCGATGGCGCCAGGCTCATCGACACCGTCCAGGGCAAAGGGTTTGGCGCGGAGGTGCTGGATCGCAAGGGTTCGAATGTCGCGAACGGGGTCTCGGAGCGGCCGCGCATCTCGGTCGTCGACACACCCACGCCTTCCGTCAAACCGCGACGGAGATCGCGAGGCGCTCTCCACATTGCAATCATCGGAAGCGGGGGGGCGGCGTTTGCTTGCGCGATCCGCGCGTCCGAGGAAGGCGCGGAGGTCACGCTCATCGAGCGGGGCACCCTAGGGGGGACCTGTGTCAATGTCGGCTGCGTGCCCTCCAAGATCATGATCCGCGCGGCCCATCTCGCGCATCTGCAATCCGGGCACCCCTTCGAGGGCATCAAGAAGCGCACGGCTGTCCTCGACCGCCGAGCGCTCCTGGCCCAGCAGCAGGGTCGAGTAGAGGAGCTGCGGCATGCCAGGTACGAAAACATCCTGGAATCGAATCCCAGCATCATGCTCCTACGCGGATCCGCCTGCTTCACCGAGGGGAGAACCCTGACGGTGAAGGAACCGGGGGGCCGGGAGCAGCCCCTGCGCGCCGACCGTATCCTGATCGCGACCGGCGCCTCCCCCTCGGTCCCCGAGACGCCGGGTCTTAAGGACACCCCCTACTGGACCTCGACCGAGGCGCTCGTGGCGGAACGATTGCCGGAGCATCTCATCGTCTACGGGGGCTCGGTGGTCGCACTGGAGCTCGGGCAGGCGTTCCGGCGCCTGGGCTCGAAGGTGACCCTCATCGCGCGCTCGACCCTGCTCTCCAAGACCGACCCGGCCATCGGGGAAGGGCTTGCAGCGGCGCTCGAAGGCGAAGGCATGCGCATCCTGACCCATACCACCGTCAAGCAGGTGCGCTATGGAAGCCGCTGGTTCCGCAAGCGCTTCAGCATCGAGTTGGACCGGGAGACCCTCATCGGTGATCGCCTGCTGGTCGCGACGGGCCGGACACCGAACACGGCGAGCCTCGGGCTCGAGAAGCTCGGGGTCAAGACCGACGCGCGCGGCGCCATCGTCGTCGACGACCACATGCGGACCAGCGCCGAGCATGTCTATGCCGCCGGGGATTGCACGACCCAGCCGCAGTTCGTGTACGTCGCCGCAGCGGCCGGCAGCCGTGCGGCGATCAACATGATGGAAGGGGAGGCGGCCTTGGATCTATCCGCCGTGCCCGAGGTCGTGTTCACGGATCCGCAGGTCGCGACCGTGGGCCTGACGGTCGCGCAGGCGCGCCGGCAGGGGTTTGCGGTGGAGAGCCGTATGCTCAGTTTGCAACATGTCCCGCGGGCACTCGCGAACTTCGATACCCGGGGATTCATCCAGCTCGTCGCCGAGCGCGGGAGTGGGCGCCTCCTCGGGGCCCAGGTGCTGGCGCCGGAAGGCGGTGAGATCATCCAGACGGCGGCACTCGCCATGCGTCATCGCCTCACCGTCACAGACCTCGCCGAGCAACTGTTCCCCTACCTCACCATGGTCGAGGGGCTCAAGCTCTGTGCGCAGACTTTTACCAGGGACGTGACGAAGCTCTCGTGCTGCGCGGGCTAAGGATAGACCCACACCGCTTGCTGCATGACGGTCTCGGCGAAGCGCGAGCGGGTATCGAGGAGCCGGCGCCACTCCGCCTCGGTGTAGACGAGTAACTCGGACGGAACGGGCAGGGGGTTCAGGTCCCAGGACAAGGCGCGGCGCTCGAACGGCTCGTGCGCCTCCCGGAGCAGGGCGATGAGGTCGAGATCGCTGCCCACGCCCCAATCTCCACGGGCATAGGACCCGAAATACCCGAGGCGCACGAGATCGGGGTGGCGCCCTTCTTCGCGCGTGAGCCATGCTTGCAGTGCCTCCTCCACGCACCGCCGATCAGGCCATCTGAGGACGGACGAAGTCAAGGATCTCACGGGCATGATCGATCGCGCCGCCGCTTTGCAAGGTGCCGTAATGCTGAAAAGGCGCGCCCTCGGGGTGGCCGTTGGCGTAGAGGGTCGGGACGTAATAGTTGTCCAGTACCCGCGCTTTTTCGATCAGATCGGGGGGTACGGCGAGGGGCAACTGGGCGAGCAAGCGTGCCACCATGTGACCCCACGCTTCCTGGCCGTGCGCGAGGTGCAGGGCCTTGGCCGCCTTCTCCGCTGCTTGCTGGGCCGCGAAGCACGCCCACTCGTGCAGCCCGTCTCGGGCCGAGGCCACGGCCTGTTCCAGATCGCGTTCGGCCTGTCGGAACCAGTCTGCTGCGCGATTCGGCATGTCTCCCGGCCTCGAACGATCTCGCGCGTGCCGCGCGGGTCAATTGCGCGAGCTCGCGGACTAGAACAACCCCACCACCTTTCCCGCCTCGTTGATGTCGATCTTTTCGGCTGCCGGGACCTTGGGGAGGCCGGGCATGGTCATGATGTCGCCGCAGACCATGACCACGAACTCGGCACCGGCCGAGAGGCGCACCTCGCGGAGGCTGATCTCATGCCCCGAAGGGGCGCCGCGGAGCTGCGGATCGGTCGAGAACGAGTACTGGGTCTTGGCGACGCACACGGGGTAGTGGCCGTAACCGTCCTCCTGGAGCCTGTGGATCTGGCCCCGCACCTTGGCGTCCGCGGTGACCCCGCGGGCCCCGTAGATCTTGCTGGCGATGGCTGTCACCTTCTCCCACAGCGTCGCCGAATCCTCGTAGACGAAGCGGAAGGCCCCCGACACTTTATCGATCACCTCGACGACGGTGCGCGCCAGGTCCTCGGCCCCGGCGCCGCCATCGGCCCAGTGGCGGGCCACGACCACCGGCGCCTGTGCCATCTTTGTCTTGACGAGACCGATCTCGGCCTGGGTGTCGTGGGTGAAATGATTGATGCACACGATGCAGGGCAGGCCGAAGTGGTTGCGCACGTTGTTGACATGGCGCTCCAGGTTGGCGAGGCCTTTCTCCACGGCCGGCAGGTTCTCGACGTTGAGCGACTTGAGATCGACGCCGCCATGGAACTTGAGCGCCCGGATGGTGGCCACGATCACCACCGCGTCCGGTCTCAAGCCCGATTTACGGCACTTGATGTCGATGAACTTCTCGGCCCCGAGATCGGCCCCGAATCCGGCCTCGGTCACGACATAATCCGCCAGCTTGAGCGCCGTCTTGGTCGCGATCACGGAATTGCAGCCGTGCGCGATGTTGGCGAAGGGGCCGCCATGGATGAAGGCCGGGTTGTTCTCCAAGGTCTGCGCCAGGTTGGGCTTCAGGGCGTCTTTCAGGAGCACCGTCATCGAGCCGTGGGCGTTGAGGTCCGAAGCGCGGATGGGTTTCTGTTCACGGGTGTAACCGACGACGATGTTGCCGAGGCGCTTCTTCAGGTCCTCGACGGAGTTGGCGAGGCAGAAGATCGCCATGACCTCCGAGGCCACGACGATATCGAAGCCGTCCTGGCGCGGGAAACCGTTGCCGGGACCACCCAGGCCCACGGTGAGGTCGCGCAGCGCCCGGTCGTTCATGTCCACGACGCGCTTCCAGGCGATGCGCCGCAGATCGAAGCCGAGCGCGTTGCTGTGGTGGATGTGGTTGTCGAGCATCGCCGCCAGGAGGTTGTTGGCGAGCCCGATGGCATTGAAATCGCCCGTGAAATGGAGGTTGATGTCCTCCATTGGGACCACCTGGGCATAGCCGCCGCCCGCGGCCCCGCCCTTCATCCCGAACACCGGGCCGAGAGAGGGCTCGCGCAGGCAGATCAGGGCCTTCTTGCCGATGCGGTTCAGGGCATCGCCGAGCCCCACGGTGGTCGTGGTCTTGCCCTCGCCGGCGGGGGTCGGGGTCATGGCGGTGACCAGGATCAGCTTGCCGTACGGGCGATCCTTGATCGTGTGGAGATAGTCCAGGGACAGCTTGGCCTTGTAGTGGCCGTAGGGCTCGAGATAGTCATCCGGGATCCCGAGCCGGTCCTGCGCCAGCTCCATGATGCGCCGCATCTGGGCCCGTTGGGCGATTTCGATATCGGACATGGCATTCTCTCCAGGCCGCCCGCTCGGCGGTTGTGGGTAGGCTCGGCAGGCTAGGTCACCGGGTATTCTATCTGAGGTGCCTTCGCCCGCGCCACGGCCAGGATCCCGGCCAGACACACGAGGAGCGCGCCCGCGGTGGTCATGCGATCGGGCACCTCGTGCCAGAAGATCCAGCCGATGAGCGTCGCGAAGATGACGGTGCTGTACGTGTAGGGCCCCACCCGGGCGGCCGGCGCGAGGAGGTAGCCGGTGGTCAAGAGGATCTGCCCCAAGGTCGCGAAGATACCCGCGGCCGCCATGATGAGGACGGTCGAAGGCGCGGGCGTCGCCCAGGCCCAGGCGAGCGGCACCGCGGAGACCACGGTCCCGATGGCGCTGAAATAGAAGACCGCGCGCACCGGCGGCTCGCTCGGGGCCATGGCGACGGCGGCCAAAAGCCCCGAGAACGCGCCGATGGCCGCGTCGGTCGAGAACGGCGCCATCCCGGGTTTCAGGATCAGCGCCACCCCGGCGAAGCCGATGAGGGCCGAGAGCATGAGCCTTCCCGTGATTGCCTCCCCGAGCCACAGCCAGGCGATGGGCGCGATATAGAGCGGGGCGCTGAAGTTGAGCAGCACCGCCTGCGCCAGGTCGAGCCGGGCGATGGCGTAGAAGAAGCAGTACATCGCCGACAGCCCGGTGAGGGAGCGGAGCAGATGCCCCGGCCACTGGTCGGTGACTAGCCCCGATAAGCCCACTCTCCCGATCCACGGCCAGAGCGCCAGGAGGCCGAAGGCATTGCGCAGGAACACCACCATCTCGTTCGGGATCTCGGCAGATGCCATGCGCACCGCGCCGCCCATGAGCGCCATCATGAGCGAGGCGCCGAGGGCGCAAAAGGCGCCCCGGAGGGCAGGCGATGTGGTGACCGGGGGGTCGCGATGCCGTTGCATGATGAGGCGCTCATTCTACAATGTCGGGCGTGACGCCAGTCTTCGCGTCACCGGCAACGCCCCGTCTGGTGTATTCGCATGTCCAAGAGCGGTTCTCTCGCCAGTGGTTCTCTCGCCGTGGCATCGCCTCCCTCGGCGACCGAGGTCCTGACGCCGCCCTGCCTCTGCATCGATATCGAGACGCCGCCGAGCGGCCCGGCGGTTATCCACAAACTGGCGGCTTTCCGGCCCGATAGCGGTGATAGGCTGGTCGTTCAAGGCGCCGCACCTGCCTTGATGACCGAGCTCGATGCCCTCACCGAGGGGGCGGGCTTCGTCCTCGGTCACAACATCCGGCGCCACGATCTCCCGCTCCTCTGGCAGGTGTTTCCCAACCTGAAGCTCTTGGCACTGCCCGTCGTCGACACGCTCGAGCTCTCGCCCATCGCCTTCCCCGAGAATCCCTACCACCGTCTCGTCAAGGATTACAAGCTCGTGAGCGATGCCCGCAGCCAGCCGTTGCGCGATGCCGAGCTCAGCGTCTTGCTCTTTCATGACGAGCTGGAAGCATTCCAGGCGCTGCAACGGACCCGTCCGGACGATGTCGCGCTGTTCCATTTTCTCTTGGCGGGCGAATCGAGCGCGGGTCTCCCGTCGCTGTTCGAGAGTATGCGGAACGCGCCCCGCCCCACGATCGACCAGGCGGCGATCCATCTCTGCCGCTCCCTCTCGGGCCAGGTGTGCGATACCCGTCTCCGCCTGCTCGGGAATACTGACCTGAAGCACCCCGCGTTCTATCCCGCCATCGCGTACTGTGTCGCGTGGCTGCGGGTCGCGGGCGGCAACTCGATCCTGCCGCCCTGGGTGCATCGGACGTTCACGGACACGAGCCGCCTGATCCACGAGCTGCGCGAAATACCTTGCGACGAGTGCGGGTATTGCCGGGAGAACCACCACGCGGAGACACTGCTCGCGCGCGACTTCGACAAGCCCTCGTTCCGCCCGCTGCCCGCCAATCCCGACGGCGGATCGCTCCAGCGCGACATCGTCATCACCGGCCTCTGCGGACAGAGCCTGCTCGCGATCCTGCCGACCGGCGCCGGCAAGTCCCTGTGCTACCAGATCCCGGCGCTCGCGCATTACCGGCGGAGCGGCAGGCTCACCGTCGTGATCTCCCCGCTGCAGTCGCTCATGAAGGACCAGATCGACAACCTGGTCAGGCAAGGGATCTATTCGGCGGTCGCCCTGAACGGTCTCCTGACGGCACCCGAGCGCCGCCAGGTCCTCGATCGGATCGTGCTCGGTGACGCGGGCATCGTCCTGGTCTCGCCCGAGCAGTTCCGCAACAGGACCTTCGCCGACACCCTCCGCGGTCGCGAGATCGCGGCCTGGGTGTTCGACGAAGCGCATTGCCTGTCGAAATGGGGCCACGATTTTCGCACCGACTACCTCTATGTCTCGCGCTTCATTCGCGAGCGTTTCGGCCCGACGGCCGCGCCCGTCGCCTGCTTCACGGCGACCGCCAAGCCGGAGGTCATCGCCGATCTCTCGGAGCACTTCGAGGTGGAGCTCGGGATCCGTCTCACCCGTTACACCGGCGGTCACGAGCGCGCCAATCTGCAATACCAGATCGTCCCGGTCATCAAATCGGAGAAGCCCGCCCGCATCATCGATCTGATCAGCGAGGCGCTCGCCGGCGACAGTGGCGGCGCCATCGTCTTTACCGCGACGCGGCGCAACGCCGAGGTGCTTTGCGAGCACATCGCGGGCGAGGGATGGCGCTGCGAGTTTTTCCATGCGGGGCTCGAGCCCGGCACCAAGCGCGAGATCCAGCAGGGCTTCGTGAGCGGTGTCCTGCGCGTGATCGTCGCGACCAATGCCTTCGGTATGGGTATCGACAAACCCGACGTGCGGCTCGTCATCCATGCCGACATCCCCGGATCGCTGGAGAGCTATTTACAGGAGGGCGGGCGAGCGGGGCGGGACGGCGGGCGCGCGCGCTGCGTGCTCCTGTACGACGAGGCCGATGTCGAGACGCAGTTCGGTCTCAGTGCCCGTTCGCGCCTCACACCGGCGGATTTCGCCGGTATCCTCAAGGCGCTGCGGCTGCGATCCCGGAAGCTCAAGAACGCCGAGATCGTCGTGACCGCGGCCGAGCTGCTCCTCGAAGAGGACAGCAGCATCGACATCGATCCGGGATCGCCGGATGCGGATACCAAGGTCAAGACCGCGATCGCGCATCTGGAACGCAACCGTTTCCTGGTGCGCGAACAGAACCGGACCCGCGTGTTCTCGACCAGCCTCCGGGTGGCGACCATCGAGGAGGGCCTCGCCAGGCTCGATCGTGCCGATCTTTCCCAGTTGGTCCGTGAGCGCTATCGCACGGTGCTCGATCTCGTGATCCATGCGGACGCCGGAGAAGGTCTCAGCACCGACGAGCTGGTGATCCGAGCGGGGATCCCGCCCGACGAATGCTTCCGCACCCTGCAAAACCTGGAAAGGCTCGGGATCCTGTCGAACGACCTCGGCCTGCGCGTGGTGCTGCGCACGGGCGTGCAGGACGCCTCGGAGGCACGCTTGTGCCGCGTCTCTGAGATCGAGCGCGCCCTGGTGGAGGTCATGGCAGAAGCCGCGCCGGATGCCGACTCTTCGACTGAACAGGTTGGGACTGAACAGGTTGGGACTGAACAGGTTGGGAGCGAACAGGTGTTGACCCTCTGCGGCCTGTGCCAGGGTGTCCGAGAACGATTGGAGGGAAGCAGAGCGGCGGCAGAGATCATCCCCGACGGTCTCTTGGCGGTTTTACGCACGATGGCGCACGCATTCGGCGGGGCAAAGGCCCGGCGCGCCATGCTCGATATCCGAAAGGCCGGTAGCGGCGAGTGGCGCGTGCGCGTGCGCCGCCCATGGCGGCAGATCCGCGAGATCACGGAGATGCGGCGAGCGGTCGCCCACGTGCTCTTGAGGGCGCTATGCGCCAAGCTCCCGCCCGGGCTGCAAAGCGCCGACGCGATAGTGGAATGCAAGGCACGCGATCTCACCGATGCGCTACGCTCCGATCTCGATGTGGCCGCGCGGCTCCGCGACCCGGATAGGGCCATCGAGCAGGGGCTGCTTTACCTGCATGAGACCGAGGTCCTGATCCTGGACCAGGGCCGCACGGTGTTTCGCTCGGCCATGACCATCCGGCTTCTGCCGGGGTCCGGTCGATTCAGCAGGGAGGATTACGCCGCGCTCGAGCGCCATTACAAGGAACGGAACCTACAGATCCACGTCATCGATGAGTTCGCACGCCGCGGTGCCCGGAAGATCGCCGATGCGCTCGCCCTGGTGGCGGCGTATTTTTCCTGGGGGCGCGATCGCTTCGTCGCGGCGTACTTCACCGGTCGCAAGGAATTGCTCGAGTTCGCCACCACGGCCGAGTCGTACCGCCGCATCGTGGAGGCGTTGCGCAATCCCGTGCAAGAGCGGCTGGTACAGGCGCGCGAGACCGGCAACCACCTGGTCCTGGCGGGCCCCGGGTCCGGCAAGACCACGGTCGTCGTCCATCGCATCGCCTATCTGTTGCGGGTCCTGCGCGCGGCCCCGGAAAGCATTATCGCCCTCACTTTTAATCGCTCGGCCGCGATCGAGGTGCGGAAGAGGCTCTACGATCTCGTGGGTCACGACGCCCATGGGGTGACGGTCCTCACCTATCATGCGATGGCGCTGCGCCTGACCGGGGTGAGTCTCGCCAAGC
>JBOIDT010000070.1:0-15339 GCA_050740755.1 Gammaproteobacteria bacterium
CCGTGTCAGGCCTGTTGCATCCCCATGTTCGCCAGATCGTCGGCGAGACAGCGATGCAGGCAGTCGCGGACGTGCTCGACACAGGCCCCACAGCCGGTACCCACCCGCAGGCGTTCGTTGAGCTGGCGCAGCGAGCTAGCCCCCTCGCTGACGGCGCTGTCGATATCGCGTTCACTCACCCGGTGACAGATGCAGATGATCATAAGCTTGCCCGTGACGACAGTGGACCCACACAAGGAATAGTAGCGCGAATGAGAACGATTCGCAACAGTTGGGTTCCCGTAAAATCGCAGGCAAAAAAAGTGCCAGATCATGGGACGTGACACGCCGCCGGCCGGTGGGATCCCGGTCACCACGAGACCATCGGGATCAGGGGTCGCGTTTTTACTGCCGGTGTGGCGCCGGTGAATGGAACCACCGGACCCGATCGACGACATGCCGTCCGGTCGGGGCGTCCAAGCCCGGACCCGAGGGCCTACAGCTTGGATTGCAGGTAGTTGGGTAGTCCGACCTTATCGATCAGCTCCAACTGTGTCTCCAGCCAATCGATGTGCTCCTCCTCGCCTTCCACGATCGTCTCCAGGATCTCCCGCGAGGTGTAGTCCTGCGTCGTTTCACAGCAGACAATCGCCTCGCGCAGGACCGGCAGCGAGCTCATCTCGAGCTTGAGATCGCAGGTGAGCATGTCCTGCACGTCTTCGCCGATCATGAGCTTGCCGATGTCCTGGAGGTTCGGCAGGCCTTCGAGGAACAGGATGCGCTCGATGAGCGTATCGGCGTGCTTCATCTCATCCACCGATGCCTTGTGCTCGTACTCGCACAGTGCATGGAAGCCCCAGTTCTTGAACATCCGCGCGTGCAGGAAGTACTGGTTGATGGCGGTGATCTCGTTTTTCAGCACCCGGTTGAGGTACTCGAGTACCTTGACATCGCTTTTCATGTGGTTCCCCTGGAATTCGCCGGCCTGGAATTCTAGCCCCCCGCCGGCCTGCGTGCCAGGCGGATGGTCGCGTGTTAAAGTGGCTACCCGTCCCACTCCGGTACACAGACCGTACGCCCCGCCCCGATGGACAATCCGCTCTTGAATACCGCCGGCCTGCCGGCCTTCGGGCACATCGAAGCGGGTCACGCCGAGCCCGCAATCGACGTGGTCCTCGGTGAAAACCGCACGGCGATCCGAACGCTCGTCGAGGCGCCGGGCGGACACACCTGGGCCACCACCTTGGCGCCGCTGGAGGCGATCGAGGACCGTCTCAACAAGGTCTGGTCCCCTGTCAAACACCTGCACGGTGTCGCCGACAGCGAGCCCCTGCGCCAGGCCTACGGGGCGTGCCTGGCCAAGCTCTCGGACTATCACACCGAGCTCGGCCAGCACCAGGGCCTGTACCGGGCCTACCGGCAGGTCAACGATGGCGAGTACGACCGGCTCGGGATCGCCGAGCGCAGGATCATCGACAACGCCTTACGCGACTTCCGCCTCTCCGGGATCGAGCTCCGAGCCACCGACCGCGAGCGCTATCGTGAGATACGGCAGCGCCTCACCCGTCTCGAGGCGGGCTTCGAAGAGCGACTCCTCGACGCGACGCAGGCCTGGAAGCGACACCTGACGGACCCTGCCCACCTCGCCGGCCTCCCCGAGACCGCCCTGGCACTGGCGCGTCAGACGGCGCAGCGAGAGGGGCTCCCGGGCTTCCTCCTGACACTGGATCATCCATCCTATGCGCCGGTCCTGACCTATGCCAACGACCGCGACTTGCGCCATGAGATGTACGAGGCCCATACCACGCGCGCCTCGGACCAGGGACCCAGCGCAGGACGCTTCGACAATACCGAGTCCATGGTCGAGATCCTGACCCTGCGACGGGATCTCGCTCGCCTCCTCGGCTTTCAGGACTTCGCCGAGTATTCCCTCGTTCCCAGGATGGCTAAGGACTCCGCCGAGGTCGTGTCGTTCCTCGAGGATCTGGCACAGCGGGCGCGATCCCTGGCGCTCCGCGAGATCGATGAGCTCTCGATCTACGCCCGCGACGCGCATGGGGCCCAACGCCTGGAGGCATGGGACCTCCCCTACTATTCGGAGAAACTGCGGCAGGCCCGTTACAGCCTCTCACAGGAAGCGCTCCGTCCCTTCTTCCCGGTGCCGAAGGTGCTGGAGGGTCTCTTCACCGTCGCCCGTAGGCTCTACGGCATCGCCATTCATCGGTGCGCCGAGGTCGAGGTCTGGCACCCCGATGTGCAGTTCTTCGACATCCGCGACCCGGACGGGGCGCTCAGCGGCAGGTTCTACCTCGACCTCTATGCCCGACCTCACAAGCGTGGCGGGGCCTGGATGGACGAGTGCATCGTGCGGCGCCGCGGCCCCGAAGGCCTGCAGACGCCGGTCGCCTACTTGACCTGTAACGTTACACCGCCGGTCGGCGATAAGCCCGCGCTCTTGACGCACAGCGAGGTCGTCACCCTGTTCCACGAGTTCGGGCACGGCCTCCACCATCTCCTGACTAGGGTGGACTACCCGAGCATCGCCGGGATCAACGGCGTCCCCTGGGACGCCGTCGAGTTACCAAGCCAGTTCATGGAAAACTGGTGCTGGGAGCGCGAGGCCTTGGATGTCATCAGCGGCCACTACGAGACCGGCGAGCCGCTCGGCCCCGATCTGCTCAAGCGCATGCAGGACGCGCGGAACTTCCAGTCCGGCCTGCAGATGCTGAGACAGATCGAACTCGCGCTGTTCGACTTTCGTCTGCATAGGCTGACCGGGCCCTATGACGGTGCCGCGATCCAGGCGGTCCTGGATCGGGTTCGCGACGAGGTCGCGGTGGTCAAACCGCCGGCCTTCAACCGCTTCCAGCATGGGTTCTCGCATATCTTCGCCGGCGGGTACGCCGCCGGTTATTACAGCTACAAATGGGCCGAGGTGCTGGCCGCCGATGCCTACTCCAAGTTCGAGGAACGTGGGGTCTTCGATCGGACCACCGGTGCGGAATTTCTGCACACGGTGTTGGAGCAAGGCGGCTCCCGGGATCCCATGGATCTGTTCATCGCGTTTCGAGGCCGCAGGCCGAGCGTAGAGCCCCTGTTGAGGCATCTGGGACTGGCAGCCTGATACCCCCGATGCGACGGATCGGCCAGATCGCGGCCTGCCTACTGGCATGTGCGTCCGACCCCGCAGCCTCGCAAACGGCCCCGAAATCGATGCCCGAGTCGGTCTACGTGATCGACAGGCTCGTCGCAGGCGTGCATCGAGACCCCAAACCCAAGAGCCCGCTCACTCATGCGTTTCCGACCGGAACCAAGCTCCAAGTCCTGGAACGTAAAGGCTCGATGGCGCGGGTGCGCGGCCCGGCGGGCGAAACGGGCTGGGTCGAAGGCGAGTACCTGATGACGGAGATGCCCGCGCGCCTCGTGGTGGCGATCCTCGAGGACGAGAAGAGAGAGATCAAAGAGGAGAACCAACTGCTGAAGGCGCAGCTCGCGAACACCGCGGCCGAACCGGGTGATCGCGCGGCATCCCGGTCCGGCGCGGGGCTCGATCAGTGCGCCGCCGAACGCGACAGGCACGCCGAGCTGGCGCGCAAGCTGGCCGAGGCCGAGAGCGCCTGTGCGACCGCGGGCCCATCGCGAACGGTTGCCCAGTCCGTCGAGCACACCGCGCCGCCATCGGACCCCACCGAGCGGTGGCCGGCCGTGCCCACGGCGCTGGCCCTCACGACAGCCGAGATCACGGGCGTCGTTTTTCTCATCCTGGTCCTGGGGGTCGCGCTCGGCGCTTACGCGGCCGATTACCTGCAGCGGCGCAGGCACGGCGGCTTTCGCATATGACCGTTCCCTCCATCATCGAACACGCCTCTATGACGGAACCCCACCCGCGCATCGGCTTCGTGAGCCTGGGCTGCCCCAAGGCCCTGGTGGATTCGGAACGCATCCTGACCCGGCTGCGGGCCGAGGGCTATGAGATTGCGCCGGGCTATGAAGACGCCGACCTCGTGGTCGTCAACACCTGTGGGTTTATCGAGGCCGCGATCGATGAGTCGCTCTTCGCCATCGAGGAGGCCCTGACGGAGAACGGGCGCGTGATCGTGACCGGCTGCCTGGGGGCCCGCGCCGCCCACATCCGCGAGCGCTTTCCCGAGCTCCTGGCGATCACGGGCCCGCAACGCTACGAGGAATTGGTGGGCGCGGTGCATCGCTTTCTCCCGCCCCGCCATGATCCGTTCCTGGACCTCCTCCCGCCCCAGGGCGTGAAGCTGACGCCGCGCCACTACGCCTACCTCAAGATATCCGAGGGCTGCAACCATCGCTGCAGCTTCTGCATCATCCCCGCGCTGCGGGGCCGGCTACAGAGCCGCCCGATCGGCGAGGTGCTCCACGAGGCCGAGCGCCTGGTGGCCGCAGGGGTCCAGGAGCTTCTGGTGATCTCGCAGGACACCAGCGCCTACGGAGTCGATCTGCACCATCGCACGGACGAATGGCACGGCCGTACCTGGCGGAGCCACGTCTACGATCTGGCGCGCGGCCTGGGCGAGCTGGGCGTGTGGGTGCGCCTGCACTACGTCTATCCCTATCCCCATGTCGATGATCTCATCCCGCTCATGGCCGAGGGATCGATCCTGCCGTATCTCGACATACCGTTCCAGCACGGGAGCCCCCGGATCCTCAAGCGCATGCGCCGCCCCGCCGCGGCCGAGGACACGCTCCGACGCATCGAGGCGTGGCGCGCGGTGTGCCCGGAGATCGCGCTGCGCAGTACCTTCATCGTCGGTTTCCCCGGAGAGACCGAGACTGATTTCGAGGTCCTCATCGATTTTCTGTCGGCCGCGCAACTCGACCGCGTGGGTTGCTTTCGGTACTCCCCCGTGGACGGGGCGAAGGCCAACGACCTGCCCGATCCCGTTCCCCCGGATGTCAAAGAGGCGCGTTTCCACCGCCTCATGCAGACCCAACTTCGGATCAGCCGCGAGCGCCTGCGCGCCAGGATCGGGCGACGGATGGAGGTATTGGTGGACGAGGTGGCAGACGGTCAGGCAACGGCCCGCAGTTTCGCCGACGCCCCCGAGATCGACGGTAAGGTCTACCTCCGGGATCCGAACGGCCTGCGTGCGGGAGACCGCTGCCGGGTGCTGGTCGAGGAGGCCGGAGACTATGACGTCTTTGGCCGTCGATCAGACACGCCCGCTTTGCGAGTGGTTTGAACCCGCTTGGCGATTGTGTTCTCATCTCCTCGCGCGCTACACCCGACCGAGTATCCCATGCCCGAGCACGACGTCCTGCAGGAGATCCTGACGCATAAAGCACACGAGGTAGCCGCGCGACAGGCGCGAACGTCGCTCGCCGAGGTCAAGGCCCTGGCCACCTCGGCGTCGCCGCCGCGCGGCTTCGCCGCGGCCATCGCTCGACGGGTCAGGGAAGGCCGGCCCGCTGTTATCGCCGAATGCAAGAAAGCCTCTCCGAGCCGGGGCGTGATGCGCGTGGACTATGAGCCGGCGTCTCTGGCGCGTGCCTACGCCGGGGCCGGGGCCACCTGCCTCTCGGTCCTGACCGATGTCCGGTATTTCCAAGGGGCCGACGCGCACCTCGGGGAGGCCCGTGCCGCTTGCGCCTTGCCGGTCCTACGCAAGGACTTCACGATCGACCCCTACCAGATCTACGAATCGCGCCTTTTCGGGGCGGACTGTGTGCTCCTCATCGTGGCGGGCCTCTCGGACGCTCGCCTCCAGGAACTCGCGGGCCTAGCCCAGACGCTCGGCATGGACGTCCTGCCCGAGGTCCACGACCGCGAGGAGCTGGAGCGGGCGCTCATGCTGCGCACCCCGCTCGTCGGCATCAACAACCGTGATCTCCGCACCTTCCAAACCGACATCCAGACGACCTTGGACCTCCTGGTCGATGTCTTTCCCGATCGTACCGTCGTGACCGAAAGCGGGATCCGCACGCCCGAGGAGGTCGCGCGCTTACGGCGTCACGGTGTGAATGCCTTTCTGGTCGGCGAATCGTTCATGACCGCGCCCGATCCGGGAGCGAAGCTCAGGGAACTGTTCGGCTGAGAGCGCGGTGGGTGGCATGGTGCTCACTAGCCACCACACCCGCCCCCACAGCCGCCACATCCGGTACCGCCGCAGCCGTAATAAGAGATCTGATGTCTTCTTTCATTGTCGAGCGTCACCGCCGAACCGGGGGCGACGGCTGCGCGTGTCCTTCCCGTCCGGGCGTCAGGATCCAGTACATAGTGATGGCCATCGGGGATCTCGAGCAGGGCATCCAGGGCAAACAATCCGGGTAATGCCGCCGGATCGCTTGGTTTGATGCCTTCGCGGTTACAAGCCACACGCCAGGTACGCTCCAATCCTTCCTGCATCTGCGCGGGGCTTCTCATCGACTCGGCGGGTGTATGGTGCAGGAAACGACCAAAGGCCCGCTGACAGAACTCGGCGTATTCACGGGTGCAAAGAATGAATTCATGCCAGGCCTCATCGCCTATCTGCGAAGGCATGGATAGGAACGCTTCGTTGCCATTTTCTTTGCTTTCGCGGATGATGTGGAAGTACTCCTTCAACTCGCGGAAAACATCGCTGATGTCGCGCTCGTCCAGGTGCGGATACCTCTCCTTGAGTTTGCGCGCGACTCTGTTCGGAAGGAGGAAGGCATCGATATAGGCCTTGCGCCGCTTGATACAGATCTTGTGACTGAAGTACTGGTATACGATTCGTCCAAGGATGCATAGTAGGATCAACGGAATGACACTAGTTGAAAGAGACATGGGCGCCTCCGAAACCGTCTGCTTGGACCTCCGGCCATCGCCATCGCCGATACGCCGCGCATGGCCGCATATCGCCCGGAGTCCGTTTCGCCGCGACGTACGGTTCACAGCGATGGCTCGGCCCCCATGCTAGCGTCTTCCCGAAGCGCTAACAGACGATAGCGGCGATCCTGCCGGAAAGCGCCCGTGAACGGCGGGAGGCAGCCGGTGATACGCCGGGCCGGCGGCCGCGAGGCCTGCTACTATGGCACGATGGACAGCCTGGATCCGGTGTTTCTTTGGCTCGACTACAGTGCCCAGTTGCTGCAACGGGTGTGCGTGGTGGTGACGGCGGCGTTCGTCTGCATCCGGATCGAATGGCTACGCCGGGCGTTGCGCGGGGCGGATATCGACTGGCGCTGCCGGCTACGCGTGATCACGGTATTCGGGCTCCTCGCCATGGTCGGCACCCATAGCGGCATCGTGGTGGACATGGCGCGCGGCGGCCGGATCGCGGACTGGCCCTTATCGTTCGCGACCGGGTTGCAGGGATCGGAGGCCGTCATCAATTTCCGGGACCTGATCGTCATCGTCGCGGGTTTGATCGGCGGGCCCTGGAGCGGCCTCGGCGCCGGTCTCCTGGCGGGCGGTGAACGCTATCTGCTCGGCGGCTTCAGCGCTCTGGCCTGCGGGCTCTGCAGCCCGCTGGTGGGCCTCCTGGCGGGATTGGCACGTCATTCTTGGCCGAAGTGGGCCGCCGCTCCGAGGGGGGCCGCGGTGGCGGGTATCGTCGGCGCGGCCATACAAAAGGCCTTGATCCTGGTCATCGTACGTCCGTGGCCGGCAGCGGTGGGTCTGGTGGCGGTCACCACCCTGCCCACGCTGGCGGTGAACGCCCTGGGCGGGTTTGTGTTTCTCGCAGTGTTCCGCGATCTCGACCGTGACCGCCTCGAGCACCTCGCCCGTCAGGCCGAATTACGCGCCCTGCAGGCACGGATCGAGCCGCATTTCCTGAACAACACCTTGAACGCCATCAAGGCGCTGATCCGCCTCGACCCCGAACGGGCCCGCGCCTACCTGGTGAAGCTCGGAGAATTCTTCAGCGCCACCCGCGAATACGCCGGCGCTAACTCCATCCTGCTCGGGGAGGCGCTCACCCAATTACGACGCTACGTGGATTTTCAAGCCCTGCGTTTCGCCGACGCCCTCGAGTTCCGGGAGGATGTCTCCGCCCACCTGCACGCCTGCCACATCCCTCCGCAGAGCCTGCAGACCCTGGTCGAAAATGCCCTCACTCATGGCTTTCCCGGGCCCGCGAAACCGTTCGAGCTGACGGTCAGCGCCGAGGAAAAGGGCGATGTGTTGATCCTGAGGGTTAGCGACAACGGCCGCGGCATCCCCCCGGAACGCCTGGCGGATCTCGGCCGACGGCCGCTCAGATCCGAGCGCGGTTCCGGCACCGCGCTGTTTCAACTCGCGCAGGTTCTGGCGCTCGTCTTCGGCAGCCACGCCGGACTGGCGGTCAGCAACCGTCCGGGCGCGGGGACCGATGTCATGCTGACCGTACCGAAGCGCAACGAACCATGGTAGAGAAACTGCGCGTCGCGGTAATCGACGATGAACCGCTAAATCGCGAGGAGTTGATCTTTCTCCTGTCCCTGCACCCCGACGTGGAGGTGATCGGCGCGGCCGGCCAGACGAGCGCGGCCTGGAGGCTCATGGAGGACACCAGGCCGAACCTGGTTTTCCTGGATATACAGATGGCGGGGGACAGTTCCGGTTTGGACCTCGGCCGCAGGCTCAAACGCCTACCACGGCCGCCGCGCGTCGTCTTCGTCACCGCTCACCCCGAGCACGCGCTCGCCGCCTACGACTGCGAACCCGATCATTTCCTGGTCAAGCCGATAAACGACACGCGATTGTCCGAAGCACTGCAACGTGTGCGCAAGACCCTCGCCGCCGCGTCTCGGCCCGCCCCACGCCTTGCCCTACCCTATTCCGCAAAAAACAGGTTCGGCGAAACCGAGCGGGTCACGGCCTTCGTGTTCCACCATGAGGTCATCTACATCCAGGCCAATCCCAGCGGTACCGTCTCTGTTCACCTCGTCGGCAACGAGGTCCTGGATGGGGTACGGCAGACGCTCGGCGAGCTGGAGGCTCTGCTGATGCCGAACGGCTTCTTTCGCGTCCACAAGAGCTTTCTGATCAACCTGGCGCGGGTGCGCGCCCTGAAGCCCCGGCCGGGCGACGAGGCCTACAAGGTCGCCCTCACCGGCACGGCCGAGGAGATCCCGGTCGGGCGGCAACGGCTCGCCCCGTTGCGGGAGGCCCTCGGAGAAGCCACGCGCCGATAGGAGCGGACAGTAAGGAGAGCGATGGAATCAGGGCGCCTGTCGATCGTCGTCGGCACGGAACAGACCGGCGTATTCGCCATAGCCTTCCTTCTCCAGGTCCTCCTTGGGGATGAAGCGAAGCGCGGCCGAGTTCATGCAATAGCGCTTGCCGGTCGGTGCCGGCCCGTCGTCGAAGACATGGCCGAGATGGGAATCGGCGTGCTTGCTGCGGACCTCGGTGCGCGCCATGAACCAGGATCGATCCTGATGCTCGGCCACGTTGCCCAACACCAGCGGGCGCGAGAAGCTCGGCCAGCCGGTACCCGAGTCGTATTTATCAAGCGAGCTGAACAGGGGCTCGCCGGAAACGACATCGACGTAGATCCCCGGCCTCTTGTTGTCCCAGTAGGGGTTCTGGAACGCCGGCTCGGTCCCCTCCTCCTGCGTGACCCGGAACTGCTCCGCGGTGAGCCGCGCCCGGATCTCGTCCGGTGTCGGTTGTTTGTACCCCGTGCCATCCCACGCCATCGCGCCACCTCCGGATATCAGACTGGCATACAATACCAAATGTTTCATCAAGTACCTGCCGGAGTGAAGGAAACCGCTCATGCTGTGCCCTAGACCGTCGTCCCCCGCCATGTCGCCGATCGGTCGGGCCTGTGCGGGGATCGAGGGGCACGGCCCCTCGTCGCCGTAGGCTGCCATCATGGGAATTATAGGATCGTGATACGGGCCGGAGGGATCTCGCCTTGTCACGCAGGCTCGCTATGTTGACCGTTTCTTTTTCGATTATATCCATACTATCCTTGGCCATCCTCGTCCTGGGGCTGATCGGCGGGGGGTTGATCGCGAACCGCCCGCCGATGATGGACCCCCCGGGATTATGGGCCCGCCTCGTCGCCTACCTCGGCACCCACGTGGCGGCGACCCGACCCGATCACCCGTTTCCGGAGCTGCGGCCGCACTTCTACCCACTGCCGCCCGATCGGTTGTATGCGGCGGCACACGAGGCCATCGGGGGCCTGGGCTGGAAGATCGCCTCCGAAGACCCGGCGGGCCTCCGCCTCACGGCCGTGGTCGAGAGCGCCTTGTGGCGTTTCAAGGACGACGTCGTGGTCTGCGTCGAGCCCGCGGAGGGTGGCAGCACCTTGGGGATGCGTTCGAGCTCCCGGATCGGACGCGGCGATCTCGCCGCCAACACCCGCCATCTGCTCAACTTCTATGCCGCCATCGAGGAACGCCTGGCGGCGACAAATCCGGGCTAAGGCTGCCCCGACGCCTCCGTCGCGAAGGTCACGCGCAGGAGCCCCAGGCGACGCGCGGCGTCCAGGGCGGTGACCACCGATTGGTGCGTGGCCTTGGCATCGGCGTTGATGATGACGACGGGGTCCCGCAAGGGCTTGGCGGCCTCCGCGATGGCTCGTTCCACGCTCGCGAGGCCGGTGTCGGCGAGCGCGTTGCCGTTCACGTAATAGCCGCCATGCGCGGCGATGGTGACTTCGATCTGCTTCTCCGCGGCGGGCGGGGCGTGGGTGGTGGCCTCGGGGAGCGTCAGGGCGATCTCGGATTTCTCCACGAAGGTCGTCGACACCATGAAGAAGATCACCAGGAACAGCAACACATCGATGAGCGAGATCAGGTTGATCTCGACATCGTCCTGGCGCCGCGGGCGCAGGTTCATCGCACGGCGCGCGCCGGAGAGACCGCTTCGTCGTCACGCTCGCCGTGGATCACTTCCACGAGCCGGAAGGCCTCTTGCTCAATGGCGATGACCAGGCTATCGATGCGCCCGCGCAGATAGCGATGGGCCATGAGGGCGGGGATCGCGACCATGAGCCCGGCGGCGGTGGTGATGAGCGCCTCGGCGATGCCCCCCGACACCACGGCCGGATCGCTGACCCCCTGGGAGCTCATGGCCGAGAAGGCCCGGATCATCCCGGTCACCGTACCGAGCAACCCCAGCAGGGGGCTCACCGCCGCAATGGTCCCCAGGGTATTGAGATAGCGCTCGAGCTCATGGACGACGTGGCGCCCCACGTCTTCGATGTCCTCCTTCATGAGCGTGCGGTTGTGGCTGGCGATCCCTGCGGCCAGGATACGCCCCAGCGGCGAGCCGGCGCGCAGTGTCTGGATGCGCTTGTGATCCAGGTGGCCGTTCTTGAACCACTGCCACACCTGGGCCACCAGGTTCGGCGGCGCCACGCGCCTGGTTTGGAGGCTCCACAGGCGCTCCAGCACGATCGCGAACGCCACCACGGAGCACAGGATAATCGGCACCATCACCCATCCGCCCGCCTTGATCAACTCGAACACTTTGCCCAGATCTCCCAATCACTTAGCCATATAGGTTACAATAAGCATCAAGCCACCTCGCGGTGCGGCGCGTGGTGAGGATCGCATGAACACATCGCAATCGGCAGCGCTCCATCGGGCCCACATCGCCGGGCTCATTCTACTGGTTTCCGGTTTGAGCGGATGCCAGGGACTTCGACCGGTCCAGGTCGACGAATGGCTGAGCGGCGAGCGCGTCGCACCACGCCCACCGTCGCTGGCGCGCGAGGCCGAGCCGGTAGTGCTGGCCGACCCCGCACCGCGCACCGATACCTTCGCCCTGTCGGAGGACACCGGCGTGGTCGGGGCACTGTATGTCATTACCGCCAGCGAGGAGGATACCCTCGTCGATATCGCGCGTCGTTACGACCTCGGGTATGAAGAGATCCGGGCCGCCAACCCCGCCGTCGATCCCTGGCTGCCGCGGCCGGGCGCCCGCGTCCTCTTGCCCACCCGTTACATCCTCCCCCGCGCCCCGCGCGAGGGCATCGTACTCAACCTGGCGGCGCTGCGGCTCTTCTACTACCCCAAGCCCGGTCCGGGCGGATCGCGAGTCGTCATCACCCACCCGATCGGGATCGGGCGCGAGGAATGGCCGACCCCCATGGGAATGACCCGGGTGACCGAAAAGGCCGTCAACCCCCCCTGGCGCGTGCCCGAATCGATCCGCCGCGAGCACGCGGCGGCGGGCGATCCGCTGCCGGCGGTCGTACCCCCAGGACCCGACAACCCCCTCGGGCGCCACGCCCTGCGGCTGGCCCTGCCGAGCTACCTGATCCATGGCACCAACAAGCCCGGCGGGATAGGCATGCGGGTCAGTCACGGCTGCATTCAACTCTTCCCCGAGGACATCGAGTCGCTCTTCGAGAAGGTCGCGGTCGGCACCCCGGTGCGGATCGTCGAGCAACCGTACCTGGCCGCCTGGGATGGCGGCGTCCTGCACCTCGAGGCCCATGCGCCGCTGGCGGGTACCAAGGTCCCGCCGGATGCCCTACAGCGCGTGCTCACGAAGGCCGCCGGTAACGCGGGTGTCGAGCGCATCGACTGGGTCCGTGCGGAGTCCATCGCCAAGCTCGGGCGGGGCTTGCCGGTCCCCGTCGAACCGGGACAACCCGCGATCGAGGACCTGGTCGCGTCCTTGCCCGTCTCGGCCCGAGAGGCCCCGGCCGGCGCTCAGTCGGGTGTCGCAACCGCCGGCAACGGCCAGTGGTATGTCCAGGCCGGGAGCTACCGGAGCCCCGAGGCCGCGCACCGCGTGTCGCGCATGCTCGGGCATATGGGCCCCCCGATCCCGGCCCGGCCGGTGGCCAATAGTGGTTACCACCGGGTCTTGGCCGGCCCATACGTCACTCACGCGGAGGCCGAAGCGGGCGCCCGACGCATCGAGACGAGCCTCGGCACCGAGACCCTCATCGTGCAGCCGGATATCTAGGCCCCCGTCCCCATACACATCGATACAGCCGGTCAACTGCCTGGCACCAGCCGCCGCTAACGGCGGGCGCGGAGAGGGTTTCGGTTCACTTTACGGAGATTCAATGATGAAGGCTAGGAATGATATGGGTAGGATGTGCGTGGCGCTGCTGTCCGGGGGCCTGGTGTTCGCACCCCTGACGGCAGTGGCGGGCGGTCCGGTCGGAGCGACGCTCCAGACCGAGGGCAATGCCGGTCTCGCGGTGCACGGCAACGTGCTGCCGGCGAAGTTGAGCGTGGTCGTGACCAAGCCCGACGGCAGACCCGCAACCGGCTTCGCACCGAACGGCAATAACGTCCTGCCTAGAGGCTGGAGCCTCGTGAGCGGCTTCAACGTGCCGCCGGGTGGATGCCCCGTGACGCCCAGTGCGTTCACCAACGTCGGTGCCGGGATCTACACCATCGAGGTGGTCCCGGGGTGCTTCTGGGTCGCGGGTGAGCACCACTATGTGGTTTCAATAAGCAAGGACGGAAGGAGAAGCGGCGAAGGTGGTGGAGGGGAAGGCAACCTGCGAGCGAGTACCCTGGGTAAGTTCGAGATTGAGGCTCCGGGCGGTCCGTAGCCATCGAAGCGCCCGATCCGCAGGGACCCGCAAGCGTCCCGCGCCCCCAAGAGCCCGGCCGAAAGCCGGGCTCTTCATTTGCGGCACTGCGAGATCGTCCCGCACTTTCCTATGGCGTAGAATGGCACGCGCGCCACCGAACCGGGCTCGATGCCGAGAGGGACCATGTACAACAAAAAGATCCTCAGCCTCGATGACGTCAAGCGCGTAGTCGCCGCAGCGGAGACCGAGGCCGAGCAGAACGGCTGGAACGTGGCCCTCGCCGTGGTGGACGACGGCGGCCATCTCATGTACCTCCAGCGCGAGCGCGTGCAGCTCGGCAGCATCGAGGTGGCCATTACCAAGGCACGCGCGGCACTCATGTTCCGGCGGCCTACCAGGGTCTGGGAGGAAACGGTCGCGAGCGGCCGTTATGGCTTTCTGGCTATGCCCGGGATGCTGCCGATCGAAGGTGGCGTGCCGCTCGTTTACGAAAACGAGATCGTGGGCGCCATCGGTGTCAGCGGCGTGAAGTCCTCGGAAGACGGTCAGATCGCGGAGGCCGGCGCGCGTGCCCTGTTGTAGCCATTTGTCCGGGCCAGCTGCCCCGCCCTTAGGACAATCCGCCGTCTGAGGCGAGGCTCAAACAGCGGCTCCGGGATCCGAAAGAACGACGGGCCATGCCGAACATCCGTACGAGCGTCGTCATTAACCAGCCGCTGGAGCGGGTCTTCGAGTTCGTGATCCGCGCCTGTCGCCAATCACAGTGGCACTGGACGGGATCACCCACCATAGCGGGTACCCCCCCTCCCGCACTCGGCGATTCGTTTACGGAGGAATTCCTGGTCGCCGGGAAGCGCGGCCGGATCACCTGGACGGTACGGGAGCTCCGCCCGCCCCACCGCTGGGTGCTGAGCGGGGTGTGCCCGGATGGCGGAACGGCTACGCTGATCTATGGGTTCCTGGCGGCCCCCGGCGGCGCCCGCGTGAAGCGTGAGCTCTCCTATAACGTACCGGCCCTCATGGATGGCATCGGTGATTTCCTCACCCTACGCAACCGCATACAGGCCGAATCGGCCGACGCCTTGAGGCGCCTCAAGCACGTCGTGGAAGGGGACTAGGGCACGACGCACCCCGCCGCGCCTGTGAGGGTCACTCGACGCGCACGGGCTCAGGCAGGCCCTCGCAGATGTCAGCGGCCGTAGCTCCCGGTCAGGTACTCGACGATCGCCGGTACTCGGTCCTTGGGGATGGGGGCGTGCATCACGTCGATCATCTTGTTAACGCTCTTCTCCCAGCCGGCGCGGTCCAGGAAGCCGGCGTTCATCTCGATGTAGTCGAGGCTGTGGCAGGTCTGGCAGTGGCTCGTGACCTGCTCCCTACCGGTCCCGGCCTTGAGGACGATCTGCCCTTCGTCCGCATGTGCCGGCTGGGCTAGTGCCGCAAGCACCAGGACCCAAGCACGCTTCGCACGTTGCCACCCGGCGCGCCGGGCGTCGCCATCGATCGGCCACTCCCGTCGGGCGGAAACACCGTGTGGGTGCCGCCGTGTCCTCTGCTCCTTGATGTCACTCAATCGCGTTTTCGCTAGCTCGATGCCCCGCTTCGAAATTTTCTCGGTCTTCTTCTCAAACGCGTGAAGCACGTATATCGCCTCCTCGAACCGGGCCACGTAGATCATCCGATGCTCGCCACCTCGATGCAGCCGGATCTCCCGGACGCCGGCTCCGATCCTGCTCATCGGCTTCCAATCGGTCGGTTCCCGCCCGGACGGCACTAGAGTACTTGCATCATGAACTATGGTGCAAATGAGTCAAGTTTATCCGGCGGCGAGTTGTGCCTCCTGACAGGCTTGGTCGATGAGGGTTTGAAGCCTCTCGAAGACAGCGCGGATAGGGGAGCGGGCGGATGGCGCGTTGGGAGCGATGCC
>JBOIDT010000071.1:0-15309 GCA_050740755.1 Gammaproteobacteria bacterium
GCTCTGCTTGTACTTGATCTTCGATTTGCTCGGCCGTCAGCCGCATGGCGCCAGGTAGGCGGTTCTGCCGCAAGAAAGCCAGTACGCTGGCGGCGTTTCCTTGCCCAGGGTTCTCACTCGACTCCATAGGTTTGAAACATCATGGCTAGGCATCCAAGCCCCGCGGCACTCCTGGCACGCGGCGCCTTAGGAATCCCAGTACGGAAGCTCTTCGACGTGAGTTTTGGGGTAGCGGCTCGCCCGCTCTAACCGGGCGATACCTGAGGTATGTAACAGACCCTTCGCATCCCTTAGACCATATTCAACATGGATCCCTGCCGAACCTCGCTGTTGGTGAGTCCACCCCAGCACGCGCTCACCCGTAAACAACAGATATTTGACGCCCATAGTGTCGACTCCTTTTGGATCGCGACCTCAACCTCAGATAAGGGAAGCCGTTGGCGCGGGCTTGCCGGTGCGAGACACATCAGCCGTCGGCGCGCTCTTCATCATCGGCCTCTCCCAAGGCGTGCGCGACGTGCCCATGACCTATGGTCGCCTGCACCACCAAAACGGTTTTGCGTCTACCCTCTCAGGCGCTCCTAATTACCGGCACGCACCCATCTGTCACCCGCCTCCAGTGCCTCCTTATTCGTGGCATAGACCAGGGGCGCGAAGTTGAACGAACTCTTATCCCGCACCACCACGCGCTGTAACTCCCAGCTTTCAACGGGATGATGGGTATCCGATCGTCTGACCTGATACCGCCTGTGATTGTCTCTCTGCCTGTACATGGTTATCTCCTTTCTGGTAAGTCTCTAGGTAGATGTTATTTTTTCTCACTTGCGGGGGCTGCCTCGGCGAGGGAGCGGTGATTGGAAACGCTTCCAGGAAAGGGGTCATCAAACGCCCGGTCTAGAGGACACTTCAAGTGATTGGCAGGCTAGCACGTTGGGCTTACTTATACAAGCTTTTTGTGAGAAGAAAGCCCGCCAGACCGTCGCCTCGGCGGCCTCGCGACGGGCAGTGGCGAGAAGTCCGGGCTAGCGCGGCGCTTCGGCGGCGCCCGGGACGTCGCGGGATGCGAATGCTTGCGTCATGGCCACCAGCGCTTCGAGCTTGCCCCGCGCCCGACCCTGGGCCAGCCCCTCGCGGGCGCGTGCCAGGCCCTCGGCGAGGTCGTGGGCGACACCCGCGACATACAGGGCGGCGCCGGCATTGAGCAGCACCACGTCGCGGGCGGGCCCCGGGACGTCGTCGAGGACCGTCTGCATCATGGCCAGGCTCTCTGCCGGGTTTTGACACGTGAGGGCGCCGGGCGCGGCGCGCGCCAGCCCGAGGTCTTCGGGCGCCAGCCGGTAGCTCCGGATCTCGCCGTCACGCAGCTCGGCGATCCGGGTCGGGGCACCGATGCTGATCTCGTCCAGCCCATCCTCCCCGTGTACCACCAGGGCGTGCTCGCTGCGGAGGTTACGCAGGACCGTGGCGATGCGCGGCACCCATTCCGGACCGTACACGCCGAGGAGCTGGCACGCGGCGCGGGCCGGATTGGCCAGGGGGCCGAGCAGGTTGAACACGGTACGCACGCCGAGCTCGCGCCGTACCGCGCCGACGTGCTGCATGGCCAGGTGGTGGCGGGGCGCGAACAGGAAGCCGATGCCGAGCCGCTCGATGCACCACCCGACCTGCTCGGGGCGGAGATCGAGGTTTACGCCCGCCGCCTCCAGGACATCGGCACTCCCCGAGCGGCTGGAGACCGAACGGTTGCCGTGCTTGGCGACCCGCCCCCCCGAGGCCGCGACGACGAACGCCGCGGTCGTCGAGATGTTGAAGGTAGCGGCGCCATCACCGCCCGTCCCGCAGGTGTCCACGAGGTGTTGCGAGGGGGCCTCGACCGGAATCGATAAACCCCGCATGACCTCCGCGGCCGCGGTGATCTCGGTGGCGGTCTCGCCCTTGGCGCTCAAGCCCATGAGGAATCCGGCCAACTGCGCCGCTGCGACCTGACCGCCCATGATCGCCTCCATGGCCCGGCTCATCTCCTCGTGGCTCAGCGACTGTCCCTGTGAGAGGCGGGAGAGCGCGAAACGGATATCCATCGGACTCGCCTTGCGGGCCACGCGCACGGCACGGCCCTCGTCAGGCGTGTAGGAGAAAGTTGCGCAGGAGTGCGTGACCGTGCTCGGTCATGATCGACTCGGGGTGGAACTGCACCCCGGCCACCCGCAGGTGGCGGTGCCGGACGCCCATGATCTCGTCCATCTCGCCCCGCGGCGTCTCGGTCCATGCGGTGATCTCCAGGCAATCCGGTAGGCCCTCACGGTCGATGACCAGCGAATGATAGCGGGTCGCCTGGAAGGGATCGGCAAGGCCGTGAAACACACCCGCGCCGTGATGATGGATAGGGGAGGTCTTACCGTGCATGACGGCGCCGGCGTGGACTACCCGACCGCCGAAGGCCTGGCCGATGGCCTGATGCCCGAGGCATACGCCCAGGATCGGGACCCTTCCGCTGAAATGCTCGATGACGTGCACCGATATCCCGGCCTCGTTCGGCGTGCAGGGCCCGGGCGAGATGACGATGTGCTCCGGGCCGAGCGCCGTGATCTCCGCAAGTCCGATCCGATCGTTGCGGTAGACCCGCACATCCGCGCCGAGCTCACCCAGGTACTGCACCAGGTTGTAGGTGAACGAGTCGTAATTGTCGATCATCAGCAGCATGGGCGGCATCCTACCATCTTGCGGGGTGGAGGTTGGAGACGCCGAAGAGCCCGAAAAACCGCACCTCCCACCGCTCGGGATTCCCTCCCGCCGACCGCTGAAAGGCTGATCGCCCGATACACGGCTCCAAGGCCGTGCAGCCATGCGGGCGGCGCTAGCTCAGCGTGCCGGGCGCGGGCCGGATGTCGCGGGCTGGCTCTGGGCCTTGCCGAAGAACTGTACGGGTTTACGTCCCGCGAGGTGGTCGGGCGTGATGATGTAGGTGCCGTACACGCTCGGCACCCACACGGCGTTCGCGGCCGACTTGCTGCCTCCCGAGAACAGGTAGCCGAGGCCGCCCACGACGACGCCGCCGATCGCCGTGACCGCTTTGAAGGGGAAATAGGCGATGGTCGCCAGTGCGCTCCCGGCCTGCATGCCGATCCCCGATGGGGTGTGCTCCGAATCGATAGGCGGCCGCGGGGCCTGTGCCTCTGCCGCCGTGCCCGCGAGCATGACGACTGTCACAACGGTCCGGAAAGGCGCGCGCCGAGCCCGGCTCGCCATTCGGTCGACGTGGGGCGTTTCTGAGATTGGCATGACGCTGGATTTCCTCCGATCGGATGGCCGGTAGCTTACCCCAGATCGCGCTCGACGGTCCACGGCGCGCGAGGCGCCGTGGACCGCAATGGGCCCGCCTCGCCCTCGTGCGGGATCCAAGAGTGTGCCGGCGCGCGACGCGGCGTATGATCAGGCGATGTCGAGCGCGTGCCGGCGACACCGGCGGCGCTCGATGTCAGAGGTCGATCGGTATGCCGTTCGATATTCGCTAGCGAGGCGACTATCCGTGGATCGCGGAGTGCTGTGCCGAGCGCGGCCGCCGTCCTGGCAGTGAGGTCAATATCGGTGCCGCCAAGGAGACCGGCATCCAGCTGAACTCGAAGCTCCTGAGGCTCGCCAAGCGTGTAGCGAGGCGCGGGCGCTCGCCCATGCGTACCGCCGATCGGGAGCCAGCGATTTGCAAGGCTGGCCCTCGTCACCGCTCCGATCCCGCACCACGGGCTCGGATGTCGCTGCCGGTGACGGGGGCCTCGGTTCGGTAGCGATCGAGGCCCGGCGGCTGTGATCGCGCCGGGACGGCGGGCGCTCCGAATCGGGCCATGTCACCCTCTTCGGGCCCGTGGTCCTGGGTAACGAAACGGTCGGGACGATCGGTCCGATCTCAGGGGGCTATACTCGCGGCTGGTGCGCTATGCCGATGAAGCGCCCGAAAAGTCCCCGATTCCAGGCCGCGAGCACTCGCAGGCCTGACAGCTCGCTAGCCCGGCAGCACCGTGCCTGTTGGCGGCACCCACGTCACCCCCACGGAAGCTGCGCCCACGGCCGTTCACCGCTCAAGAGCCGTTGCAGCTCAGGCAGGGGCAGGGGCCGGCTGAAAAGATAGCCCTGGCCCTCCTGGCAGCCCAAGCGGCGCAGGACCGCAAGCTGGGCCTCGGTCTCCACCCCTTCGGCAGTGACGCGGAGCCCCAGCGTACGGCTCAAGCTGATGATGGACTCGACGATCGCCACGTCGTCGGCGTCGCCCGGGATGTCGTGCACGAAGGACTGGTCGATCTTGAGCCGGTCGATGGGCAGGTGTCTGATGACGCTGAGCGAGGAGTAGCCCGTCCCGAAGTCATCGATCGCGATCGAGACCCCCAGGGCCTTGAGGGCACCGAGCAATCTCCGGCTGTGCTCGATGACCTGCAAGGTGCTTTCGGTGATCTCGAGCTCGAGTTGGGAGGCCCGGAAGCCGGTCTCGGCGAGCGCATCCCGCACGGTGTCCTCGAAGTGGTCGCCGGCGAGCTGCCGGGCCGAGACGTTGACGGAGAGATGGAACGGCGGCTCTCCGGCGCGCAGCCGCTCCGCGGCCTGCGCGCAGGCGCTGAACAGCACCCAGCGGCCGAGCGGCTCGATGACCCCGCTCTCCTCGGCGATCGCGATGAAACGCCCCGGGGCGATGATCCCCTCCTGGGGATGCCGCCAGCGCACCAGCGCCTCGACCCCGGTGAGGGTGCCATCGCGGAGCGCCACCTGCGGCTGATAGTAGAGCACGAGGCCTTCGCTCTCGAGTGCGCGCCGGAGTCCTTGTTCGGTGCTCAGGCGTTCGGCGGCCCGCCTCGCCAACTCCTCGGTATAGAAACAGTAGCGGCTGCGCCCTTGCGACTTGGCGCTGTACATGGCCGTATCCGCGGCCTTGAGCAGCGCCTCCCGATCGCGGCCGTTGTCGGGGTAGACGGAGAGGCCCACGCTCGCGGAGACGGCGACCCGCTCCCCCCCGAGCTCCACGGGCACGGCCAGTGCCTCGAGGAGCTTGCTCGCGATGCGCGCGGCGTCCGGGGGCTGGGCGATGTGGTCGAGGACCACGACGAACTCATCCCCCCCGAGCCGGGCCACCGTGTCGTTGCTACGCAAGCCCCCCTTGAGCCTGGCGGCGATGGTCTGGAGCAGCAGATCGCCGCTCGAATGTCCGAGGGTGTCATTGATGACCTTGAAGCCGTCGAGGTCGAAGAAGAGGATGGCGCAGCACCCGGCCTCCCGCTGCGCCCGTGCCAGCGTATGATCGAGCCGGTCGTTGAAGAGCAGGCGATTGGGGAGCCCCGTGAGGGGGTCGTGGTGGGCAAGGTGATTCAATTGAGCCTCGGCCCGCCGGATGGCGCTGATGTCGGACAACGCGGCGACGTAGTGGGTCACCGCGCCCTCCTCGTCCCGGACCACGCTGACGTTCTCACAGACCGGGAGGACCGTACCGTTCTTGTGCCGGCAATAGGTCTCCCCCTGCCACTGCCCGCCGGGGGTGGTTTCGAGCCTGGGGTAGAACTGATCGCTATGGCGCCGGGCATGCAGGAGCAGATCGGGGTCCTGCCCCACGGCATCGTCCCGGCCATACCCCGTGATCGCCGTGAAGGCCGGGTTGACCGAGACGATGCGATGCTCGCGGTCCATAAGGAAGATCCCCTCGGCCGTCGTCTCCAAGACCGCTGCGGCCTGCCGCAGCCGCTCTTCGGTCTCCCGCCGCTCCGTGATGTCCTTCGCGATCCCGACCACGCGCACCTGGCCGGGCAGCGCCGCTCTAGAGGCCTTCGCATGGACCTCGATCCAGCCGATCTCCCCCCCGGGCCGCAGGGTTCGGAACACGAGGTTCAGCGATTGTCCGAACGCCGCCGCCTGTTCCATCGCCTCCTGGACCCGCGCGCGATCGTCGGGATGTACGCGCGCTAGGAAGGCGCCCCAAGACTCTCCGATCGGCTCCGGGGCGGCCCCGAGAATGCCCTGGATGCGCCCCCTGGTGGTCAGGCAGTCGGCGGCGGCGTCCAGCTCCCAGACCCCGAGCTCGGCCGCGTCGAGGGTGAGCTGCAGGCGTTCCTTACCTTTTTCGACCTCGGCCTCGATCTCGACCTCGGCCGCGCGGCGGCTGAGCGCCACCTGGAGGGTGGCGTGCAGCTCGCGCGCCTCGACCGGCTTGACCAGATACCCAAAGGGCAGGCTCGCCTGGGCGCGCTGCAAGGTCTCGTCCTCGGCGTGGGCGGTCAAGAACACCACCGGGATGCGATAGTTGGAGTGGATCCGGCCGGCGGCCTCGATCCCGTCCAGGGCCCCTTCCAGATGGATATCCATGAGCACGAGGTCCGGGCGGAGCTGGCCGACCTTGTCTACCGCCTGCTCGCCGCTCGCGCTCACCGCGGCCACCCGGTAGCCCAGCCCCTCGAGCTGGTGCTTCAGGTGAAAGGCAATGACCCGCTCGTCCTCGACGATCAGGATGCTCGTTGGGTTCACCATCTCTTATCCCCCGCTGGTAGGGAAGCGCAGCTCGAAGCAGGCCCCCGGCCCCGGCTCGACGCGCAAGCTCCCGTGCATCTGGTCCACGAACAGCGGCACGAGCTGCAAGCCGAGTGATGCCGCCTGGGTGATATCCAGCCCCGCGGGCAGACCCACGCCGTTGTCCCGGACGGTGAGCACCGCCTCCCGGTCCCCGTGCGCCTTCAAGCGCAAGCCGATCTCTCCCGCTCGGCCGCCGGGGAAGGCGTGTTTGATGGCGTTGGTCACGAGCTCGTTGACGAGGAGAGCGCAGGGCATCGCCCGCTCCAGGTCCAGGTAGACCTCCGCCGCGTCAAGCTTCAACCCAATCCGGTGCGGATCCACCGGATACGCATTGAGCACGATCTGCGTCAAGCGCTCCAGGTACTGGCCCAGATCGACCCGCGCGAAATTTTTCCGCTCGTACAGGAGCTGGTGGATGAGGGCCATGACCCGCACCCGGCCCCGGCTCTCGGCCAGCACCCCACGGACACCGGCGTCCTGGGTCTGCCTGGACTGCAGATCGAGGAGGCTGGAGATGACCTGCAGGTTGTTCTTGACCCGATGGTGGACCTCTTTCAGCAGGGTCTCTTTGTCCCGGAGCGCGGCGGCCATCCTTTCTTCCGCCTGCTTGCGCTCGGTGACCTCGATCTCCAAGGCGCGGTTGGCCGCGGTCAGCGCTTGGGTCTTGCGGAAGAGGTCCGCGAAGACGGCCACCTTGGATGTGAGGATCTGCGCGTTGACGGGCTTGGTGAGGTAATCCACGGCGCCCGCGCCGTAGCCCTCGAGGATGTCTTGGTCCTCGCGAAACTGGGCGGTGAGGAAGAGGATCGGGATATGTTGGGTTTTCTTGCGGCCCTTGATGATCCGCGCGAGCTCCAAGCCGCTCATCTCCGGCATCTCGACGTCCAGCACGACGGCGGCGATGTCGTGGGCGAGGATCGTCGCCAGCGCCTGGTTGGCGTTCTGTGCACGGATCAACCGGTAAGCCGGCGAATCCAGGATGCTCTCGAGCACATCCAGGTTTTGTGGCTTGTCGTCCACCAGCAGGATATTGGCGCGGTCGTCCATCGCACCCTCTTCTCACCGATGCAGCCAGACCCGCAGCAGGGAGAGGAGCTGGTCCGTGTTCACGGGCTTGGCGATGTAGTCGGAGGCGCCGGCGGCGAGGCATTTTTCGCGATCGCCCTTCATCGCCTTGGCGGTCAGGGCGAGGATCGGCAGGAGCCGGAACCGCGGGTCTTTGCGGATCTCGCGCATGGTCTGGTAGCCGTCCATCTCGGGCATCATGATGTCCATGAGCACGGCCCGCAAGTCCGGGGTGTTCTGGACGAGATCGATAGCCTGACGGCCGTTGGTGGCGCTCAGCACGTCCATCTCCTGGTTCTCGAGCACCGTGCTCAAGGCGAAGATGTTACGGGCATCGTCGTCCACCACGAGCACCTTGCGGCCGTGCAAGGCCTCGTTCGAGCCATGCAGCCGCTCCAGCATCTGGCGCTTGGGCTCGGGCAGCTCGGCGACGACGCGGTGCAGGAAGAGCGCCGTTTCGTCCAAGAGTCGGTCGGGCGACTGGACATCCTTGAGCACGATGCTCTGGGCCATCGCCTTGATCTGTTTCTCCTCCTCAACGGTGAGGTCCTTGCCGGTGAAAACGATGATCGGCAGGTCGCGCAGGCTCGGCTCGCCCTGTACCTGCTCCAGCAGTTCGAAGCCGCTCATGTCGGGCAGCCGCAGGTCGAGCACGCAGCAATCGAACGCCCGATCCCGGAGCGCGGTGAGGGCCTCGGCGCCCGAGGCCACGGCGGCGATCTCGATGTCCGTGTGGTCGAGCAATTCGACGATGCCTTGGCGCTCGATGGCGTTGTCCTCGACTACCAGCAAGCGCTTGAGATGCGGCGCGGCGAAGGTCTTGATGCGGTCGAGGCTCTGTTCCAGGGCCTCGGTGGTGGCCGGCTTGACCAGGTAGGCGAAGGCGCCGTGGGCCAGGCCGTGAGGGCGCTCTTCTTCCACCGTGATGATCTGCACGGGGATGTGCCGCGTGTCGGGATCGCGCTTCAGATGGTCGAGCACCGTCCAGCCGAGCATGTCGGGCAGGAAGACGTCCAGGCTGATGGCCGTGGGCAGATACTGGCGGGCGAGCGCTAAGGCCGTCTGGCCGCGGTCGTTCACGATGCCTTTGAATCCCTTATCGCGCGCCAGCCCGAGGAGCACCCGCGCATAGTGGTGATCGTCCTCCACGATCAACAGCACGAGGTCGCCGGGCTGGATGGTCTCGCGGTCGTCAAGAACGGCTTTCTCGCGCGCCACCGGCAGCACGCGCAAGGCGGCATCGGTGGCTGGTGCGGTGGAGGGCGCAATCCTCGGCGCCGCCGGGCCGGTATAGGTCACCGGCAAGTACAGGGTGAAGGTGGTCCCTACACCGAGCGTGCTGGCGATGCGGATCTCGCCGCCCAGCAAGGTCGCCAGCTCGCGGCTGATGGCGAGTCCGAGACCGGTGCCGCCATACTTGCGGCCGGTGCCGGCATCGGCCTGCTGGAAGGCCTCGAACACGAGGCGCTGCTTGTCCGGCGGGATCCCGATGCCGGTGTCGCTCACCGACATCGCCACCACGGCCGGAGCGTGGCTGAGGACTCGGTGGCCTGGTGTCCAGCCCTCGGTCACCGGGCAAACGTGCAGGGTCACCTGGCCCTGGGCGGTGAACTTGAAGGCGTTGGAGAGCAGGTTCTTCAGGATCTGCTGGAGGCGCTTCGGGTCGCTCGTCAGCGAGCGCGGCAGGGCCGGGTCGAAGTTCAATCGGAAGGGAAGGTTGTTCGACTCGGCGACGTGGCGGAAGCTGCGCTCCACAGTGTCGCGCAGGGTCCCGAAGGGGATCTCCTCCGCCTCCACGGTGACGGTGCCGGACTCGATCTTCGACAGGTCGAGGATGTCACTGATGAGGTTCAGCAAGTCGGTGCCGGCGGAGTGGATGTTGCGGGCGAAGTCCACTTGCTTGCCGCTCAGGTTGCCGCCGGCGTTCTCCGCAAGCTCCTGCCCGAGGATGAGGATGCTGTTGAGCGGCGTGCGCAGCTCGTGCGACATGTTGGCGAGGAACTCGGATTTGTATTTGGAGGTGAGGGCCAGCTCGGAGGCCTTTTCCTCGAGGGCGTGACGGGCCTGCTCCACCTCCTTGCTCTTGCGCTCGACCTCGACATTGCGCTCGGCAAGCTGAGTGGCCTTGCGCTCCAGCTCCTCATTGGTCTGCTGGAGCTCCGTCTGGCGGGACTGGAGCTCGGAGGTGAGTTGCTGGGATTGCTGCAGCAGATTTTCCGTGCGCATCGTCGCCTCGATGGTATTGAGCACGACGCCGATGCTCTGCGTGAGCTGTTCGAGGAAGGTGAGGTGCGTCGCGGTGAAGGGATGCAGCGAAGCCAGCTCGATGACGGCCTTGGTCTCCCCTTCGAAGAGCACGGGCAGCACCACGATGCTGGCCGGCTTGGATTTCCCGAGGCTGGAGTGGATCTGCGTGTAACGGGCGGGCACGCGGTCGAGGAGGATGCGCCGCCGTTCCGCCGCGCACTGGCCGACGAGCCCTTCGCCCGCCGGGATGCGCTCGGGCTGGCCCGGCCGCTGGGCGTAACCGGCCAGCAAACGCAGGGAGGGCTTCGCGCCATCCTCCATCTGGTAGATGGTGCCCTGCTGGGCGTTGACCAGCGGCACCAGGTCGGAGAGCAGCGTCCGGCCGACGGTGATGAGATCGCGCTGGCCCTGGAGCATGCCGGTGAACTTTGCAATGTTCGTCTTCAGCCAGTCCTTTTCCCGATTGCTCTCGGTGGTGACCCGGAGGTTATCGATCATCGTGTTGATGTTGTCCCTCAACTCCGCGACCTCGCCGCGGGTTTCGACCGTGATGGAACGGGTGAGGTCGCCCTTGGTCACGGCGGTGGCGACCTCCGCGATGGCGCGCACCTGGCTGGTGAGGTTCGCCGCCAGGAGGTTGACGTTGCCGGTGAGGTCCTTCCAGGTGCCGGCGGCCCCCGGGACGTTGGCCTGGCCGCCCAGACGGCCTTCGACGCCGACCTCGCGGGCGACGTTGGTGACCTGGTCCGCGAACGTGGCGAGCGTGTCGGTCATGTCGTTGATGGTCTCGCCCAGCGCCGCGACTTCGCCCTTGGCCTGCACGGTGAGCTTCTGACGGAGGTTGCCCTCGGCGACGGCGGTTACGACCTTTACGATGCCGCGAACCTGATCGGTGAGGTTGTTGGCCATGACGTTGACCGAGTCGGTGAGGTCCGCCCAGGTGCCGGCGACCCCGGGCACCTCGGCCTGACCGCCGAGCTTGCCCTCGGTGCCGACCTCGCGCGCCACGCGCGTGACCTCGGCGGCGAAGGCGTTGAGCTGGTCCACCATGGTGTTGATGGTGTTCTTCAGCGCGAGGATCTCACCCTTCACGTCCACCGTGATCTTGCGCGAGAGATCGCCGCGGGCGACGGCGGTGGTGACCTCGGCGATGTTGCGGACCTGGGCGGTGAGGTTGGCACCCATCGCGTTGACGGAGTCCGTGAGGTCCGCCCAGGTGCCGGCCACGCCGGGCACCACGGCCTGCACGCCCAAGCGGCCTTCCGTGCCGACCTCGCGCGCCACGCGGGTGACTTCCGAGGCAAAGGAGCGCAACTGCTCGACCATGGTGTTGATGGTTTCCTTGAGCTGGAGGATCTCGCCTCGCACATCCACCGTGATCTTGCGGGAGAGGTCGCCGTTGGCCACGGCGGTGGTGACTTCGACGATGTTGCGTACCTGGGCGGTGAGGTTGGAGGCCATGTAGTTGACGTTGTCCGTGAGGTCCTTCCAGGTGCCGGCGACCCCAGGCACCTCGGCCTGACCGCCGAGCTTGCCCTCGGTACCGACCTCGCGCGCCACGCGCGTGACCTCGGCGGCGAAGGCGTTGAGCTGGTCCACCATGATGTTGATGGTGTTCTTCAATTCCAGGATCTCGCCCTTCACATCCACCGTGATCTTGCGGGAGAGATCGCCGCGCGCCACGGCGGTGGTGACCTCGGCGATGTTGCGCACCTGGGCGGTGAGGTTCGATCCCATCGCGTTGACGGAGTCGGTGAGGTCCGCCCAGGTGCCGGCCACGCCGGGCACCACGGCCTGCACGCCCAAGCGGCCTTCCGTGCCGACTTCGCGCGCCACCCGGGTGACTTCCGAGGCAAAGGAGCGCAACTGCTCGACCATGGTGTTGATGGTTTCCTTGAGCTGGAGGATCTCGCCTCGCACATCCACCGTGATCTTGCGGGAGAGGTCGCCGCGGGCCACGGCGATGGTGACCTCGGCGATGTTGCGCACCTGGGCGGTGAGGTTGGAGGCCATGTAGTTGACGTTGTCCGTGAGGTCCTTCCAGGTGCCCGCCACGCCGGGCACCTCGGCCTGCACGCCCAAGCGGCCTTCCGTGCCGACCTCGCGCGCCACCCGGGTGACTTCCGAGGCAAAGGAGCGCAACTGCTCGACCATCGTGTTGATGGTTTCCTTGAGCTGGAGGATCTCGCCTCGCACATCCACCGTGATCTTGCGGGAGAGGTCGCCGCGGGCGACGGCGGTGGTGACCTCGACGATGTTGCGCACCTGGGCGGTCAGGTTGGAGGCCATGCGGTTGACCGAGTCGGTGAGGTCCGCCCAGGTGCCGGCGACCCCAGGCACCTCGGCCTGACCGCCGAGCTTGCCTTCGGTGCCGACCTCGCGCGCCACGCGCGTGACCTCGGCGGCGAAGGCGTTGAGCTGGTCCACCATGATGTTGATGGTGTTCTTCAATTCCAGGATCTCGCCCTTCACGTCCACCGTGATCTTGCGCGAGAGCTCGCCCCTGGCGACAGCGGTGGTGACCTCGGCAATGTTGCGGACCTGGCTGGTGAGATTCGCCGCCATGTTGTTGACGCTCTCGGTGAGATCCTTCCAGGTGCCGGCCACACCGGGCACCTCGGCCTGACCGCCGAGCTTGCCCTCGGTGCCGACCTCGCGCGCCACCCGCGTGACCTCGGCGGCGAAGGCGTTGAGCTGGTCCACCATGATGTTGATGGTGTTCTTCAATTCCAGGATCTCGCCCTTCGCATCCACCGTGATCTTGCGCGAGAGCTCGCCCCTGGCGACGGCGGTGGTGACCTCGGCGATGTTGCGCACCTGGCTGGTGAGATTCGCCGCCATGTTGTTGACGCTCTCGGTGAGATCCTTCCAGGTGCCGGCGACCCCAGGCACCGCGGCCTGTCCGCCGAGCTTGCCCTCGGTGCCGACCTCGCGCGCCACCCGCGTGACCTCGGCGGCGAAGGCGTTGAGCTGCGCGACCATGGCGTTGACGGTCTTGGCCATGCGCAGAAACTCGCCCTTCAGGGGCTGGCCGTCCGTCTCCAGGGTCATGGTCTGGGCCAGGTCCCCCTTGGCCACGCCCCCGAGGATGCGCGCCGTCTCGCCGATCGGCCACACCAGGCCGTCGATGAGCGCGTTGACCGCCGCGATCTCCCTCGCCCACGCGCCGCCGGCGCCGTTGCCGAGCGCGGCGCGCTGGCCGATCTTGCCCTCCCGGCCGACGGCCCGGCTCACTCGATCCAATTCCTTGGTGATGCGATCGTTCTGGCTAACGACCTCGTTGAAGGTATCGGCGATCTTGCCGTTGACGCCGGTCCAGCCCACCGGCAGGCGTACGGAAAAGTCGCCGTTCTTGACGGCGGTTAGGGCGTTCAACACCACGCGAGTGTCGAGTTCGTCAACGTTCAACAGCTGTTTTGCAACGCTCATCTCCCCCTCCTGCCTCGATGGCACTGATGCCGTTGACCCGGCAGCCCTGCCCAGCCCCGCGTGCGGTATTTCCGCGAGCTTCGTTCCTAAGGATAGGAACCGCAACGCGGTTTCGCAACGAGTCATGTTTCGTCCCCGGCGGCGGCCGGGTGGCGCGCGGGGATCCGGTGGTCGGACCGTTCGAGGACTTCCGTACCGAGGTGCTCGGGCTCATGAAGGCTCAGCGGGTCAAGAACGTGGTGATCGTGCCCGCCCCACGGTTCGAACGCCTGGACGGGGAGCTGTTCCCGATCCGCACCGACCTTCTTCCGGCTATCGTGCCTGCAAAGCCGTTGCGCCTGCACCTGCGCGCACGAAATCCAGGATCGCCGCTAGCACTTGCGGCGCACGTTGAGGGTTGTACAGGCCCAGCAGCGGGGCGGCGTGGCCGGCACCGGGCAGGATGACGAGCTCGGCGGCGACACGGTGCCGTCGGAGTTTTTGAGCCAGTTCGACGCTGTCGCGTGCCTCGACCACCCGGTCGTGGTCACCGTGAATCAACAGGAAGGCGGGTTCGGATCCGTCGACGAAGTTGACCGCCTGCGCCTGCGGCCATTGCCCAGGCAGACCGAACACCTTGGTGTACTGTCCGGTGATGGCGAAGTCGTAGGGTCCGGCCAGGCCGATCACGCCGGACAGATGGCGCGGCTTCAGGCCGTACGGCTCGAGGTAGCGCTGGTCGGTGCCGAGTAGGGCGGCGATCTGCGCGCCCGCCGAATACCCCGCCAGAAACAGGCGTCGCGGGTCCCCACCGAATTCGCGTGCGTGCGCCTGGGTCCACGCCACCGCGCGGGCGGCATCGTCGACAAAGTCCGGAAACATCGCCCGCGGGTAGGTGCGGTAATCGGGGACGATCGCGAGGATGCCCTGTAGCGCCAGTCGCCGTCCGACGAAACGAAATTGATCGCGCTCGCCGCGCTGCCAGGCGCCACCGTAAAAGAACACCACGACCGGCGCGGTGCGTGCGCCTAGACCCTGCGGCCGGTACAGGTCCAGCGACAGACCCAGGTCCGGTGCGAACGCCACGGTGGCCTCCGGCGGCGGCAAGCCGCTATTGGCGATTCCAAATACCAGGCGCGCGCAACCGCTGCCGAGCAGGGTGCCGAGGGCGAGGGCGGAGCCCGCCAAGACCAATCGCAGTCGCATGCAAGGGTCTCCATGAGGGTGGTAGGTCGAGCCGCACGCAGGCGGCGGCGCGCCGATTTCCACCATTACGGTACAGCAAATCGGTTGGATGCGTCGCCGGTCCGGCAACGTTCATGCGCAAGACACGATGCCGGGCTGCAATCGGTGCTGCTCGGCGCCAACACGCCACTCGAAGGTCTTCCACTCGCCGCCAAGCGCGCCGGCGTGGACGCCATCGTGCTCGCCGGCGCCATCGATTGAAGAGCGCATGAGCGCCACGGTCACCACACTATGATCGCCGCCCTCGTGCTCGCGCTCACGTTCCTGCTGGGGCTCGGCGCCATCACCTGGATCGTAAGCCTGATCAAGCGCGACGCCAGCATCGTCGATGGCGTGTGGTCGCTGTTGTTCGTGGTCGCGGCAGCAGTGTACGCATTCGCCTTGCCGGCAATGGGGCCGCGCACCTCTCTCGTGTTCCCGCTGCTGCTCGCATGGGCTTTGCGTCTTTCCATCTACATCACCTGGCGCAACTGGGGCGAACCGGAAGATCGCCGCTACCAGGCGATTCGCGCGCGCAACCAGCCGCACTATGCCATCAAGAGCCTGTTCTACGTTTTCAGTCTGCAAGCCATGCTGGCATGGATCGCCTCGACGCCGCTGCTCGGCGCAATCGCCTCTCCTGCGCCACTCAACCTGCTCGATGCGATCGGTACGGCGCTTGCCGCCGCCGGTATCGCATACGAGACGCTCGCCGACTGGCAGCTCGCGCGCTTCAAGGCCGATCCGACCCATCGCGGTCGGGTGATGGACCGCGGCCTGTGGCGCCACAGCCGCCACCCGAACTACTTCGGCGAGTTCTGTGTG
>JBOIDT010000072.1:0-15273 GCA_050740755.1 Gammaproteobacteria bacterium
AAAAATATAGACCGCCCTCCGTAGCTGAGGCTGCTGCCTGATTGGCAAACTTCCGTGAGTCCGGCATACCGGCTGGACGGGTGTCACGGGATCTGCCCGAGGAGGCCGAGCACCGCGTCCGCGGCCGTGCGGCTGGCGTCACGACAGAGCGATTGCTGGATCGCGGCCAGCTCGCGTTCCAGACGCGCGACCTCCTCGCCGCCGCCGAGCAACCTCGAGAGCTCGGGTCCCAGGCGCTCGGCCCGCACCTCGCCCTGTAAGAACTCGGGGACCAGCCGCCGTCCGGCGAGCAGGTTCGGCAGGGAAAAATACGGCACGCGCACCAAGAGCCGCGCGACCAGATAGCTCAGCGCCGCCATGCGGTAGGTCACCACCATGGGTCTCTGCGCCAAGAGGCATTCGAGGGCCGCCGTCCCCGATACGGTCAGCACCGCATCCGCCGCGGCTATTACCTCACGCGCCCGCCCGAGGATGATGGTTGCCGGAAGCCCGGGGGCCAGCCGGGAAGATGCCTGTTCGAACACGGTGCGCGCCTCTCCGGACACCGCCGCCACCGCGAAGCGCAGTCCCTGGTGCCGATCGTGCAGCCAGGAGGCGGTCTCGAGGAAGGGCGTCACGTGGTAACGCCATTCGTTGCTGCGGCTGCCCGGCAAGAGCGTCAGGAGCGGGCCGTCTCGAGACAGTCCCAGGGCCTCGCGCAGGCTGGCCCGGTCGAGCGCTACGGCCGGTTCATCGGCCAGCGGGTGGCCGACGTAGCGGACCGGAACCCGGTGATCTCGGTAATACACCTCCTCGAAGGGAAACAGCACCAGCATGAGATCGACGGCACGCGCGATGAGCCGGATCCGCCCCTCGCGCCAGGCCCACACCTGTGGGCTCACGTACTGCACCGTCCGTATCCCGCGCGCACGCAGGCGCTTCAAGAGCCGCAGGTTGAACTCCGGGGCATCGACCCCGATGAAGCAGGCCGGGGGATGGGCGGTGAAATGCCCGATGAGCGCGCGCCGCATGCGGGATAGCTCGGCATAACGCCGCACCACCTCCGGGATCCCCATCACCGCCAGCCGCTCGGACGGGTAGAGGGCCCGACACCCCTCCGCGATCATGGCCGGCCCGGCGACGCCCTCGACCTCAATGGCCCCGCAGCGCGCGCGCAGGGCGGCGATGAGGCCGGCCGCGAGCCGATCGCCGGAGGCCTCGCCGGCGACTATTCCGATTCGGATCATAGCCCGATCTGGATCATGGCCCGACAGGGAGGCGCACGCCGCCGTTCAAGGGCGCTGTCGCGCGAAACCGCGTGACGAGCCCTGGATGAACTCCACCCACTCCCGCACCAGCGGGGATGGCGACGTAGAGAGCGCGGCCAGGGCTTCGCGCGTAGGACCCGTCTGCGAGAACAAGCGCTGGAAGGCGCGCTTGAGATCGGCGATCGCCTCGGGGTCCATGCCGGCGCGCTTGAGCCCGACCTTATTGAGCCCGACCACCCGCGCCGGGTTCCCCGCGACCAGGGTGAAGGGCAGGCAGTCCATGGTGACCCCGGCGAGCCCGGAGACCATGCACAACCGCCCGATGCGGCAGAACTGATGCACCGCGACGGCGGCCGACAGAAAGGCGCGCTCCCCGACGGAGACATGCCCGCCCAGACACGCACCGTTGGCGAGCACCACGTGGTTGCCGACCGTGCAATCGTGGCCGACGTGGGAATAGGCCATGAGGAAAGTGCCGTCACCGACGCCTGTGCAGTGGCCCTCGCGGGTGGCCCGATGGAGGGTCACGCCCTCGCGTATGGTGTTGCCGTCGCCGATCTCGAGGCCGCTCTGCACGCCCCTGAAGGCCAGGTCCTGCGGCGTCCCGCCGAGCACCGCGTGCTCGTGGACCCGGTTGCCGCGGCCCATCCGCGTGTAGCGTTTGATTGCGGCATGGGCCGCGATCCGACATTCCGGACCGATCTCGACGTCGCCCTCGATGACGGCGTACGGACCGACCTCGACGCCCTCGGCGAGTCGGGCACCAGGATCGACGATGGCGCTCGGGTGGATGCGGGGCCCAACTCTATCTGATCCAAGCGCGCTCACGGGATCGACGGGACCGGAACCGCGCCATCCGCTCCGGCCGTTGACCGGGCTAGACGGGCTTCTCCGGCACGAAGACGCCGCGTGCCCGGAACGCGGCCTCCTGGTCCCGGATGGCCTCGGAGATGGCGAGCGCCACCTGGAGCGCGGCCCGGCCCTCCTCGCCGGTGACGGCGGCCGGCGTACCCTCGCGGACCGCCTGGACGAAGGCCTGGATCTCCATGAGCAGGGCATCCTGCTTCTCGAAGCCCAGTTCCTCCGTCGTGATCCGAAAGTTCTCCGGACCGCCCTCCCGGCGGCACACGGTGACCTTACGGCAGAGGTAATCGATCGAGACATAGCCGTCGCGTTGGAACACCCGCACCTTGCGCAGCGGCTCCCGGCTCACCCGGCTCGCGGTCACGTTGGCCACGCAACCGCTCGCGAATTCGATCCGCGCGTGGGCGATGTCCACCTCCCCGCTCAGGACCGGCAGTCCCGTGGGGCGGATGGCCGTCACCGGACTCTTCACGATGTTCAAGATGATATCGATGTCGTGGATCATGAGGTCCAGGACCACGCTCACCTCGAGGCCGCGCGGCCCGAAGGCGGCGATGCGATGGGACTCGATGAACAGCGGTTGCTCCAGGACCCCGCCGAGCGCGAGCAGGGCGGGGTTGAAACGCTCCATGTGTCCGATCTGCAACACCAGTCCGCCGCGCCTGGCCAGATCGATCATCCGGTCGGCCTCCCAGAGACTGGCGGCCATGGGTTTCTCGACCAAGACATGCACCCCGGATCCGAGGAGCGCGCAGGCGATGGGGAAATGGGCGTCGGTCGGCACCACGACCGAGGCAAGCTGGACCTCACCGAGGAGCGCGCGGAAGTCGGTGGCGCCACGCGCCCCGTGCATCGAGGCCAGTGCCTCGGCGCGCCCCAGGTCGACATCCACCACCGCCACGAGCTCGACTTCGGGCAGCGCCGCGTACTTCTCGGCGTGAAAACGACCGAGATAGCCCGCGCCGATCACCGCGGCCTTGAGCCTTTTCACCCTGCTATCGATGGCGGCTCTCAGCGGATGATGCCGCGCGTCGACTGGGCCACGAAATCGACCAGCCTTTGAATCTCGGGGCATTCCTCGACCATCTCGCCCAGGCGGGCGAGGGACTCGGCCACGCTCAGGTTTTCCCGGTACAGGATGCGGTAGGCGCGCCGCAGGAAATCGATGGTCTTGGGGCTGCAACCGTGGCGTTTCAAACCCTCCCGATTGAGGCCATGGGCCTTGGCCGACTTGCGGGACACCATCACATAGGGCGGGAGGTCCTTGGCGATGGTCGAGGAGAACGCCGAGAAGCTGTAGGCGCCGATCCGGCAGAACTGATGAACCAGGGTGAAGCCGCCCAGGATCGCGTGGTCCTCGACCACGACATGACCGGCGAGCGAGGCGCCGTTCGCAAACACCGTATGGTTTCCGATGATGCAATCGTGTGCGATGTGGACATAGGCCATGATCCAGTTGTCGTCGCCGACCTTGGTCACCCCCCCGCCCTGCACCGTCCCGCGGTTCATGGTGCCATATTCGCGGATGGTGTTGCGGTCCCCGATCTGGAGGCGGGTCTCGGCCCGCTCACCGCGGTATTTCTTGTCCTGCGGGTCGTCGCCGAGGGAGCAGAACTGATGGATCCGGTTGTCGCGCCCGATGCGCGTCGGGCCGTTCAGTACCACGTGCGGGCCGATCCAGGTGCCCTCCCCGATCTCGACGTCGGGGCCGATGACGGAGTAAGGCCCGACATGGACGCCGGCGGCAATCCGAGCGCCCGGGTCGATCACCGCACGGGCGTCGATGAGCGCGCGGGGATCGTCGTTCGCTTGCGGCTCGATCAACGATAGTGGGTCGTGCAAGGTGTCGATCAACAGCAGGGGGTCGATCAACGCCAGGAAGTCGATCAACGCGGGCCGGACGCCTGCGTGGCCATGATCTCTGCGCTCGCGACCAGCTTGCCATCGACCCTGGCCTCTGTTTCGAACCGAAAGATCCCTCGGAGCTCGCGCGTCAGCCGCGCCTCCATCCGCAACTGATCACCCGGTACCACGGGCTTCTTGAACCTGGCCTTATCCACCCCCACGAGATAATAGAAGGTATCGGGCCGGGATCCCTCGGGTTCGGAGCCGAACGTCAGCAAGGCCGTGGTCTGGGCCATGGCCTCCAGGATCAGGACCCCGGGCATCACCGGCCGGCCGGGGAAATGCCCGGGGAAGAAGGGCTCGTTGTAAGTGACGTTTTTCACCGCCACGATGGACTGGCCGCTCTTGCATTCGATCACCCGATCGACAAGCAGAAACGGATAGCGGTGCGGGAGGCGTTTGAGGATCTGCTGGGTATCTAGCGACATCGCCGCGCGGTATTCGAATGCATTTGAAGGTTCTGGTCAGCGACGAGGCGGCGGCGCGCCCCGGATCAATCGTCGTCGGCAGCGGGAGCCATGGGCGTTCGCTCCGGCGGATCGCCGGCACCGCGGCGGCCGAGACGGTTGAAGCGCCCGACGCTACGCCGCCATTCCAGGGCCTCTCTGGCCGGCCATACCGACGAATAGGTCGCGGCTTTCCGGATCGACTTGGTCACCGAGGTCGCTCCGCCGATCACGACGTCGTCGCAGATCTCGATATGCCCCGCGAACCCCGCGCCACCGCCGATCGTGCAACGCTTGCCGATGCGCGTGCTGCCGGAGATCCCGACACAGCCGGCGACCGCGGTGTGCGCGCCGATGCGGGCATTATGGCCTATCTGGATCAGGTTATCGAGCTTGACCCCGTCCTCGATCACCGTGTCTTTCAAGGCACCCCGGTCTATCGTGGTGTTGGCGCCGATCTCGACGTCGTCGCCGATGTGCACGCTGCCGATCTGGGGGATCTTGATCCACACCCCGCGCTCCCGCGCCAGGCCGAAGCCGTCCGCGCCGATCACGGCACCCGGGTGGACGAGGCAGCGACGGCCCAGGGTGGACTCGGCCATCACCGTCACCCTGGCGCAGAGCCGGGTATACGCCCCGATGCGTACCCCCGGGCCGATGACACACGAAGGCCCTATGTCGGCACCGGCACCGATCTTCGCGCCGGCGCCCACGACGGCATACGCGCCGACCGCGGCGCTGTCGTCCACCTCGGCGCCCGCGGCCACGTGGGCCGTCGCGTGTATCCCCGGTACCACGTCCGGGCTGGGGTAGAGCAGGGCCGCCGCCCGTGCGTAACCGAGATAAGGATTCTCGGTCACGAGCGCGGCCACCGGACAGGTCGCCAGGTCGGCGCGTCCCAGGATCACCGCCGAGGCGCCGGTCACGGCTAGGAACCTCCGATAGCGCCGGTTGAAGAGAAACGCGACATCGCCGCAACCCGCGCTGTCCAGGGTTGCGATGCGCTGAATGAGCACATCGGCATCCCCGTGCAGCTCGGCCCCGAGGTGCTCGGCCAGCGCTCCGAGGCGGGTAGGCATGTAGGTGCGGGGGACCCCGATGCGGGACGGGGGATTATCTCGGCTTACCGCGGCGCTTCAGCCGTTCCACGACCTTGGCCGTGACATCGACCTTGTCGTTGGCATAGACGACGCCTTCTCCTACGATGATGTCGAAACCCTCCTCCTTGGCGAAGGCCTGGATGGCCTCGACCACCTGCTTCTGGATCTTGCCGAACTCTTCGTTGCGCCGCACGGTGAAGTCCTCGCGGAACTCGTCCTGATCGCGCTTGAGCTCGCGTTTCTCGTTGACGATGTTGCGCTCCAAGGTGCGGCGCTCGGACTCGCCCATGCCGGGCCCGTCCTTGGCCAGCTTGTCCTCCAGGCCTTTGACCTTCTTTTGCCCCGCGACGATGGTCTTGTCGCGCGGCTGAAACTCGCGTTCCAGGCGCTTGCGCGCGTCTTCGGCCTGCGGTGCGGCCTCCAGCACCTTGATGGGATTGACCACCCCGAGACGGAGATCGGCGGGCCGGGCCAGGGTCGGATACAAGATGCCGGTCCAGGTCGAACACAAAACCACACACCAAAGATCCCATGACTTATTCAAGGTCAGGCTCCTGTTAGAAGTTGGTACCGAAGGTGAACTGGAAAGGCTGGGTGTCGTCCCCGTCCTGGTCGTTGAAGGGCTGGGCGACGCTCACGGTGAGCACCCCGAAAGGCGATACCCACAGGCCCGAGATCCCCGCTGAATATCTGAGGTCTCCGAGGCCTATGTTCTGTTTCTCGCCGTAGACGTTGCCGGCATCCACGAAGGCGGTCACGCGCACGGACTCTAGGTCTTCCAGGAAGGGCACGGGCAGGATGACATCGGCATTGGCGACGAGGAGGAAGTTCCCGCCGAGCGCCCGGCCCTCGGAGTCGTCCGGCCCCAGCGTGTTTTCTTCGTAGCCGCGCACGGTGCGCGGTCCGCCCGCATAGAAGTTCTCGAAGAACGGCAGCTCGGAGGTGTCGCCGTAACCGTCCCCATAGCCCACCTGGCCTTGCAAGGCGAGCACATAGTCCTCCGTGAGCGGATAGAACCAGCGGGTGTCGTAATCGACCTTATAGTATTGCAACTCGGCGCCGGGCACCGCGACCTGGGTCCGGAAGCGTTGAAAGGTGCCCCGATCGGGCAGGAGGGCCTTGTTTCGGGTGTCATAGGCGAAGCTCCCGGTGACGCGGATCTCGTCGAATTCCTCGCCGTTGTCGTCCACGAAATCGCAGATCTCGTCTGCCGTCCCACCGTTGGGGCCGCATTCCGTGTCGATCTCGGTCTTCTCGTAGGCCATGCCGAGGTTCAGGAAATTGAACTCCGATACCGGGATGCCGAAGTGGACGCCCGCGGTCAAGACCGTGGAATCGAATCTCGTGATATTGCTGCTGCCGCCACGGGTGTCGGTGTCGCGATAGGAGAGGTCGAAGCCCTGGCTGATGCCGTCGATGGTGAAATAAGGGTTGGTATAGCCGAGGGCGAACACCCGGTTCACATCGCTGTTGTTGAAGGCGAAGTTGACGCGGTTGCCGCTGCCGAGAAAGTTGTCCTGGACGATGCTGGTGTTGAAGATGAGCCCCTGGTTCTGCGAAAAACCGAGCCCGAGCAGGAGGTTCCCGGAGGGCCGCTCGGTCACGGCGAAGTTGGTATCCACCTGGTCCGGCGTGTCGGGGACCGCCGGGGTCTCGACATTGACCTCCTCGAAGTAGCCGAGCTTTTGCAACCTCACCTTGGAACGATTGACCTTGCTGGTCGAGAACCACCCCCCCTCGAGCTGGCGCATCTCGCGCCTCAGCACCTCGTCGCGGGTCTTGGTGTTGCCGGCGAAGTTGATGCGCCGGACATAGGCGCGCTTGCCGGGGTCGATGAAATACGTCAGGTTCACGGTCTTGCCCGCATTGTCGATCTCGGGAACGGGGTTGACGTTGGCGAAGGCATAGCCTTCGTCCCCCAGGCGGTCGCTGAGATCGGTGCTGGTCTGGGTCACCGCCTTGCGCGAGAAGATGTCGCCGCGCTTGGTGGCGACGAGCGGAAAAAGATCGTCGGCCGGGATGATCAGATCCCCGGCCAACTTGACGCTCGCCAGCGTGTAACGGTCGCCCTCGGTCACGTTGATGGTGATATAGACCTCGCTCTTGTCCGGGGTGATGGCGACCTGGGTCGAATCGATGCTGAAATTGATGTAACCCCGGTCGAGGTAATAGGAGCGCAAGCTCTCGAGATCCCCCGCGAGCTTCTGTTTGGAATACTGGTCGGATTTGGTGAAGAAAGAGATCAGGGTGGGGGTCGTCAGCTCGAACTGCTTGATCAGATCGTCGTCGCTGTAGGCCTGGTTACCGACCACGTTGATGGACTTGATCTTGGCCGCGCGGCCCTCCTTGATGGTGATGCCCACCGCCACGCGATTGCCGCCCAGAGACTCGACTAGGGATTTGATCTCGACCCCGTACTTGCCCTGAGAAAAGTACTGACGGCGAAGCTCCTGCTCCACCCGATCGAGGACCGAACGATCGAACACCTCGCCTTCCGCGAACCCGATCTGCTTCAAGGCCGTGAGCAGGTCTTCGGTCTTGATGTCGCTGTTGCCGGTGATCGAGATTTGCGAGAGGGTCTCGCGCTCGGAGACGATGACGATCAGCACGTCGCCGTCGCGCTCGATGCGGACGTCTCGGAACAGCCCGGTCTTGAACAGCGCCCGGATGGCGTCGCCGGAGCGGCCCTCGTCGAACTCATCGCCGATCCTGACCGGCAGGGCGTTGAACACGGTGCCGGGCGATAGTCGCCGCAAGCCCTGCACGCGGATGTCCTCGATGACGAAGCGCTCCCGCCGGTGATCCCCCCGGTGATCCACCTGCCCGAATACAGGATACGCCCAAAGCCCGATTAGGAAACCGAGCGCCGCCGCACCTCCTCTTTTCGTCTTCCCCAGAGACATCTTCTTTATATGGAGACACTCGCGCGCCCTCCTGCGGCTGTGAGAGTCCTAGCCGAGCATGCGCACGATGTCGTTATAGATCGCGATGATCATCAGGCCGGCCAGGATCACCATCCCCACCTGCTGCGCCGCCTGCTGCATGGCGACCGACACCGGCCGACGACTGACGAGTTCTATAAGGTAATACAACAAGTGCCCGCCATCCAGTAGCGGGATCGGCAGGAGGTTCAGCACCGCGAGGCTCACGCTCACGATGCCGAGAAATTGCAGAAACGGCACCACCCCGAGGCTCGCCGACTGGCCGGCGAACTGGGCGATGCTGAGGGGGCCGCTGAGGTTCTGGACCGAGGCCTGTCCGGCCAGCATCTTCCCGAACACCTTGAGGGTGAAGGCCGACACCTCCCAGGTCTTTTCCACGCCCCGCACCATTCCCTCCAAGGGCCCGTAGCGCTCCACGGCGAACAGCGTCCGGTCGGCATCGAGAGGGGGCCGCGGGCCCGCGCCGATGCGGCCTATGACCCGCTCGCCGGCCTTCTGGGGTTCCGGGGTGAGCGTGATGCCGAGCGGATCTCCGCCCCGCAGCACCTCGACCTCGATGGGCCGGCCCGGCCGCGCCTGCACGTACTCGACCCAGCGGTCCCAGGACTCGATCGCGACGCCGTCCGCCTTCCGCACCTCATCACCGGACTTGAGCCCGCTCTTCTCGGCCGCTTCGCCCGCGACGAGGTCGCCGATGATGGGTGGGAGCGTCGGGCGGTATTGCCGGATCCCGAGCCGTTCAAGGAGGTTGCCTCGGTTCAGATCGTCGACGCCCAGCGAGCCGAGGTCGAGGACGAGCCGCCGGTCCGCACCGCGTGCGTCGCGCGCGGTGACGGCCAGGGCCGCGCCGTCGATGACCTTGGGGATCCCGGCGTAGACCACCGCCTCCCAGGTCGGGGTGGGCCGCGACTCGACCGCCACGACCTCGTCACCGCCCCGGAGCCCGGCGCGCTCGGCGATGGAGCCCGCCGTTACCTCGCCGATCAAGGGCCTGAGCCCCATGACGCCGATCACGAACATGGCCCAGTAGGCCACGACGGCGAAGAGGAAATTGAAGAGCGGACCGGCGGACACGATCGCGGCCCGCACCGCGAGCGGCTGGCGGTTGAACTCGCGGTGGGCGTCGGCGTCCGGGACCGGGCCCTCGCGTTCGTCCAGCATCTTGACATAGCCGCCGAGCGGCACCGCCGCCACCACGAACTCGGTCTGGTCGCGGCCCAGGCGCCGGCCCCACAGCGGCCTGCCGAATCCGACCGAGAACCGCAGGATCTTGACCCCCGACAGCCGTGCCACCCAGAAGTGCCCGAACTCGTGCACCACGACCAGGAGACCGATGGCCACGATGAACGCCAGGAGGGAGTATAAGAACCCGATCACAGCGGCCGCGCCCTGACCGCCGACGTGGCCGCGGCGCGCGCCGCCGCATCGGCCGCCACCACCGCCTCCAGGGAAGACCCCGCGTGGTTCGGCACCCGCGCCAAGGTGTCTTCGACCACCGTGGGGATGTCGAGGAAGCTCAACCGCCGGTCCAGGAAGGCGGCGACGGCGACCTCGTTGCTCGCGTTCAGGACCGCGGTGGCGGTGCCGCCGGCCGCGAGCGCCTCGCGCGCCAGCCGCAGGCAGGGAAAGCGCGCGACATCGGGGGGCTCGAAGTCCAGCCTGGCCACGGTGAAGAGATCGAGGGGCGCGACACCGGAGGCGATGCGCTCCGGCCAGGCCAGCGCGTGGGCGATGGGTGTGCGCATATCGGGATTACCGAGCTCGGCGAGCACCGATCCATCCGTGTACTCGACCAGCGAGTGGATGATGCTCTGGGGGTGCAGCACCACCTCGATCCGGTCCGGGCCGGTGTCGAACAGCCAGCAGGCCTCGACGATCTCCAGGCCCTTGTTCATGAGCGTCGCGGAATCCACCGAGATCTTACGCCCCATGACCCAGTTGGGGTGGGCACAGGCCTCGTCGGGGGTCACGTGACGGAGCGCGGACAGCGGGCGGGTGCGAAACGGTCCGCCCGAACCGGTCAACAGGATACGCCGCACCCCGGCGCCGCAAAGCCCCCCACGAAGGCCTCGGGGCAGGCACTGAAAGATGGCGTTGTGCTCGCTGTCGATGGGCAGGAGCTCGGCGCCACTCATGCGCACCGCCTCCATGAACAGGGTGCCGGCCATGACCAGCGCCTCCTTGTTGGCCAGCAACACCCGTTTGCCGGCGCGCGCGGCGGCCAAGGTCGGCAGGAGCCCCGCGGCGCCGACGATGGCGGCCATCACATAATCGGTCTCCGGGGCACGGGCGACCTCTTCGAGGCCGCGCGTGCCGCCGAGCACCGTGACCTCGGGGCAGATGGGGCGCAGCACGGCATCGAGCGCCGCCGCACATTCCTCATCCGCCATCACGGCATAGCGGGGCCGCCACCGCTCACACTGCGCCTTGAGCCCGTCCACGTCCCGGTGTGCCGTCAGCGCCACGACCTCGAAGCGATCCGGGTGGCTGGCCGCGACATCCAGGGTATTCACCCCGATGGAGCCGGTGGACCCGAGCAGGCAGAGCCCGATCACAGCGGCACCCCGACCACCACCATCCCGAGCGCGAACACCGGTGCCGCCGCGGTCAGGCTGTCGATGCGGTCCAGTAGCCCGCCATGGCCGGGCAACAGGCTGCCGCTGTCTTTGACCCCCGCCTGGCGTTTGACGAGGCTCTCGAAGAGATCGCCCAGGACCGAGAATAGCAACGTGACCACGCACACGAACACGAACAGGAACCGCTCGCGGGGCCCGAGCGCCAGGGGCGCCGAGCACACGAGCGCCACCACCGCCCCCGCCAGGAGCCCACCGGCGAGGCCCTCCCAGGTCTTGCCGGGGCTCACCCGATCCGCCAGCCGGCGGCGGCCATAGCGCCGACCCACGAAGAACGCCCCGGTATCCGCGGACCATACGATCAAGAGCAGCAATACGACGAGATAACCCCGTGCATCGATGGCCCCGTGCAGGCGCACGATCGCCGCCCAGGCCGGCACCACGACCAGGAGCCCCGCCATCGCCAGGAGGGGCCGCGAGCGCGGGATGCCGAGGCCCTGGCGCTGGTAATCGAGCAACCAGTAACCACACAGGCCCCACCACGAGAGCAGCAAGGCCGAAAGGCCCATGAGGCCGGCGGAATCCCAGGGCAAGCGGACCAGGGTGTAGGTGACCCACAGACAGACCCCGATCACCAGGCAGTACAGGAGACGCGCAGACGGGTCCGACCACCCCGCCAGACTGGCCCATTCCCAGGCGCCGATCCCCGCGAGCACGGCGAACACCACCGCGATGGCCGGGGTCGGTAGAAACAGGAGGCCCGCGAGCAGGGGCGGGATCAGGCAGCCGGCCGTGATGAGCCGGTACTTAAGCATGCCGGGCGGGCTCCAGCTGGTCGCCCGTGCGCCCGAAGCGGCGCTGGCGCGTGGCAAAGGCGTGCAGTGCGTCGTCGAGCTCGGCGGGACCGAAATCCGGCCACATGCACTCGGCGAAGTACAGCTCGGTATAGGCGAGCTGCCACAGTAGAAAATTGCTGATGCGTTGCTCCCCGCCGGTGCGCACGAAGAGATCGGGCTCGGGGAGCGCGCCGAGGCATAGCTCTGCGGCCAATATCGCCTCGTCGATCGCCTCGGGCTCCAGATCGCCGTGCGCGGCCCTCTTCGCCAGGGCGCGTGCCGCCTGGGTGAGGTCCCAGCGGCCCCCGTAGTTGGCGGCGATGATCAGCAGGAGCCCGCGGTTGTGGCGGGTGACGTTCTCGGCCTCCGCGATGGCTTCACGAAGCTGCGTTGGAAAAAGCGATTGATCGCCGATGAAACGCACCCGCACCTCGTGTTCGTCCAGGCGGCTCGCCTCTTCCTGCAGGGAGTTCATGAACAGCTCCATGAGCAGGCCGACCTCGCGTTGCGGTCGCCGCCAGTTCTCGCTGCTGAAGGCGAAAAGCGTGAGCACCTCGACGTCGCGCTCGGCGCACGAGTGCACCACCCCCCGCGCCGCCTCGACCCCCGCTCGATGGCCGGCGATCCGGGGCAGCCGGCGCCTTTCGGCCCAGCGGCCGTTGCCGTCCATGATGATGGCGATGTGGCGCGGGGGCCCGGAACGGTCGTGCGGGGCACGCGCGTTCGCGGGGTCTTGATCACGCACGTGGGATCACGAGCGGGATCATGTAACACACGGGATCACGCAAGCCGGGGGGACTCCCCAAGGGCAGTACTCGGCTCGGGCCGATCCGTGGAGCAAAACGCCACGTGCTAGATACTTGTGTCGTAAATGTCCGAACAACACCGCTCATGCAAGTCCTGATTCACATGTAAAGTCAATAAGCTGCAAGCGCCAGGGTATTCCCTCCCCTGCGAAGCGGGGGAGGGTCAGGGTGGGGGCCAGGCGCGTCAGGCGGAGACGACGCCTGGTCAGCGGCTGAAGGGCTTCGCCCCCACCCCACCCTCCCCCGTCCGCAGAAAGCGCAGACAGGGGAGGGAGTCTCCGGGTCCCCTCCCCTGCGTAGCGGGACGGTAAATTTCAAATGTCTTTGGCTAGATCTCCAGGAGCTCCTTTTCTTTGGCGGCGAGGGTCGCCTCCACCCGAGCGATGTGTTCGTCGGTCATGCGCTGGGTCCTTTCCTCCGCGCGCCGCTCGTCGTCCTCGGAGATGCCCTTGTCCTTGACCAACTCCTTGAGGTGATGGTTGGCATCGCGCCGGATGTTGCGGATCGCCACGCGCGCCTGCTCGACCTCGTGGCGGACCACGCGGATGAGGTCGCGGCGGCGCTCTTCGGTCAGGGGCGGGAGCGGGATGCGGATCACATCCCCCGCGGTCGCCGGGTTGAGCCCGAGGTCGGACTGGCGGATGGCCTTCTCCAGGACCTTGGTCATGGCCTTGTCCCAAGCCGATACCGAGAGGGTCCGGGCATCCACGACCGAGATGGTCGCCGCCTGGCTGATCGGGACCTCCGAACCATAGTACTCGACCTTGATGTGGTCGAGGAGGCTCGCGTGGGCGCGCCCCGTGCGGACCTTGGCCAAATCGTGCTGCAAGGCCTCGATGGCCTTGTTCATGCGGTTCCCGGAATCACGGAGGATGTCGTCGATCACCGGACCCCCTCCGCGTGGGCTGTGCTCGTGACCAGCGTGCCCTCGGGCTCGCCCATGACCGCACGCATCATCGCCCCGGGTTTGGTCATGTCCAGGACCCTGAGGGGCACGGCGTTGTCCCGGCACAGCACCACGGCCGTGGCGTCCATCACACCGAGCCGGTCTCTTAGGACCTGGTCGTAGTCCAGGCGCTCGTAACGCCGCGCGTCGCGATCCTGCCTCGGGTCCGCGGAATAGACCCCATCCACCCTGGTGGCCTTGATCATGAGATCGGCGTCGATCTCGATGGCCCTCAAGCTCGCGGCCGAATCGGTGGTGAAGAACGGGTTGCCGGTGCCCGCCGCGAATACCACCACGCGCCCCTTCTCGAGGTGGCGGACCGCGCGGCGCCGGATGTATTCCTCACAGATCTGGTGGACGCGGATGGCGGACATCACCCGTGCAAAGAGGCCGATCCGCTCGAGCGCGTCCTGCAGCGCCAGGGCGTTGATCAACGTCCCCAGCATGCCCATCTGATCGGCGGTGACCCTGTCCATGCCCTTGGCCGCGAGCCCCTGCCCGCGCAACAGGTTGCCGCCCCCGATCACGATGCCCACCTGGATGCCGCAGGTCACCAGGTCCTTGACCTCCTCCGCCAGACGCTGAATGACGTCGGGGTCGATGCCGTAGTCGCTCGCCCCCATGAGCGCCTCGCCGCTCATCTTGATCAGCACCCGCCGATAGGTCGGGATCCGCTGCGTGTCCGGCGCGCCCAAGCTATTCGCCCCGGGCTTGCGCCATGACCTCGGCCGCGAAGTTATCGGCTTTCTTTTCAATGCCCTCGCCGACCTCGAAGCGCTCGAAACCCATCACTGTCGCCTTGGCGTCGGCCAGGATCCGGGCGACCGGTGTCTTGTCGGGGGCCTTCACGAACGGCTGGCCGAGGAGGGTGACCTCCTTGAGGAAATCCTTGACCTTTCCGGCCACGATCTTGTCGACGATCTGGGGGGGCTTGCCGGTCTCGGTGGCCTGGGCCTTGAAGATCTCGCGCTCGCGATCCATGAGGGCCTGCGGCATATCCGCTTCACTGATACACGCCGGCCGGCTCCAGGCGATGTGCATGGCGATATCCTTGGCAAGATCCGTCGCGACATCGCCACCCTCGAGCGCCACCAACACGCCGATGCGGGTGCCGTGGCGGTAGACGCCCAGCCGGCCGTCCTCCGGCGCACGCATGAGCGCGAAACGCCGCACGGTGATGTTCTCGCCGAGCTTGGCGATGAGTCCGCCGCGGGCCGACTCGACGCTCTCACCACCCTCCTCGAGCGGCAACACGAGGAGGGCCGCGAGATCGCCCGGCCGGTGCCGCAGGACACAGGCCGCCACGACCTCCGCGAAGGTCTTGAAGTCATCGCCGCGGGACACGAAGTCGGTCTCGCAATTGACCTCGACCATGGCCGCGAGGCCCGGTGCCAGGCTCATCGCGATTACGCCCTCCGCCGCGATGCGGTTGGCCTTGGTCGCGGCCTTCGCGACCCCCGAGGTGCGCATCAGATCGATGGCTTTTTCGACGTCCCCGGCCGTCGTGATGAGTGCCTTCTTGCACTCCATCATCCCCGCCCCGGTGCGCTCCCGGAGGGTCTTGACCGTCGTCGCGCTGATCTCCATCGCCCTGTCCTCCTGAACTAA
>JBOIDT010000073.1:0-15264 GCA_050740755.1 Gammaproteobacteria bacterium
CGCAACGATCCTGCGTAGGCCGCCTTCGCGGCACGCTGCGCGGGTTGCTATCCGTAGCGCCGGCATCTTGCCGGCTGGAAGGCGGCTAGGGATGCCGGCTGGAAGCCGGCGCTACGGGATGCGCGGGCACGGAAACGACTGGACAACTCGATGTCGATAGGTGGCATGGCCCCCGCTTCGTGACTGGCATGGTTCGAATCGTCGCCGGCCAAGTCCTCACCGGCTCCCTGTTCAACGAGCCGATGCGGGTCGAGACCGTGCAGGCCAATGGCCCGGAAAGCTGGGTCGTGGGACTCGTCGGCACGCAATCCGAACGATTCCGCAGGGTGACGCTGACCGCCGAGGAGTTCGAACGCCTCACGATCCTCGACGCGCGGTACTCCTTCGACGGTGACGGGCGGCTTCTCCGCCTCGGCCTTCAGGCTTACGCCCTCGGCATCGCCTACGAGTTCGATCCATATTTCGGGCTCTCGATCTCGCGCGTGGATCCGCTCCCACACCAACTCGAGGCGGTCTACGACTATCTCCTCAAGCTGGCGCGCGTGCGCTTCCTCTTGGCCGACGACGCCGGAGCCGGCAAGACCATCATGTCCGGCCTGCTCATCCGCGAGCTCGAGCTGCGCGGCCTCGCCGAGCGCATCCTCATCGTCTGCCCGGCCAACCTCGCGTTTCAATGGCAGCGCGAGCTGAAGGAGAAGTTCGACACGAAGTTCGCCGTGCTCAAGGGTCAGGACATCCGCGACCAGTTCGGTGTGAACCAGTGGCTGGACCGGAATCGCATCATCACCTCGCTCGACCTGGCCAAGCGCCAGGAGATCCTGCCTGGGCTCCGGCAGGTCCACTGGGACCTGGTCATCGTGGACGAGGCGCACCGCATGTCGGCCGCGGACGAGTCGCACAAGAGCCTGCGCTACCGGCTGGGGGAGCTGCTGCGCGACAGCTCGGACCACATGCTCCTGCTCACGGCGACCCCGCACAAGGGCGACCCGCAGAACTTCAGCCTCTTCCTGCAGCTCCTCGACGCCGACGCCTACGCCGATGTCCGCTCGATCCGCGAGGCGATGGACCGCCGGCGGGCACCCTTTTACTTGCGTCGTACCAAGGAGGCGATGGTCTACTTTCCCGAGCGCCGGCCGGACGGCACCTGGGCCGCCGAGCCGATCTTCACCAAGCGCATCCCACGCACGGTCGACTTCCAGATCGACGGGGCGGAGTTCGACCTCTACCGCGATGTGACGCGCTTCGTGAAGCGCGAGAGCGCACGAGCTGCGGCCGAGGGCGAGGACCCGCGTGCTCGGGCGATCGGGTTCCTCATGTCCCTCTACCAGCGCCGGCTGGCCTCCAGCACCTACGCCATGCGGCATTCGCTCGAGAACCGGGCCCGGCGCCTGGCAGAGGGGCTCAAACGGGCTCAGGAGCTGGCCCGCCTCGCGCCGCCGGATCTTCCGGATCCCGAAGAGCTGGAAGAGATGGAGGAGAGCGAGCGCGAGCGCCTCGAGGCGCTGCTCGAAGCGATCACGCTGGCGGGAAACGCCGAGCAGGTGCGCCAGGAGGTAGAGGAACTGCGGCGTCTCGCGGCCCAGGCCAAGATCGTCGAGGACGCGGGCACCGAGGGCAAGCTCTCGAAGCTCAAGGGCCTTCTCCACAAGGAAGGCTTCTTCGACCACCCGGACCAGCGCTTGCTCCTCTTCACCGAGTTCAGGGACACGCTGGACTATCTGGTGGAGCGCCTCAAGTCCTGGGGCTTCCGCGTCGGCTGCATCCATGGCGGCATGAAGTCGGGATCGCGCGACGAGCCGGGGACCCGCCTGCACGCGGAGCAGCAGTTCCGGGAAGGCGAGATCCAGGTCCTGGTCGCCACCGAGGCCGCGGGGGAGGGCATTAACCTCCAGGTCTGCAACATCCTCTTCAACTACGACATCCCCTGGAACCCGAACCGCCTCGAGCAGCGCATGGGCCGCATCCACCGCTACGGCCAGCGGAAGGACTGTCTCATCTTCAACTTTGTCGCGACCAACACCATCGAAGGCCGTGTTTTGCAGCGGCTGCTCGAAAAACTCCAGGAGATCCGCGACGCGCTGGACGACGACGCCGTCTTCAACGTGGTGGGCGAGGTCCTGCCCGCGGCGCACGTGGAGCGCGTGCTGCGCGACTACTACGCCGGACGGCTTGGCGACGCCGATCTCGAGGAGCGTCTGCTCCGCGACGTGGACGAGCGGCAGTTTCGCGCTATCTGCCAGAACGCGCTGGAGGGGCTGGCAAGCAAGAAGTTGAACCTAGAGATGCTGATCGAGCGGCGCGCGCGGGCGCAGGAGCGGCGCGTCGTTCCGGAGACCATTGCGCGCTTTCTCCGCGAGGCGGCCGAGTTCGTGCCGCTGACCCTCAAGAACATCCCGAGCCTCCCGCACACCTTCGAGCCGGCGCGAACCCCATCGGTCCTCCGGAGCTACGAAAAGGACCCGGCCTGGAAACTCCCCGCCCTCGCGGACCGCTATCCGCGCTGCTCGACCGATCGCGAGGCGGCGGAGACGGAGAAACTCGAGTGGGTCACGCCGGGCCATCCCCTGTTCGAAGCGATCCGGCGGCACACCCACGCCCAGGCGCTCGAAGTCCTTGGCAAGGGCGCGACCTTCCACTCGCTCCAGCACGAGCAGCCGACGCGCATCGACTTCTACCGGGCGCGCGTCGTGGATGGGCTCGGCCAGGTGATCCACGAGCAGCTCTTCGCGGTAGAGATCGGCGAGGGGAGCGAGCCACGGCTCCGGGAGCCCGGTCTGCTCGGCGACTTCGCGCCCGCAGACCCGCCGGCCGCGATGCCCGTGGTCGCGACCCTCCCGGAGCCGCCCGCCTGGCTGCACGAGCACGCACTCGCACCCTTCCTCGACGAGACGCGCAACGACCGTCTGGCCGAGGTCGAGCGGGTCGCCGCCCACGTGGAACTCTCCCTCACAGAACTCCTCCAGCGCGCCGACGAGGAGATCGGGCGCGCGGCCGCCGAGGGCGAGCAGAAAATCGCCGGCGCCGAGGGTCGGCTCGCGCAGGCCGAGACGCGCCATTCCGACCTGCTCGCCCGCCGCGAGCGCCGCCGGATCGACTTCGAGCGCCAGCGGGCGCTCACGCTCCAGGCGGTGGAGCGGCTGGCGAGTGTCCTGGTCCTGCCCCACCCGGCGCGCGAGGCGCCCGAGGTCCGGCGACTCAAGCCCAACCTCGAGACCGAGGCGGTCGCCATGCGAGTCGTCATGGAGCACGAGCAGGCCCAGGGCCGCCAGGTCTACGACGTCTCTGAGAAGAACCTGGGCTACGACGTCACGAGCCTAGACCTAGCCTCCGGCGAGCTGCGGCTCATCGAGGTGAAGGGGCTCGGTGCGGCGAGCGGCACCATCCTGCTCACGCCTAACGAGCGCCGCGTCGCCGAGGACCGGCGTGATTGTTACTGGCTCTACGTCGTCACCGATTGCGACACGACCCCGAAACTCCAGGAACCGATCCGCGATCCGGCAAGGCTTGACTGGCACGAGGTGAGAAAGGTCGCCCATTACTACCTGAGCGTGGACGCGATGATGCAGCCGATGCAGGTGCGGGAAGGCGCACCGCCGTATGGGGGCGGTGAAGGTGGTTTGGGGAGGAGCAAGTAGTCCCTATGTCTATGTTGGCATTCATGCCGTGGTGGAGGATCGAAAGGGTCTATGAAGTGGGTGACATCGCAATCCTCCCATTTAAACGGCATGTACCAATCGACGGTGTTGATGACACCGGTCAATGCCTTGTGCACACGATTCTAGCTGCCTACAAGACCATCGAAGGCAGGCCGGTTGATCGTGCTGCCCTGGTCCGCTACGCGGGGAAGTCGCTGCTCGATGACCTGAGTGAGGAGGACAGAGCCGCTGTCCACGAGCTCGTCACTCTCGCCTGCTTCTGCGGCCTTGCGAAGCGGGAGTATTTCAATTCCCTTGGACCGTACTGCAATAGCGATTGCTTTGCACTCTATATCCAGAAGTTCGACAAGGCCGATTTCACCGCCATTACGACTCGCCGGCGGGAAGGGCGGACGTGGAGCACATGGCGGATTGACGATATCGCGATCGCGATTCCAGTGCACTGTCACACGGTTCGAGAGGTAACGCTGGATGTGATCCTGTTGACGGCCCTTGCCGACCATGCTGCAAGGGCGACGGATGAAGAGTGGGCAAAATGGCAAAACGCTCTGACATGCTTCAACCAAGCCAATACGGATAGTGATAACATTCGCCACCAAGTGGAGTGGGTGCTCTTGTGTAGCGCGTTCGAACACATCCTCGGCGCGAAGTCCGAGGCCAAGGACGTGGCTGCCAGGTTTTCGGAGGTTATGGTTCCCAACGAACCCTTGTTGGTTCGCAACGCGAGCCGTCGTTCCGACAGATGGGGCGACAACGGGCAGGCACTCCGTTACGAATGGATGCGCGAGTTCTACCGGATTCGGGGCGATTTCGCACATGGCAAGTTGAACACGCGGCAGCCCGCGGTCTGGAATCCGCTTGAACATTTGGTGTTGGCGACGATTGCGTTCCCATTGGTCGTCAAGCGGCTTTTGCAGAATGCGTGCGTGTACAGATCAACAAATGACGACCAAGCCCAGATCGAAGCATTCGAGAAGGTGGCGAACACTGCCGATTTTCTGAACCCTCCTCCCGATCAGAAGAACAGCCTCGACTCGCACTGGAGCCGGCTTGTGATTGACGCAGGTCTGCGGCTCGCGGTCCAGCGAGCGGTGGAGGAATGTGAGGCTAAGGGGCTGTTACCACGCGAAGACAAAGGCACAGCAGTCGAAGGAGATGCATCAGGGCGACAAGGCGAGTGATTCCCAAAGACTGCAAACGTCTGGCCGAGGTCGACTTCCCGATCGCGATGGTGTCGAAGCACGCTGCGCGCGAGAAGTCGATCCGGCACGGGCACCCGAGCACGCTGCACCTGTGGTGGGCGCGCCGGCCGCTGGCGTCCTGTCGGGCGGTGCTGCTCGGGCTCCTCTGGCCGGACCCGTGCGATCCGCTGTGCCCGGCGAAGTTCAAGGGAGAGGCCCGGAAGCGCCTGCGCGAGGTGGGCGGGTGCAACCCGGGGACCACGGACGAGGATCTGCGCAAGGCGCTGCTCCGCTTCATTGCCGACTTCGCGAACTGGGACAACGCCGCGCGGCGCACCTATCTCGAAGTGAGCCGCGCGCTGGTGAAGGCGGCGCATGGCCCCGCCGATGGCGGCGAAGGCTACGAGCCGCCGCTGGTGGTGGACCCCTTCGCGGGAGGCGGATCGATCCCGCTCGAGGCGCTCAGGCTCGGCTGCGAGGCGTTCGCGAGCGATCTCAACCCGGTCGCGTGCCTGATCCTCAAGGTGATGCTCGAGGACATCCCCCGCCACGGGCCGGAGCTTGCGGACGAGTTGCGCCGCACCGGGGCGGAGATCAAGCGGCAGGCGGAACAGGAGCTGGCCGACCTCTACCCGAAGGACCCGGACGGCGCGACGCCCATCGCCTACCTCTGGGCGCGCACGGTGCGCTGTGAGTCGCCGAACTGCGGCGCGGAGATCCCACTCGCGCGTTCGTTCTGGCTTTGCAAGAAAGCGAATCGCAGGCGTGCGCTCCGGTATAAGACCGTAGCGCCGGCTTCCAGCCGGCATCCCTCCCCCGGTGAGGCCTTTCGCCGCTCTCGCGGCTACCTGCCGCATCTGGAGCGGGCATTCGGTACCTATTTCGTCACGTTTCGCTTGGATGGTTCGTTGCCCGCGGACGTGCTGGCCGGGCTCGTCGCACCAGACGAAAGCGCCGATGCCCGGACCAGGCACGAGAAGATCGACGCCTGGCTTGATAGTGGAAACGGCAAACGCTGGTTGATCGAGCCCGGCGTCGCCAAGATTGTGGTCAATGCCCTGCGTCACTTTGATGGAGATCGTTACACCCTCCATGCCTGGTGCGTCATGCCCAATCACGTCCACGTGGTCTTGACGGCGAAGGAGGGGCTTGCGGCGATCCTCCACTCGTGGAAGTCCTATTCCGCCAAGCAGGCGAATCGACTGCTGGGGCTGTCCGGCGCGTTCTGGCAACGGGAGTATTACGACCACTTGATCCGGGATGAGGACGATTTCGCCCGGTGCGTCGAGTACACGCTCAACAATCCCGTCAAAGCCGGCCTGTGCGACGCTGCCGAGCACTGGGCATGGAGCGGGGCGGGCCGGCTGGAAGCCGGCGCTACGGGCGAGCCGCCACGCGTCGAGTTCGAGGTCTTCGAGCCGAAGTCGGAGAAGGATGTCCCCGCCGGCACGGTGACGCGCGCGAAAGCGACGTGTGTTTGTTGCGGGGCGGTGCTGCCGCCCGAGCGCGTGCGCGCGCAGCTCAGCAGTCAGCGCGGCGGGGCGGACGTGGTGTTCGACGCGCAGGGCCGCCGCACGGGCGGGGCGTGCATGCTCGCAGTGGTGTTGCTCAAACCCGGAGAGATGGGCCGGCACTACCGGCTGCCCACCGAGGGCGACTACGCGGCGGTGTACAAGGCGCAGGCGCGCGTCGCGAAGATCCTCGACGTGTGGGAGCGCGGCGGGAAGCAGGGGCTCTGCCCGATGCCGGATGAGCCGCTGCCGCCGATCGGCACGCTGGGCTTCCGCGTGCAGCGCTACGGCATGCTCCAGTGGGGCGACCTCTTCACGGCCCGGCAGAAGGTGGCGCTGGTGACGTTGGCTACCGCAACGGAACGTCTAGACGATCCCGTGCGAACTCAACTCGCCGTTGCTCTCAACAGGACGGCAGATGGTAGTGCGTCATTGTCTGGGTGGCTTGCTTCAGGACAAGAAGTAAAGCACGTATTCGCGCGACAGGCATTACCGATCGTCTGGGACTTCGGTGAATCGAACTATTTGTCGGAGGCGTCTCGAAGCTGGGCTAGTGCTATTGACTCTATTGCGAATGTCATCGGCAGAGACGGCACCGGTGGTTTCCCTGGCCAGTTCCAGCAAGCGGATGCGACCCAGCATGCGCTGCCTGACGAGGCGTCATCCGTCTGGTTCACCGACCCCCCGTACTATGATGCTGTCCCCTACGCGGACCTCTCCGACTTCTTCCTTGTATGGATGAAACGCGCACTGCCGGGTCATCCGCTCCTGCACGATCCGTTCGATGCATCGAACCCGCTGACACCGAAGCAGCGCGAGGCGGTGCAGGACGAAACCAAGCGGGACGACGGCCGTCCCAAGGACCGCGCGTGGTTCGAGGAAACGATGGCGAGAGCTTTCGCCGAAGGTCGCCGCGTGCTGCGAGAGGACGGCGTCGGTTCGGTGGTCTTCGCCCACAAGACGACCGAGGGCTGGGAAGCATTGCTCTCCGGCATGATCCGCGGCGGCTGGACCATCACTGGCTCCTGGCCGATCGCAACCGAGATGGCAACCCGGCTGCGCGCTCGCGAATCCGCTGCCCTCGCTACCAGCGTCCACCTCATCTGCCGCCCGCGCGTAGCGCCGGCTTCCAGCCGGCAAGGTGCCAGCCGGCAAGATGCCGGCGTTACGGATAGCAACGTCGGCGACTGGGCCGACGTGCTGCGCGAGCTGCCCAAGCGCGTCGGCGACTGGATGGAGCGGCTCCAAGGCGAAGGCGTGCGCGGCGCCGACCTCGTGTTCGCCTGCATCGGGCCGGCACTCGAGATCTTCAGCCGTTACGCGAAGGTCGAGACCGCCGAGGGGCGCGAGGTCGGGCTCGCGGAGTACCTGGAGAAGGTTTGGGAGGTCGTGGGACGCAGCGCTCTCGCGCAGGTGCTCGGCACCGCAGAGGCCAGGGCCCGCAACGGCGCGGCCGGCGCCGTCGAGGAGGACGCGCGGCTCACGGCGCTTTTCCTCTGGACGCTCCAGAGCACGAACGGCGAGGACGTAGCGCCGGCTTCCAGCCGGCATGGAGACGAGATCGAGGCAGCGGAGGATGAAGAGGAAGAGAACGCCGGCAAGATGCCGGCGCTACGAGGCTTCACGCTCGTCTTCGACGTCGTGCGCCGCTTCGCGCAGCCGCTCGGCATCGAGCTTCCCAAGTGGGAACGCCGGATCATCGAAACGAAAAAAGGCGTAGTCCGCCTGCTGCCGATCGCCGAACGCGCGAAGCAGCTCTTCGGGGAGGACGGTGCCCAGGCCGTGGCCGCGAGGCTCGAGCGGGAAGCGACGACCGGTCAGATCATTCAGCTCGAACTGTTCCCCAAAAGCGGGCAGAGTGCCGCCCCCGCGATCCGCGGGCGCCGCCGGGGGAGACGCGCCGGCGTCAACGTGTCGGACGAGAGGCTCCAGGCCGTGCGCGAGGCGACGACCCTCGATCGCGTCCACGCGGCGATGCTGCTCCAGTCGGGCGGCCGCACGAACGCATTGCGTGCGATGCTCAAGGCCGAGCAGGAGCGCGGCCCCGACTTCTTGCGCCTCGCGAACGCCCTCTCGGCCCTCTACCCGAAGGGCAGCGAGGAGAAGCGGTTGCTTGATGCTATGCTCTCGGCCGTCCCCAGGTGAACGATATGGAGCCGACCGTCAAGCAACTGATCCTCAAGCGGTTCCGAAGTATTCCTTCAGAGCGCATCACCTTCGACAACCCGACGATCTTCGTTGGGCGTAATGGCTCTGGCAAGAGCAACCTCGTCAGCGCCTTCGCGTTTCTTGCCGACGCGATGGCGGCACCCCTGCAGGCGGTGTTCGACAAGGCGGGCGGCATCTCGGCCGTACGCAACCGTTCCTCCGGCAGGAGCTATCCGCCGAACCTCGGTTTGCGAGTGGATTTCGGACGGATGAATGGGAAAGCCGCGCATGGTTTCTACGCGTTCGAGGTCAGGGCCCTGCCGAACTACGGGTTCTCGGTGGTGCGCGAGCAGTGCTCTGTCGGCAAGGAGCGCGGGGAACGTCTGTGGTTCGACCGCACTGGGACGGCGTTCGCCTCAAACGTGAGCGGCCTCAAACCCGCTCTCGACCCTGCGTCGCTCAGCCTGCCGCTGGTCGGCGGCGAGGCTAAGTTCGCGCCGGTGCTGCGCACGCTCGCGGCCATGCGTGTGTATTCCATCGAGCCGGGCAAGCTGCGCGAGATGCAGGATCCCGACAGCGGCACGAGTCTCAAGCCCGATGGCAGCAACGTCACCAGCGTGCTCAAGGAGATCGAGCGCCAGTCGGAAGGTGATTTCCAACGGATCTGGGACATTCTGGCAACCATCGTTCCGAACACCAAACGAGTGCAGGTCAAAAAGCACGGCAAGAACCTGTCGCTTGAGTTCACGCAGGAATGGGGCGAGAAGAAACGCCTCAAGTTCGAGGGCTTCAGCATGTCGGAGGGCACCCTGCGCGCGATCGGACTGATTGCGGCGGTGTTCCAGCGGCCAGTGCCCTCGCTGATCGCGGTGGAGGAGCCCGAGGCGACCATACACCCCGGCGCGCTTGAGTCGGTTCTCGATCTATTGCGCCACGCCTCGAAACACATGCAGGTCGTGGTCACCACGCACAGTCCCGAATTGCTCGATGCGAAATGGATCACGGATCAACACCTGCGTATCGTGGAGTGGATGGAAGGGGCGACGCGGGTCGTGTCGGTCTCCGATTCGGCGCGCCAGGCGCTGCACGAGCATCTGATGGGCGCGGGAGAGTTGCTGCGCTCGAACGCGCTCGATCCGGCGCCGCTGTTCGAGGACCAGGTGAAGCTCGCGCAGGGCGATCTTTTTGAGGACTTTATGTGATCATCCAGCCGATCGTCGAGGGACAAGGCGACGTGGCGGCCGTGCCGCTGCTGCTGCGGCGGTTGCGGGACGAGGCCCAAGCGTGGCGGCTCGAGGTCGGCAGGCCGCACCGCAAACGGCGCACGCAGCTGGTGAAGATGGACTCCCTGCAGAGCGCGGTGCGGGTCGCGGGCCTGCGCGAGGATTGCGCCGGGATACTCGTCCTATTCGACGCGGATGACGATTGCCCCGGGGAGTTGGCGCCCGTCCTCGAACGGTGGGCTCGAGAAGCAGCCGGTGGGAGGCCCTGCGCGGTGGTCATGGCGAAACGCGAGTATGAGGCGTGGTTTCTGGCGAGCATCGAAGCGTTGCGCGGGAGGGTCGGCGTCCTCCCCGAGGCGGTTTCACACCCCGATCCGGAGATGCCTCGCGATGCCAAAGGCGAGCTGGAACGGCGGATGCCGCGCGGCGCGAGCTATTCCGCCTCCGTCGATCGAGCTGCAATGACGGCGCATCTCGACCTGGAGGGCGCGTACCGGCGCTGCCGCAGCTTCCGAAAGCTCGTGAGCGCCTTCGGGAAGCTGGCCGCAGCCGCCGGCATGGCGCCGACGGTGTGGCCGCCTGCAGCATGGGTGTCGTGAAACGATGAGTCTTGATCCCTGGTACAAGGTTGTCACGGCGCGCAAAGAGGTCCGAGAGGGCCGCTCGTTCAACCCGAACGAGTTCGCCATCGCGCTGGAACAGGTGGTGGCCGGGACGGCGCCGGAGGACTACCGCGATCCCGCCCAGTTCTTCGCCCGCACCTGCTTCACGCGGGCGCTGTGCGAGCACGCCGGCATGGTCCTGCGCCGGCTTTCGGGTCGCACCGAGAACACCGCGCCGGTCCTCACGCTCATCACCCAGTTCGGCGGCGGCAAGACGCACACGCTGACCACGCTTTTTCACCTGGCGACGAACGGGGACGCGGCGTCCGGCCACAACGGCGTGTCGGATCTGGTGCGTGAAGCCGGCGTCCTTTCGGTTCCGAAGGCACGGGTCGCCGTGTTCGTGGGTAATGCCTGGGACCCGCAGGCGGGGCGCGAGACGCCGTGGATCGATATCGCCCGCCAGCTCGCGGGCGATGAGGGCGTCGAGGCCCTCGGCCCGGCGGCACGGACCACGCCACCGGGGACCGAGGCGATCGCCCGTGTCTTCCAGGCGGCGGGCGCACCGGTGCTGCTCCTCTTCGACGAGGTGTTGAACTACCTGAACCGGCACCGCGCCGGTGCCGAGTCCTTCCACGCCTTCCTCCAGAACCTGACCGTCGCGACCACCGGCACGACGCACGGCGCCGCGGTGATCAGCCTGCCGCGCAGCCAGGTCGAGTTGACCGACTGGGACAAGGACTGGCAGGAGAAGATCTCGAAGGTCGTGCGGCGCGTCGCCAAGGACCTGATCGCCAACGATGAGACCGAGATCGCCGAGGTCGTCCGGCGACGGCTCTTCGAGGACCTGGGGAGCGAGAAGGTCCGGAAGAACGCCGCCAAGGCCTTCGGCGACTGGTGCTTCGAGCGGCGGGCGCAGCTCCCGCCGGAGTGGACGGCGGTTGACAGCGCCACCACGGACGCCAAGGCCCGCGAGTTCCTGCAGCGCCGCTTCGAGGCCTGCTACCCGTTCCATCCCGCGACGCTCTCGGTCTTCCAACGCAAGTGGCAGGCGCTGCCGCAATATCAGCAGACGCGCGGCACGCTGGCGATGCTGGCCCAGTGGATCGCGATCGCCGCCCAGGACGCCTTCCGCAAGGCGCGCACCGAGCCGCTCATCACCCTCGGCTCCGCGCCGCTTTCGGAGCCCGGCTTTCGGAGCGTGGTTCTGGGTCAGCTCGGCGAATCGCGCCTCGTCGCCGCGATCGACACGGACCTCGCCGGCGAGCTGGCGCACGCCAAGGCGCTCGACGCCGACACCAAAGGACCGCTGCGCGACATCCACAGGCGCGTGGGCACCGTGATCCTCTTCGAGTCGTCGGGCGGGCAGACGGACAAGGTCGCACACCTCCCCGAGCTGCGCTTCGCCCTCGGCGAGCCCGAGCTGGATACGACCTCCATCGACAACGCAGCGTTCGCGCTCGAGGATCGGTCCTACTTCATTCGCAAGGCGGGCTCGGACGGCTTCCGGATCGGCTACCAGCCCAGAATGAAGAAGGTGGTGAACGACCGGCGCGCGTCGCTCGACGAGGAGACGGAGGTCAAGCCCGCCTTGCGCAGGCTGGTCGAGGACGAGTTTCGGCGCGGCGCGAGCATTTCGGTCGTGCCCTTCCCTAATGAGGGGGCGGAGATCCCGGACACACCGAGGCTCACGCTCGTCGTGGCCGATCCCGAGGTGGAGTGGTCGGGCAGCGGATCGCAGCGCGCGCAGATCCGAGAATGGACCCGCCACCGCGGCAAGTCACCGCGGCTCTACCCGGGCGCACTCGTCTGGTGCCTCAAGAAGCCCGGCCGCGATCTGCGCGAGAAGGTCGAGCTGTCACTCGCGTGGAAGCGGGTCGCGCGCGAGATCGCCGACGGGACGCTCGGCGGCGAGTTTGACAAAAGCGATCGGGCGGAGCTCCAGTCGAAGGTCAAGGATTCGCAGGAGACCGCGAGAGATGAGGTTTGGGGCGACTACCGCTTCGCCGTCCTCGCCGACACCGAGGAGCCGGACGGGCTCAAGGTGATCGATCTGGGCGCGGGGCACTCCTCGAGCGGCGACACGCTCTGCGGACGGGTCATTGCTTCGCTCAAGTCGGAGGCACTCCTCAACGAGTCCGTGGGCGCCGGTTACCTCGAGCGCAACTGGCCTCCGGCGCTCAGGGAGGCCGGGGCGTGGCCACTCGCGAGCCTGCGACAGAGCTTCCTCAACGGCTCGCTCACGCGACTCGTCGATCCCGACCTGGTCCTGCGGAATAAGATCATCGAGTTTGTCGGACGAGGAGACTTCGGCCTAGCGTCGGGTCGGGATCGCGACGGCGGCTACGAGCGGATCTGGTTCGAGGAGTCTGTGGCGCCAGACGAGATTGCATTTGAGGCTGGCGTATTCTTGTTGCGTAAGGCAACCGCGCAGACGCAGAAGAGCGCGCCACCGCCCGAGCTCGTTGCGACTTCCGAGGCGGAATCTAAACCGGACCTACCGCCCGAGCCAACTCCGGAGCCGTTTACTAAACCCACACCAGGATCCGAGACCACGACCCTACGCCTCGTAGGTACCGTGCCTCCCGAGGTCTGGAACCGCCTCGGCACGCGGATCCTTCCGAAGCTCCGATCCGGCTCCAACCTCAGGGTCGGAGTGGATCTCTCGGTCACCGTCCAGTCCGAGAGCGCCGCGAGTCTATCCATGGAGATCCGGGAGATCCTCGCGGAACTGGGACTTGCCGAGACCGTGCGGGTGGGCTAGAAAGGCCCGAGGACGACCCGGACCGCCCGCATGGCCCGCATCACGCGCATCATCTTGTATCCGATCAAGTCCCTAGACGGGATCAGCGTCGGCGAGGCTCGGGTATCGGCCCAGGGCGCCTTGGAGCACGACCGCCGCTACGCGATCGTGGACGCGGAGGGCCGCTTCGTGAACGGCAAGCGACTCACCGACGTGCACCGCCTGCGCGCACGCTATGACGGATCGGGGTCGCGGGTCACCTTGCACGCGGGTAGGGAGCAGCGCAGCTTCCGGCTCGATGCAGAGCGCGAGGCGCTGGCCGCCTGGCTCGGCGCGTTCTTCGGATTTCCGGTTTACGTCCGGGACGACCCCGAGAGCGGCTTTCCCGACGACAAAGAAGCCTTTGGCCCCACGATCATCGGTACCGCCACGCTCGCCCTGGTGGCCGGCTGGTTTCCCGCCAGATCGGAAGAACAGATGCGCATGCGCTTTCGAACCAACCTCGAGATCGGCGAGGTCCCCGCGTTCTGGGAGGACCGCCTGTACGGCGAGCCCGGCACCACGGTGCGCTTCACGGTCGGCGGGGTGCGCTTCGAGGGCACCAATCCCTGCCAGCGCTGCGTGGTGCCGACCCGCGATCCACTGACCGGCACCGAAGACCGCGGATTCCAGAAGACCCTCGCGGTCCGGCGCGCGGAGACCCTGCCGGCCTGGGCCGCGCGCTCGCGCTTCAATCACTTCTACCGGCTGGCCGTGAATACGCGCATCCCGCCCACCGAGGCCGGCAAGCCGATCCGGGTGGGCGACCCGGTCGAGATCACCGGCCCGGGCAAAGAAGGATAGGACTTTCAATTCAATTTCAGCACCGTTGTTCAATCGGTGCGGTTGCGTCGGACGGGTCGGCCGGTGAGTGGGTGGTCCGCGCGGGGCGGGAAGAGGGCGTTTGGGCCGGCCCGGGGCGGATTCTGGTCGGCTGTCGGGGCCGTGGGTGACGCAAAGCCGCGCACCCGGTGGGCGGACGCGATTCCGCAGGTGCCGGTCAAGTCACCTTGACCGACAGGAAGGTTCTGAGGGGGAACGCGCCTGGCCGCTCACCCGCTGAGGTTCCGCTCAGGTTGACATATTGTCCGTTCCCGGACGTACAATCCGGCTTGTTTGTCTTTCCGCACGCCGGCCCCGCGGAAGCGCGCTGGCTCTCCCGGCCTCTTTGATTAAGGATGCACCTGCCATGCTGACACGGCTTCGACTCAAGAACCTGAAGACCTGGGGTGATCAGCTCTGGAACCCGGGCGTGGAGCTGGCCCCGATCACGCTGCTGCTCGGCCCGAACTCGGAGTTGAATTGCGGCGGTCGGCTCGTTACCGCTACGCGCCAGCCTAAGGGAGGATACTTGCTCGAGGCTCCCGGTTACTCGCCCAAGCAGTTCGGCAATCGGGCAGATGCCAGGCGCACCTTTCACCCGGAGCGATCGGTGGCTTTCTCTCCCGAGGCGATCACCGAGATCGGGCAACTCGGGCCAGAAGTCCAGGACCTGTCCCTGCTGCACATCATAAGGCCCTGCTCGACCTCCTCTTGCCGGAGCTGCTGGTCTTTGGCGAATGGTGCTACGCGGTCCACGGGGTACGCTATACGAAGCTCCCGGATTGGTTCCTGGCGTTCGACATCTACGATCGCCGGCGGCAGGCGTTCTGGAGCACGGTGCGAAGGGACGAACTCCTGAAGCGCGTCGGTTTGGAGCTCGTCCCGCGTCTCGCGATGGGGCGATTCGACCTGGCGAGCATTGCGGACCTTCTCGGACCGTCGCGCCTCGGTGAGGGCCCGGCCGAGGGTCTGTACGTTCGACGAGACGAGGGCGACTGGCTCGTTGCGCGCGCCAAGCTCGTCCGTCCCGAGTTCACGCAGTCGATCGACGAGCATTGGACCAAGCGATCGCTCGAAACGAACGCCCTCGCACGAGGCCGCACGGAAGCGAGGCACCGAACTGCTGAATCGTGACGAACGACCTCCGGTGGGCCACGGGGACCGAACGGCGGTTCAGACCGCCTGCGACAAAAAATAAATAAATTCACTTGCCTTAAACATCTCTGATTGGCACTGTTGTGGGAGGACCCAGTCTGCGGTCCCTCGCGAACGCTCCCCGCGCGGCCGGCCCGCTTGCCAGGGACAGGGCTGCCCCGCATCATGCCTCTCCATGGCCAGG
>JBOIDT010000074.1:0-15216 GCA_050740755.1 Gammaproteobacteria bacterium
CCTAGCTGCTCCCGTCTCCGAAGCCAGAGACTGTGTCTCTTAATCGCGGCCGACAGGTAGAACTCAACGCCTGCCTGTCGAAGCGCTTCCTCCATCAGCCGCAACGGGCAGCTCGGGATAACCGAGTCAGTTGGAATCTCATCGTCAGCGTCTGTATCGAAGAAGTGAACTGTCGCAAACTCTGGTCCGATCTTAAAGATTCGCCCCTCGCGCCAGTCACCCTTCCTGGCAACACATCGCAAATTTATCAACGCGTCGTGTGGCAGGATCCTTCCGAGAACTGCGAGCGTCTTCACATTCGGCACTTCGCACTTGTAGTCGACACTGAGATAGAACCGCTCAAAGTACTCACGAAATTGGAACTCATACGCATCCCACCTGACTGGCTTCGCGCCCTGCCGAATCCTCAGCAGAAAGAGATTTCCGAACTCCGTAGGCGTGACTTGACTCGCCGCCAAGAACGCCGCCTCACGCTCAACGGCCCTGCTCTCGAGGTGGATCAGCGTTTCATTTTCAGCGAGGCGGTGCCGCGGAGCAGGCAAGCCGAGATCGATCATCTCTTTCAGCATCTGCTTGGTGCTTACTGATGGCCTGGACGTAAGCGACCCCGTCTGGAGTCTTCATGAGTTTGAGCCACTCCAGAAGCCTCACGTTTCGCGGCATCGAATCCAGCACCGTGTCGGAGAGCGAGAACTCGTTGGGCAGATCGCTGCTGCGCTGAAGAAGTCGGCCCGGATTCTTCACGATAAACGCGTCCGTATACGACTCGCATTCAACCGGAAGACCCGTACGATAATCGCGGTGGGCAACCGCGTTGACAACGGCCTCATCGATCACGGTACTTGGGAATTCGGGCTCATCGGTGAACCCGCCTCCTGCCTTTCGCTTCTGATACCTCTTGAAGAACGCTGATTCGCGAAAGAACGTGCGGACCTCACGAATCTGCTTCGTGAGCGGACCGGTGAACTGCTGTTCGAAGGTCGGTAGACCTCGGTCCTTGAACTGATCAGAGTGAACACCAAACGACGAGCCCCTTGGTGCCCCTCAACTGGTCTCGCAGATCCTGCGTCATTTGGATGTTCTTTGGACCCTGTCGCGTCCAAGCTTCGGGTTGCGCCCGGGTGTCTCGCTGGGCATGTCGCCGCCGGGGATGTTGTCGGCAACCGGCACGCGGGGGAGCTTCACGATGCCGCACTCGATGGCGTTCATCAGCGAGAAGTCGCTCATCGTCCACGGGAAGAGCGTGCTACGTAGCCGGAGCCATCGTAAGCGTCCGCCGCCTGGCCGGACGGGCTGGCCACGCTACCCATGCAGCTAAAGCCAGGAAACCCCTGCGCGGTTGCGCGAGGGCCTCGCATGCGCGCAGGGCACCCTGATAGTCGGCGCGCACGATGAGGACCACGGCCTGCATGAGCCAGGCGCGGGTCTTTCGCCAAGAGGCGCGAGAGGTCCTTGATTGCCGCGTCGAACGCATGTCGGCCCTGGTGGATCGCGGCGCGCAGGAGGAGGACGTCCACAGGCGGGTCGGGGAGTGTCCACCACGGCTCCAGGGCCGCCTGGGCGTAGCCGTAGTAACGAGGGTCCGACTGGCCCTGACCGAGCTCGACGTAGCGGCCGGCCAGGTCCGCGGCCCAGCGCCACATCGGTCGGCGTGCCGGCGAGCCGGTCACCTCGGCGGTGTTACCCCAGAGGCTCGCGGGCAGCCGTTCCAGGAAATCCGTGTCGCGCTCGGGAACGAAAGGCGTTGCACCCAGGCGCCTGGTGAAGCCGATCACGGCGAGGAGTAAGGTGAGGCGCTTCCCGATCAGCCTCCCCCTCAGGCTGTGCCTGCCAACGCTATCGCCGCATGCGCCGGCTAGTGCCGTCTCGTCGAGAAGGCGGGCCGCACCGCCGGGCGGCGCGGCCCGGAGGCCCTAATTGCGGGTCCGATCGTCCAGCGTCCCGGGCAGGAAGGGTTGATGCGTCGGCGGGAAGAACGGGAACACGTCGCCCAAGGGTTGTTCGTTGGGTCCGGTGCTGGTCCCCGTGGTGACGGCGCCGTTGGTGACCACGGCCAGGATAGTGTCGATCACGTCATCCCCCAATCGGCGCCCGTTCGGGAACGCGGCCTGCGGATTATCGCCCCCGCCCGAACCGGTGTTCGGTGTGCCGAGGTTCACGCGCAGAAAATCGCCTCTCGTCACGGCCAGGGACGCGAGCAGATCGATACCGGCTTGGTTGGTCCCGAGTGCCGTGAGCGTGGCCACGATGGAGCCCGCAAAACGACCGTTGGCGTCGTCGCGCGTGAAGGCCCGATTATGCTCGTTCTTGCGCGGGAACGGGATCAGCGCCACATTGACCGCCGGGTTGCCCGCGCGGTCCAACTGCCCACGCCTACCAAAGGGGGGTTTCGTGGTCTTTGAGTTCAGACCGACGATGTTGTCCACCGGATTGCCGAGCAGCGAAACCGGAAACCGCAGGACGATCGCGAGGGTGTTGTAGCCGGCAAAGGTATCCCGACCGCGCTGCAGCAGGGTCGGATCGGCGTTCCCACCCAGTACCGAGGCGATAAAACGGGCAAACGCCGGAATGTCGAAGGTAAAGGGGTCGTCCACCTCGCCGGCGAAGAAGTCGACGCCGCCATTGGTGGTCGCCACGGGGGTGGGGGAGGTGTCGCTCAGATTCGAGGGGGTCGTAGGCGCCGTAAACACGTCACCGTTCGACATTCGGATCGTGGCCGTTTGAGGCGTTGCGCCCGAGGTGACCTTCTCGGAGAAGCGGACGTTGATAAGCGCGTCATGGCGCGCATCGCCCGTGGTTTCGAGCTCGAACCGATAGCTCAGCAGGTGGTCGAACACGGAAAAATTGACCGCCTCCCCGGCGACGATAAACCCCTGCACGGTCATCGCGATGACCAGCCGGCTGTTGTCGTTGGGATCGAGAAACATGAACTGGTCGCCGATGTCGGCGGAGCGCGCCGGCCCGGACACAAAGGGTGCGTCCCCGTGATCGGCGGCCATCGCCTGTGGCAGACCCGTAAAGAAAGTCATGCCCGCCGTTGCCGCGGCGAGCGTCGATTTCAGTAATCGGCTTGTACGAATACTCATGGACGTGAACCTCGTTCAACGTTTTTTTAACATTTCCCGCGTGGCTTGGAAGCGTCCCTACCACGCAGGGATCCATAGGTCGCTCGACCAACACCCCCAAGCCAGGATCCTCCACGGAGCTGGCGAAGCCACCCAACGGTAGAGAGTAGCACACGGATGGGTCGGCCACTTCCTATACGCACGAAACCCGTTTCCGGATGTTCGCCGGTTCTTATTGCGGTGCGGGAGAGCGTTCTGCGGCGGCCGGCGGCCGGCTGCTCTTGAGCTTCCGCCTGCCCCATCGCCGTCGTGACGGTGCGCGAATCCCAGATCGAAGCGCTCACCCACCACGAGGTGCTGCACGTGAGGCAGGTTCACGGGCTGACGGCTTGAGAGGTGGAGGAGAGCGCCGCTCCGTGGCCGTCAACACGAACGCTACGGCCCGCGAGCTTCGCCGGCACCTTCGGCTTCGACCCCGACGAGTCGGCGGCCCATTTCCTGGCGCACATCCCGGCAGGCGCGAAGCTTCCGGTGCACATCAGCGAGCACCTCTCCTGGAACACCGAGCACGTCGCCGCCTCCGTGCACCTGAGCCTGGAACGGGAGGATGGACAGGTACGCTGCCGTCTATACCCGCCCGACACCCCCTCGCTCGGCTTTGGGCGGTGTCGCTGCGCTGGGTTGCACGCCGCGCCCGTGATGAGGCGGGCGGAGTCGCGTATCCGCGTTCGGATCGGGTAACATCACCCGCTGCTGCGACGCAAGTCGTGCCTCGTGGGTGGAGGAGCATGGAGACCGCCGAGCGGGTATCCGATCGGTCGGTGGAGAACAGGTTCCCGCCACGCCTGTCCATCGTCGTGCCGTGTCTGAACGAGGAGGCCGTCATCGTGGAGGCCCTGACCGCCTTGGACCCCCTGCGCCGGCGGGGTACCGAGCTGATCCTGGTGGACGGGGGGAGCAGCGACGAGACGCTAGCCCTTGCCGGCCCTTGGGTCGATTGCGTCCTTACCGGACTGCCGGGCCGCGCCAGGCAGATGAACACGGGCGCCGGTGAGGCCCGGGGGGATATCCTGCTGTTCCTGCACGCCGACACGCGCCTGCCTCAGAACGCGGACGACCTGATCGCCGGTGCGCTGGGCGGCGGCCGGGTGTGGGGGCGTTTCGACGTGGCGATCGAGGGCCGGCATGCCATGCTGCGGGTGGTCGCCCGGCTCATGAACCTGCGCTCGCGCCTCACCGGCATCGCCACCGGGGACCAGGCGATCTTCGTCTCGCGCCGCGCGTTCCGCGAGATCGGCGGCTATCCCGACCTCCCGCTCATGGAGGACATCGCGCTCAGCCGGCGCCTCAAGTCCTTGGGTCGGCCCGCGTGTCTCTACGAGCGCGTGACGACCTCGGGGCGGCGCTGGGAAACGCAAGGCGTATGGCGCACCATCCTGCTCATGTGGCGGCTGCGGTTTCAGTATTTTCTCGGCGCCGATGCGGGAAGGCTCGCGGCGCGCTACGAGGCGGGGCGGTGGTCCCGGACGTCGTGATGGCGGCCAGCGCGGTATGCTACACCCGGCCCCCACATGGCCCTTTCTGATCCCCTCACCCTAGCCCTCTCCCGGAGGGAGGGGGGATCGTAAGAAGGCGACTCGTGACAATGGTCAGTTTACCCTCGTCATCGCCATTCGAACCGCCCTACCTCACCGCAGAGGAGATCGAGGCGTTTGCGCCCTACACCGATCCTCCGAGCCCCGCGGGGCGGTGGGCGCGCCTCAGGCACCGCCTCGAAGAGGCGGGGTGCTACGGCCCGGGCCAGATCGGCGGGCGGCGCTGGCCGATCGGCTGCGTATCCCTGGAGGTCACGCAGCGCTGCAACCTGGATTGCAGCCTGTGTTACCTATCGGAGCACTCGGAGGCGGTCCGGGACATCCCCCTGGAAGAATTGTTTCGTCGCATCGACATGATAGAGGCCCACTACGGCGAGCATACGGACATCCAGGTCTCGGGCGGTGAGCCGACCTTGAGAAGGCGCGAGGACCTCATCCAGATCGTCCGGCGCATCGCCGCCAACGGCATGCGCGCCTCTCTCTTTACCAACGGGATCCGCGCGACCCGCGAGCTCCTGACGGCGCTCTCCGAGGCCGGATTGACGGATGTGGCCTTCCATGTGGACCTGACCCAGGGACGCAAGGGCTACGACTCGGAGGCTGCCCTGAACGCGGTGCGCGAGCGCTATATCGAGCGTGCCAGGGGCCTGCCGCTGGCCGTGTTCTTCAATACCACGGTGTTTGCCGGGAACTTCGACGAGATCCCTGCCGTGGTGCGCTTTTTCCGCCGCCATACGGACGTCGTTTCGCTGGCCTCTTTCCAGCTCCAGGCCGACACCGGCCGGGGCGTCCTGCGCGAGCGCGAGGCGTTCATCACTCCCGATACGGTGGTCCGGCAGATCCAGGAGGGCGCCGGCCGCGCGCTCCGGTTCGACACGCTCCAGGCCGGGCATCCGCGCTGCAACCGCTATGGCATGGCCTTCGAGATCAATGGTGCTCTTTACGATTTCTATGACGATCCGGGGTTCGTCGTGCCGCTCCTGGAACGCACGGCAGAGATAGCGTTCCCGCGCACCGATCGCCGCGCCGCGGTAAAAGCCGCGCTCTTCGCCTTCGTTAAGGCGCCGGACTTATGGTGGAGCGGGCTCAGGTGGCTCGGCAGGACCCTGTGGCGCGCGCGCCGCGATCTCCTGGTGGCGCGCGGGCGCGTCCGCAAGCTGTCTTTCGTGGTGCACAACTTCATGGATGCCCGGCGGCTCGAGCACGAGCGGCTGCACGCCTGTGTGTTCATGGTGGCCTCGGGCGAGGGGCCCATCTCCATGTGCCTGCACAACGCCAAGCGCGACCGGTTTATCCTGCGGCCGGTGCCCCTCGCCGAGGGCAGCCGATCCTGGGACCCCCTGACCGGACGCCTCTTGCCCGCGTCGGGCGCTCGGCGCGACGTGGCGGTGTTCCCCCTCGAGTACGTCAAGCGCGCGGGGCGGCGTGGAGGGTCTGTGCCGGGCCGGCGGAAATGACGCGTTGGCGCCGAGTGCTGCTGGTCGTACTCGCGTGGGCCTTGAGCGCATGCAGCACCCTGGTCCGGGTGCCGGAGGCGCCGGTGGCGGGTCGCGGCGGGCCGCCGATCGAGGCCTATGCGCGGATCCTCGAGCGCTTCGTGAATGACCGTGGCGAAGTGGATTTTTCGGCGCTGGCGCGCGATCGTGCCGACCTCGATGCCTATGTGATCCATGTGGCGGGCACGCCCTTCGGTGATTTCCCCGCGGGCGATGAGCGCCTGGCCCATTACATAAACGCCTATAACGCCCTGTCGATGTACAACGTGCTGGATTCCGGCATCCCCGAGACCCATTCCGGTTGGCGCAAGGTGCGGTTCTTTTATCTCAAGGAGCTCGTGATCGGCGGGCGGCTCATGTCGCTCTATGCCTTCGAAAACGATGTCATCCGCAAGCTCGGCGAGCCGCGCGTCCATTTCGCCCTCAATTGCAGCGCGCGCGGCTGCCCGATCCTCCCGAGGGCGCCCTTCACGCCGGGGGACCTGGATGAAGAGCTGGATCGGGAGACCCGAAGGTTCTTTTCCGATACGCGCAACCTGCGTGTCGATCGGGCGCAGAGGACCGTGTATGTGAGCGAGCTGCTCGATTTCTACCCGGAGGATTTCGGTCCCGACTTCATCGGCTTCGTCGGTCGTTTCAGCCCGGAACCGATTCCGCCCGGCTACGGCGTGGCGTTCATCGAATACGATTGGACCATCGCCGATTCACGCCGCTCGCAGTGAGTGGTGCTGTTGGGGCGCCACGCGCGGCGCTCGCCGTAAAAAGTACTTATACTCGCTCCACGGTCACCATGATACCCTTCTCCTTCCTGCGCCCCTTCCTGGCCGAAGGGCGCCCACAAGGGAGCCCCTACTCGTCCCATGAAACCCTCGTCCTTCCTGCGCCTCTTCCTGGGGCTCGTGTTCACCGCCACCGGGCTCGCCAAGCTCCTCGACAACCGCGGCTTCGCCCAGGTGATCGCGAGCTATCAATTGGGCCTGCCCGGTCTGTTGCCGCTCGGCCTTTGCATCGCGCTCGCCGAGGTCTGGATCGGCACCAACCTCCTGCGCGCGCAACGCGTGCGCCTCTGCCTCTGGGGCGCGCTGCTCTTCCAGGTGGGCTATGGAACCCTGGCGGTGATGACGTTACGGCGCGGCATCGCGCTCGACAACTGTGGATGCTTCGGCGTGTTCCTGGCGCGCCCGCTGCGATGGACGATGGTCCTCGAAGATGCCGTGCTCGCCGCCATCAGCGTTCTATGCTTGTGGCGCAGCTCCCCCGGGCGGGCCGCTCCGAGACGAACGTGAACCGAAAGGGCCCTCGAAGGCTTTCAGCTAAAGGGGCGCCGTGTATAGTCTATACTGGTATATATCGTCGTAACCAGGTGAACCGGAGGAAGCCGACATGTCAGGGATTCTCAAAGGAAAGGTTGCTTTAGTCACTGGTGTCAGCCGGTCCGGGCAGGTCGGTGAAGCAGTGGCAGAGGCCTTGGCCGAGCAGGGGGCTGCCTTGGGCATCGTGGCGCGGACCCGGACGAACGTCGAGGCGAGGACGGACGAACTGCGGAGAAGCGGTACGCATGTGATGCGTGTAATACGCGTGATCCCTTTGACCGCGGATCTCAGCGATGAAACCCAAGCGATGCAGGTAGTTGATCGGATGATGGATGAATATGGGAGGATCGACACCTTGGTCAACCTGGCAGGCGGTCTCACTCGCTACAAACCTGCGGTAGAACATGCCTTGGAAGATTGGCAGCATGAGATGGGAGCCAATTTGCTCACCGCCTTTTTGTGCTCGCGCGCGGTGTTTCCTCGTATGCGGGACAGTGGCGGCGGATCCATCATCAACTTCGCGCGGGCAGGGCTTCCCCAGGCCAATATGGTGGCCTATAACTGCGCCAAGGCAGGTATCGAGGCCCTTACGCGCACCTTGGCGTTGGAAGGAAGAGATGCAGCCATTCGGGTTAACGCGGTCGCCCCCGGGCTCGTGGACACCGAAGCCAACATCGCTGCCATGAAGCCTAAAGATCTCAAGCGCTGGGTCAAACGCCAGGACATTGCTCAAGTGGCGGTATTCTTAGCATCCGATGCCTCGGTAGGGATTACCGGTCAAGTGATCCCGGTGACGGGCTGGGGGATCTAGCCTCATCCTAGCGGTCATGTCGAGGGCGTCGACAGCCCGAAGGCTGAAAGTTTGTACTTTCACGCAACCTTCTCCGTGACGGAGAAGGGACTTCGAGATCCGCGGAAGTCGGTCTGTATATCTTGGCTACGCGAGGATCTAACGCGCCTTGCGCGCAGGCTTGAAGCCCTGTGAGCGCCCCTCGCCGCCGTGATCCCTGCGATGGGCATGGTGGTGCTTTTGTCCCTGCGGCTGGCGGTGAGGCCGATGGTTTCCCGCGGGGCGCGCGTTCGCCAAGGGTTCCGGTCTGGCCCTGGGCTCGAAACCTTCCACGACCGACGCCGGCAGCGTGCGTCCCAATAACCGTTGAATATCCTGCAACTGCTGGCGCTCATCGCCGCTCACCAGCGATACCGCTCTGCCGCTCGCGCCGGCACGAGCGGTGCGGCCGATGCGGTGAATATAGTCCTCCGGGGGATTCGGCATATCGAAATTGACGACGTGCGACAGGCCCTCGACGTCGATGCCGCGGCTGGCCACATCGGTCGCCACCAGCACACGCACTCGGCGTTGCTTGAACTGGGTCAGGGCCTTGGTGCGTGCGCCCTGCGATTTGTCTCCGTGGATCGCGGCCGCCAGCACGCCGTCGCGGTATAGCTGCTCGGCGAGTCGATCGGCGCCGTGCTTGGTGCGGGCGAACACCAAGGTCTGGCCCCAGTGCCCGGAGTGCAAGAGGTGCACGAGCAGCGCGCGCTTATGGTCCTGGTCCACGTGATGGACGTGCTCTTCGACCCGTTCTGCCGTGGAGTTGCGCGGGGTCACGTCGATCACCTCCGGATCGCGCATGAGCGTCGAGGATAACCTGCGCACCTCGGGACAGAAGGTTGCGGAAAACAAGAGGTTCTGTCGTTCGGCCGGCAGCAGATCGATGATGCGGCGGATCGCGGGCAGGAAGCCCATGTCGAGCATGCGGTCCCCCTCATCGAGGATCAGGACCTCGGCACCCGAAAGTCGTACCGTGCGCCGCTCGACGTGATCGAGCAGCCGTCCGGGGGTGGCGATGAGGATGTCGATGCCGCGGCGCAGGGCCTTGATCTGATCGTACATGCCGACGCCGCCGTAAACGGCCTCCGAGCGCAGCGACATGTGCCGGCCATAGTCGCGGAAGCTCTGGGCAACCTGGGCAGCGAGCTCGCGCGTGGGCGTGAGCACGAGCGCACGCGGCGCGCTACCGGGTCCGGCGTGTGTCTTGAGCCGCGTGAGCACCGGGATGGCGAACGCCGCGGTCTTGCCGGTGCCGGTCTGCGCGGCCGCGAGCAGATCCCGACCGGCCATGACCAGTGGAATGGTCCGCTCCTGAACGGGGGTGGGCGCCTGATGACCGAGATCGGAAACGGCGCGCAGTAAGGTCTCGGAGAGGCCGAGATGTGCAAAGGACATGTAGTTCTCCCATTTATAAACCGGGCCTATTGAAACCAGCTGGTCTACTGGTTCCCAAGCTGTTCCCGCTTGGGAACCCGGTCGGGAAGCTCCAGCTTCCCGAATCCCGGATGGGAAGCCAGAGCTTCCAATATTGCATTCCCAAGCCGGAGCTTGGGAACGAGGAAACGCCGTGATGCCGTGAGCCGCGAGACGTTTGTGGGAGGGGAAACAGGCATTGTGCCTGTCGAGGGCCGGACGACCCGCGGCCTGAACCCTCAATGCAGGACCGGAGACCATGCCGCAACAAGTTGTCTTACTATCTATTCTGGCGGGGCGCAGTATACGCGAGGCGGGCGCTTTCACCTAACCCGCATGCATCATCACGACAGCGGGGGTCGGGTCATGCCGGGGCGCTCGTTTCGGTAAACCGCCCCAGGACCTCGTCGGCGATCGCCCATGTCTTTCAATAGTCGTAAGTCCAGTTGAGGCTGGAGCCGGTCTGCCCCTGCTGGCCGATCTGGGTCTCGGCGGAGAGGCTCGGTGTCAGCTCGATCTCGATCTTGGCCCTGGCGCTTCCGGGAGTAACGCCCTGCTGGACCTCGAGGAAGACGTTGTCGGAAATGTACTTGCCGGCACCCAGCGTGGTGTCGGCGCCGCCGCTGCCCGAAATGTCGAACGTGTCGACGCCCAGGGCTTCCCGGCCGATGCCGATCAGCCCATCGCCGCCGCTCTGGAGCTCCCGGATCGCCGCCGCGAGGCGCAGGCCCTGGAACGGCGAGATCCCGCTGGACGAGCGGTCAAACATGATCCGCGCTACCACCTCGTCCTGCGGCGCCAGAGGCACGCTCGACAGCTCGAGCTTCGGCTCGGTGGCCGGCCCGGTGATCTGGACGATCCCCGTGAAGCCGCCCGCGGCCTCGGCACTCGCCTTGATGTCGAGCTCCGGGATCGGCGGCTGCGCACCGCTGAAGGTGATCGTGCCCTGGTCGATCGAGAAGCGGCGGTCGAGTAGGGTCAAGAAACCGCGGCGGAAATCAATCGAGCCCACGACCAGGGGATCGTCCGCCGTCCCGGTGACCGAGAGGTTGCCGTGCCACTCGCTCTCGAGCCCGCGGCCGCGGACATAGAGCTTCTCCGGCATGTCGACCTCGATGTCGAGGCCGATCCGCAGCGGCGGATCGCTTGAGGCCGGCGGCGGCGGTGCCGGTGGCGCGCCTTTGACGCTCACCGGCAGGGTCGGCGGCTTGCCGGGAGGCGGGTTCGGTAGCCTGATATCCGCGCGCTCGACCTTGAGCCGGCTTACGACGTCGAGGTTCGGCAGCCGGCCGCTGACATCGACCTTGCCGCTGAGCCAGGCCTTGCCGAACTCGGCGTTGTAGACCTGCAGATTGGCGAGCGCTAGGCCGGTCCTCAAGCCGGTAAGGGACGTGCCGCCGAGATCGAGGCTGCCCGACCCGTTCAAGGTGCCGTCGCGGCGATCGCGCGCGCTCAGGGTGGCAAGGTTGATCCGGCCCTGATCGCCTACGATGCGCAAGGTGAGATCGCGCAACAGCACACCCGAGATCGAGTCCTCGACCAGCCCGTTGGCGATCGCGATGCTGCCGTCGGCCAGCGGGCGGTCGAGCGTCCCGGCGAACCGCGCGTCGATGGTGAGGAGGCCTTGGAGCCGCTGTCCGTCGAGCACCAGGATCTGGGCGATCCGCGCGAGGTCGGTTCGGCCGGTCAGCGATCCCTGGATCGGACGGTCCCTCGGCAGCTCGAAGGCGAAAGGCTCGAGCCCGATCCAGAGCGGCAGGGCTGCCTGCAGGCGCAAGGGGTCGTCCATCACCCCCGCAAGCTCGGCGCTCGCGTCGAGGCGTCCGCCGGCGACACCGGCGCGCAGTGCGAGGTTCGCCGGCGGCACGGTCTCTAGGTCCTTTCCCCGCGGCTTCACGCCCTTCGCGTCGATGGCGAGGTCTATTTTCGGGGCCGCGCTCTGGCCCGAGACATCGAGATCCAAGGCGACGGTACCGCCCAACGCCGGGGCTCCGAGGCTTTCAAACATTGTAAGCGGCGTCGGATCGAGCCTCATCTTGGCGCTTGCCCGGCCGCCACCGAGCGTCGCATCCGCACGGAGCCTGGCCCGCCCGAAGCTCACATCGAGGTCCTTGAGGCCGTACGTGGCGCCCGCCATGCGCAGGGTCGCGGTCCGCTCTAGCTTGATCGGCTGCTTGGCGAAGCTGCCGGCCAGGGACTGCAGCGCCACCTGCTTGGTCTCGCCGGCAACATCGGCCAAAAGCCGGATCGCCAGATCGAAGGGCTCGGCACCCTGGCTGCCGTCGACCTCGGCCGTCAGCCGCAACGCCGCAAGATCTCCTGCCGCCGTCACGGCTAGGTCTTTGATCGCGAGCCCCGGCTGCGCGAAATCATCGGCGACGATCTTGGCGTCGAGACCCAGCCTTCCCCGCACGTCGGTCGCCCGCCCGGTCAGCGAAGCGGCCGCGAGCGTGCCGAAGGAGCCGCCGATCCGGTTCGCCCTCACGTCCGCCCCGGCGTTCTGCCTGCCCTCCGCCGCATCGAGCACGAGAGCAAGGTCGATGGCACCCTGGAGCTCCTGGCCGATGAAGGGCGCCAAGGCGCCGAGATCGCTGATCCGCCCGTTCATCCGGCCGCTCGCGAGCCGCGTCGTCAGATCGAGATCGGCCTCGCCGTCGAGCCGCGTCCCCGGGGCGGTCAGGGAGAGGTTGCGGATGTCGAGCTTCCGGCCGTCGCGCGCGTAGTCGGTCCAGAGCGCGATCGATCCGCGTGCCTCGCGCGCATCGAGCCGGATGCGGCCCGTGAGCCTGTCGATCGGCCCGCCGGCATCGGCGTCGAGCGTGATCTCCGAGAAGTCGAAACGTTCCGCCTTGAGCCGGTCGATGCGGGTCGCGAGCACGACGGTCGGTTCGCTCATGCTACCGGACGCCTTCACGTTCGCCGCGAGGCTGCCCGAGAACGGCTGTCCCGCTAAACCGGACGCCGCGGCCAGCCGCGGCAGCTCGAGGTCGAGATCGGCGGCAAACGTCTCTTCGCCGGCGAGGTCAACGCTACCCTTGCCGGTGAGGTCGATCGCCGCCCCCTGGAAGGCGAGCTTCGAGATCTGCACGGACTTGCCGGTCTCTAAGGACGCCCTAAGGTCGAGTCGCGGCTCCGGGCCCAGGAGCTCGGCAGCGCCTGGCGGCAGACCCTGCAAGGCCGCCGTTCGCAGCGCCAGGACGGCGTCGATCTTTCCCGCTCCCGCGCCGATCGTGACGTCGGATCCGAGATCGATCGTGCCGTCGATCGACGGTCGGGAGGTTGGGTCGGGGATCGCCGCCGCCACCAGCGGCCGCAGCACCGGCACGTCGAGATCGAGCCGCAAGCGGCCAGCCACGCGCTCTGGGTCGAACCGGCCACCGAGGGTGGCTTGCGCGCCCAGCGCCTGCAAGAGGACCTTCTGGATGTCGATCGGCCCTTCTGCCGGTGCCATGGCCGCCAGGTCGAGCGTCAAGAGCGTGCCTCGCGCCCCCTCCGGCGCCACCGGCTTGCCGCCCTGGCTCACGCCCGCGACGCTCGCATTGCCCGTCAAGGTGGCGCCCGGAAACGTCGTCTCGAACGGCGCCAGGAGCTTCATCTGCAGCGCCACCGCGAGCTGTTGTATTCCGTAGGTGTCGTAGCCGAGCCCGCCGGCCTCGAGCGTGAGATCGACCTCCGGCTGATCGAGGGCACCGCTCGCGGCCAGGCTCAAGGCCGCCCGACCCTGGAGCGGCGCCTTCGCGAGCCCGCTTGCCACCGCCAGATCCGGTACCTCGAGCGTGACCCTGCCCTCGACGGTGTTGGCGGCGAGGTCCCCATTGCCCCGACCTTCCAGCTCGAAGCCGGCGGCGCCGAGATGGAGCGCCTGCAGCTCGACCCGCTGCGGCGAGGTCGGCTGCAGCCGGACGCTAAGATCGATCCTCCGCCCGAGCAGGGGCTCCACGTCCGGCGGCAAGACCTCCGGAGCCAAGTCCAGGCGGCCGTCGATCCCGATGCGCGGCAGATCGGCGAGTCCGAGCTCGAGGTCGGTCTCAAGGCTCGCGAGGGCCTGCGCCTCGAGTGCTAGCCGCCCGCGCCAGTCGGCGAGCGGTCCCCTGCCGCCGAGATCGAGATGCAGCTCGCCGGCCTCCGGGCGCTCCGAAACAGCCGCCAGCAGGCCGCCCGTCTCGTTCGCCTTCAGGCTGAGATCGAGCGTTCCCCCCGCGAGATCGGCATCGAGCGTAAGCCTTGTGTCCGCCGTCGGCTGATCGATACGGTCGATGCGGAGGCCCGCGGTGAGCCGGTTCGCGGCCTCGTTGGTCCGTGCATGGCCATCGATCCGGAAGGCAGCGGCCTGTCCGATCACCGGCTGCCCCAGCTCGAGCCGATCGACGAAGATCAGCAGCACGTCGACCGCCACCGGCAGGGATTTCGGAAGCTCTGGCAGGCTCGGGAACGTGAATGGCTCTGGCGGCTCTCGTGTCGGCGCCGAGAGCGGCGGGCGGTTCAGGGCGACGCGCTCGGCGCCCGCCATGGCGATCTCCACCTTCAGGCGCAGGAGGGCCGAGGGCACGAGGTGGAAGCGGGCGCCATCGATCTCCAGCCAATGGCCCTCCGGGTCGCCCAGGCGCACCCGGTCGACCCGCACGTCGAAGGGCAGGAAGCCTTCGATGCCGGCGATCTCCGCGGTCTTGCCCTCGCCCGAGAGCGCCCCGCTCGCGAGCGAGGCGATCTCACGCTTGCCCCAGCCCGTCTGCAGCACGCCCAAAGCACCGGCGAGGGTGGCGAGGATCAGGAGGACGAGCGCCAAGAGCGTCCATCCGAGCACGCGGAAGACCCGTCGAACGGGCCCGCGCCGCCGGGCCTCGGTCAAAGCAGGGTCAGAACGCCTGTCCGATGCTGACATAGATCTGGACGATGTCGTCTACACCCGAGCGGCGGTCGAGCGGGGCGCCGACGTCCAGCCGCAAGGGACCGATGGGCGTACTATAGCGGAGGCCGATGCCGGTGCCGATCCCTCCTCGAGTCAGGTAGGCAGACGACTCTTGCGATGGTCTTTGCTGCCGGGTTCGAAGCCGAAGGGCTTTGCGCGATACCTTCGTCGGGCGTGACATGCGCTTCGCATGTAAGTATGCTTGGCGCATGGCAGTCATGGTTCAGATCCGCAACGTTCCCGAGGATCTCCATCGCAAGCTCAAGGCGAGGGCCGCGCTTGCCGGCATGTCGATCTCGGAGTACCTCCTCCGGGAGATCGAGAAGTCGCTCGCGCGCCCCACCCCGGACGAGTTGCTTCAGAGACTCAGGCAACACGGTCGGGTCGATCTCTCCGAGCCCGCGGCGAAGGCGGTGGCAGCGGAGCGCGAGAGTCGGTGATCGTCCCCGATGCGTCGACCATCCTAGCCCAGGTTTAACACTTGCAAGAAAATGATGATGAAGTACAATGGATTAGGGATACAAAAAAGTGCGTATGGCACTACAACTATGTTGTTGTCGGGTTAGACGACGAGTTTCTTGATCCCTGCC
>JBOIDT010000075.1:0-15188 GCA_050740755.1 Gammaproteobacteria bacterium
CATGCCCGCCCGGCTCATCGCGGCGGCGCTCGCCGAGACGCACGCGCGTGGCCTCGGGGACGATGATGACCCCGAGGCCGCTCTCTAGCCGCGCGCTGCCGGTGCGCAGGATCTGGCGCAGGGCCGCCGCTGCCGCACCACGATTAATGTCCTTGGGGACATCAACGTGAGCTGTCTGCTCGACGGCCCGCGGCGTGAGGATCCTTCTCCGGTAAGACCCGCGCTATCATGAAGAAGACTGCCGATCCGACGAGCGCCTCATCTCGCAACGGGCCACGGATCTCGCGTTGTTGGTCGTCAGACCGGTGGCCGCGGCGGCTGTGGCCTCGAGAGACCAGCGATAGGGTTTGGCCCAGGAAATGCCTGATGTCGCGACGTGGGGAGGCGAGCGGGAACCGTTTGGGGGGTTGAGGGGCGTACAAGAAATGCAACTGTGTATAGTCGTGCCTTGCTACAACGAAGAGGAGGTGCTGGAAGAGACGTGCGGCAGGTTGCTCGCATTACTGACCACAATGACCGGCACCCGCCAGGTTTCGCCCGCGAGCCGGATCTGCTTCGTCGATGATGGCAGCGCCGATCGCACGTGGGCGCTCATAGAGTCGCTGGCCGGAAAGGATCGGCGCGTGACCGGGATCAAGCTCAGTTGCAACCGCGGCCATCAGAATGCGTTGCTGGCCGGACTGCTCACCGCCGAGGGTGATGCCATCATCAGCGTCGATGCGGATCTGCAGGACGACATCGACGCGATCCCGAGGATGATCGAGCAGCTCACACGGGGTGCCGACATCGTTTTCGGTGTGCGCAGCCGGCGCGACAACGACTCGGTATTCAAACGCGTCACGGCCCACGCCTTCTATCGACTGATGAATTGGTTGGGCGCGCAGACAATCTATAACCACGCGGATTTCCGGCTGATGAGCAGGCGCGCGGTGGAGGCGCTGCGGCAATACCGTGAGGTGAACGTGTTTCTACGCGGCATTGTTCCGCTCGTCGGGTTCCCCACCGCGGTAGTAGAATACGAGCGCTCGCAGCGTTTGGCCGGTACATCCAAATATCCTCTTCGCAGGATGTTCTCGTTCGCCCTCGAGGGTTTGACGTCATTCTCGGTGGTGCCGTTGCGTATCATCACGTTCCTGGGCACCCTGGTCTTCTTGATCACCTTCGGGCTGGGCGCCTGGGTTCTCTATGTGCGCCTCTTTACCGATCTCGCCGTGCCGGGCTGGGCATCCACCATGCTGCCCATGTTCTTCCTGGGTGGCGTTCAGATCCTGTGCCTCGGCGTGATGGGTGAATACCTCGGCAGGTTGTACCAGGAAATGAAAGCACGACCCCGCTATATCATCGAAAAGAAGATCTGAGACCTGGAATACTATCGCAGCCGCCCCGGTGGGCGGTAACCGATCGATCATTGGAACTTCAACCAGCGGTCATAGGCCATGGATAGTGCGGAATTCGACAAGTTCGCCGACGAATACCTCGCGGTACACGCGCGCAATATCGCTATCACCGGAGAGCAGCCGGAGTTCTTCGCCGAGTATAAGGTTCGGGACGTGCACGAGATCCTCGCGGCGGAGGGCCGCGCCATTGCGCGCATACTAGACTTCGGGGCGGGCATCGGGAACTCGGCGGTGTACTTCCGGAGCTATTTCGCCGACGCGCGGCTCGTGTGCGTCGATGTGTCTCTGCGATCGCTCCTGCTGGGCCGCCAGCGGTGCACGGAGGGCGCGGAGTTCGTCGCCTTCGATGGCGCCACGCTGCCTTTCGCCGACGGCAGCGTCGATCTGGCCTTCGCCGGCTGCGTGTTCCACCACATTCCCCACGAGAAGCACGTGCCGATCCTCAAGGAGTTGCGCCGGGTGCTGGTCGCGGGCGGCATGCTCAGCGTATTCGAGCATAACCCCCTGAACCCGCTGACCGTCCACGCCGTGCAAGCCTGCCCCTTCGATGACAACGCGGTGCTCATCCGTGCCGGGGCCATGCGGGCGCGGTTGCGGCAGGCGGGTTTCGAGGTACCATCCCTCCGCTACCGAATTTTCTTCCCCCACGCGTTACGCGGGTTGCGGCCCCTGGAACGAACGCTCACCCGCCTGCCTTTGGGCGCTCAATACCACGTTTTCGCCACCCGATGACGGGCGAGAGACCCCTCGGCAGGTTCCTCAGCGTGGGGGCTGCCAACACCTTGATCGGGCTGGGTGTGATCTATGCCTGCAAGCGATTGCTCGGATTCGGCGACGTTTTAGCGAATGTGAGCGGCTATGCGGTAGGTCTGACGATCGGTTTCCTGCTGAATAGGCACTGGACCTTCGGCCACACGGGGAACGTGCGGGTCGCGGCCCTGCGCTTCCTCACCGTGTTCGGCGTCGCCTATTCGGTGAATCTGTTGTGCGTTTTATTGGCGATCAGGGCCGCAGGTATCGACGGCTATATCTCTCAAGCCATCGGGATCTTACCCTATACGGCGATCTTCTATCTCGGTAGCCGCCTGTACGCCTTTCGCAGCTGAGGGCGGCCGATCCCCGGTTCGTCTTCGAAGGCCGCGATGCGGCCGGCAAGGGCGGGACCATCAAGACGATTACCGAGCGCGCCGGCCCGAGCGCCTTCCGGACCGGCTAAAGTCCGCCGGAAAGTACCGCTAACCCCTTCCGGGTTCCGGGTTCCGGGTCCGCGTGGCGCAGACTCGGTGCCCTCGGCTCCCAAGCCGTACCTCGTACCAACGGGGTACAAGAACGTGGAACACTTCAACCTCATGGAGAGACTTATGTGGAAGAATCTCGCTGTCGCTGTGCTCTTGAGCGCCTCGTCCTTCACCTTCGCTGCGGGGTCGGTGGATATCAATACCGCAGACGCAGTGACCTTAGCGCAGGGCCTTCACGGGGTCGGTCCTGCCAAGGCCGAGGCCATCGTGGCCTACCGCGAGAAAAACGGGCCCTTCAAGTCAGTGGATGAGCTCGTAGCCGTACAGGGGATCGGCGAACAGACGGTCAAGATCAATCGCGAGCATATGACCGTCGGGGCACCCTCGCCCTCGGAGTAAGCCCCTCCCGCAACATATCCCTGCCCCGTGTGGGGCAGGGATCCTCAAACACGGAAGACCAAGACCATGCAACGGAAAAGCGTGCCGATCCCCTTGCGCAGTATCCCGTTATGGACCGCATTGATGGCCACGGCGCTGGGCCTGCCCGCGGCCTCCGCCTCGGAACTCGAACGCATCGAGGCCGCCCCCGGCGTCTATCTGCAAAGCGTCGATGGCCGCGCCTCGGAGCGTCTCACATCGGGCCCGGAGGCCCACGTCCCGGTGACGCGTGCTAGCCGCATCGTCGGCGGCACGGAGACGACGATCACGCATTGGCCGTGGCAGACGGCGATCGCCTTCCGGCCATCGGTCGCCTCCGGAAACGGCTTCCAGCGCCAGTTCTGCGGCGGCACGCTCGTCACGCCGACCTTCGTGGTCACCGCCGCCCACTGTTTTTACCGGAACGGCGGTTTCACCTCTCCCGATCAGTACTCGGTGATCACCGGGCGCACGAACCTTTCCAGCAGCGCGGGCCAGGAGATCGATTTCGACACCTACTTCGTCCCGGTCGATGCACTCGGCAATCCGCTCTTCAATCCCAACGAGTTTGCGTTCGACTTCGTGATCGTGAGGCTCAGTGCCCCATCGGTTTCACCCACGATCCAGATCGCGGGGCCGGACGAGCGCGCCACCTGGGCGTCCGGGCAGCCTGCCTTCGTCACCGGCTGGGGCGACACCGCCGAGGGTGGGGGCGCATTTCCGGATGCCCTGCGGGTCGGGCGCGTGGCCATCACGGACGACCTGGCCTGCGCCGACAGTTACGCCGCCGTCGGCACCACCGTTCGCCCCGATACGATGCTGTGCGCCGGCCGGGTCGGAGGCGGCGTCGACACCTGCCAGGGCGATAGTGGTGGCCCCATGGTCGTCCCGGTTTCCGGCGGTGGCTTCCGGCTCGTGGGCGACACGAGCTTCGGGATCGGCTGCGCGCGGCCTGAGTTCCCGGGGGTCTACGGCCGTCTCGCCGACGACCCGTTGCGTTCGATCATCGGAGACTTCATCCTCTCTCAGGCCGGGATCGACGTGATCGGGTCCGGCGCCAGACCCGTCACCCTGACGAGGATCAGCCACGGGCCGAAGAAGGTCACCACCAAGAAAAAGGCTAGGTTCGTGTTCGTGGCCAGCGAGCCGGGCTCGACGTTTCGCTGCAGGCTCGACCACAGACGCGAACGATCGTGCGTCTCGCCGTTCCTGGTCAGGGTGCGACCGGGCAAGCACAGGTTCAGGATAACGGCGGTGAACCCCCTCGGCGAGCGCGGCCCGCCGGCAATGCGCACGTGGAAGGTGCGCGAAAGGTAACACGCGGCGAAGCTTGACGGCGCCCGCTGGCGTAGACCTCGTACTCCCCGAGTGCTTCGAAGTCTTCGAGCACTTACGGGTCCTCCCGTATCCCCCCCTTGGTCAGCTCCGCAGGGTCGAGGAAGCGGGCCAGCTCCGCCTCGGATAGGTCGGTCAGTTCACGGGCGACGTCGCGCACCGGGCGGCCCTCCTGGTAGGCCTTCTTCGCGATCTCGGCGCCCTTCTCGTAGCCGATAACGGCGTTCAGCGCGGTCACCAGGATCGGATTGCGTTCCAGCGCCCGCGTCAGCACCTCCTGGTTCACGCGGAATCCCGCGATGGCCCGATCGGCCAGGAGACGCGCGGCGTTGCCGAGGATCTCGAGGCTCTGACAGAGGTCGTAGGCGATGATCGGCAGCATCAGGTTCAACTGGAAGTTCCCGGACTGGCCTCCCAGGGTAATGGTGAGGTCGTTGCCGATCACCCGTGCGCACACCATGCACACGGCTTCGGGGATCACGGGGTTGACCTTGCCGGGCATAATGCTGGAACCTGGCTGCAGATCGGGCAGGGCGATCTCGCAAAGCCCCGCCAGCGGGCCGCTGTTCATCCACCGGAGATCGTTGGCGATCTTCATGAGGCCGACGGCCACGGTCTTGAGCTGCCCGCTCATCTCGACCGCCGCATCCTGGGCGCTCATGCCTTCGAAGTAGCTGTCCTTGGTCTTGAAGCCCACCCCGGTCCGATGCGCCAGGATCGCCGCGACCCGCGGGCCGAGCTCGGGGTGGGCGTTGATGCCGGTGCCGACCGCCGATCCGCCGAGCGTCAGCTCGCGAAGCCGCGCCAGGGCCGATTCGATGCGCCGGCCACCCAGATCGATCTGGGCGGCCCATCCGGATAGCTCCTGGCCGAGCGTCAGCGGCATGGCATCCATCAGGTGGGTGCGCCCGGTCTTGACGACGGCAGACAGCTCCGCGGCGCGCCGCGAGAGGGTATTCCGGAGATGTGTCAAGGCCGGGAGCAGGTGCTCGAATGTGAGCAGGCTGCCGGCCACGTGGATCGCGGTGGGGATCACGTCGTTGCTGCTCTGCCCCATGTTGACGTGGTCGTTGGGGTGCACGGGCCGCCCCAGGCGCTCGCTCGCGAGGCGGGCGATCACCTCGTTGGCGTTCATGTTGGAGCTGGTCCCCGATCCGGTCTGGAAGACATCGATCGGGAAATGGGCGTCGTGCCGTCCGTCCGTGACCTCGAGCGCCACCGCACCGATGGCCTCGGCGAGCGGTGCGTCGAGGAGACCAAGGTCGCGGTTCGCCTGTGCCGCCGCCGCCTTGACAAGGCCGAGCGCGCGCAGGATCGCGCGTGGCATCCGGAGCCCGCTCACCGGGAAATTGTCGATCGCCCGCTGCGTCTGGGCCCCGTAGAGCGCCGTGGCCGGTACCCGGACCTCGCCCATGCTGTCGCGCTCGATGCGAAAGGCGTTACTGTCCATCGCAATCCTCCCATCGTCAATCCACTTCGTCGTCATTGCCCGAGCAGCGGGACGCCCTCCACGAACACCTGAAAGGAAGCGCGCGGAATGGGATGCCAGCGCTCGTTGTCGGTCAGGGGCTTCGAGGCGATGACGGTCACCACATCCTGTGCCGTCGTTTCGCGGCAGAAGTCAACGATCTCCCCGGTGTCGATCGAATGCGCCTCCCCGAACGGCGCCCGCCGCGTGATCCAATGGAGTGTGCTGCTGCAGTAGGCGTACAGACAGCGGGAGTCGCTCATGAGAAAATTGCAGGTGCCGAGCGCCTCCAGCTCCCGGCCGAGAGACGCGATGAGGCGCCATAGCGGCTCTGCACGTCGGGGACGCTCGGGATAGCGCGCGCGGATCCGCCCGAGCATCCAACAGAATGCGCGTTCGCTATCGGTGGTGCCGATCGGCCGGTAGTGGTCGAGGGCGAGCGCCTTGCTGCCCTTGAGCCCGCCGTTGTGGGCGAAGAGCCAGGTGGAGCCCCACAGCTCGCGGGCGAAGGGATGGGTGTTTTCCAGGCACACTCGGCCGTGGGTAGCCTTGCGGACATGGCTGATGATGATGTGGCTCTTGATGGCCTGGCCCTGGATGAGCTTGGCCACCTCGGAGACGACGCTGGGCCTCGGATCGTGAAACAGGCGGCAGCCGCGGCCGGCGTAGAGGCCGATTCCCCAACCGTCGCGATGCGGCCCGGTGTCGCCGCCGCGGCGCACCAGCCCGCGCAGGCTGAAGCAGAGATCGGTCGGGACGTTGGCGCTCATGCCCAGAAGCTCGCACATGACCGGAGAGCAGGCGTGCAGCCGTCCTCAACCCTGCTCCCAGGGCAATCCGTGATGGCGCCAGCCGTTGATACTGCTGCGGTGTTTCTGGCCGTCCCGATCGCCTTCGAAGCCGTCCGAGACGTTGTACACGTGCGTGAACCCGACCCCTGCCAGACACTCGGCCGCGGCGCGCGAGCGCTTTCCGCTGCGGCACAGGGTGAGAACGGTGGTGCCTTCGGCTCGCTCGCGCTCGCCCAGTACGGCGCGCACCCGCTCCGCGAATTCGGGCAGGACACGCCATTCCGGGGCCTCCATCCAGGGGATATGCAGGGCGCCTACCGGGTGGCCCACATACTCGAACTCCATGGTGGTGCGTACGTCGATGAGCACCGCGTTCGGGTCCTGCCGCAGGATCCCGGCGGCCTCGAGCGCACGGATGTCTTTCACTTCGCTTACTGCCATGGGCGACCCTCCCCGGGAGTTGCACCCGGGTTTCACTACGACGTCATGGTGGACGAGTATACCCGAACCCACACCCTCGGGATCCGCATGGGTCGCACCACGGCAGGGTGTGTGGAGACGGCATGACATGAGCGACACCGCCTCGCAGAGCCTGGCGGCCGTGGACCTCGGGTCCAACAGCTTCCACCTGATCGCGGCTCAGGTCGTGGATGGGCGCATCCAGGTGGTCGATCGGATGAAGGAGATGGTACGCCTCGCGGCCGGGCTCGATGAAGGCAACTGGCTGTCCGGGCCCGTGATGGAGCACGCCGTCGACACCCTCAAGCGTTTCGGCGAGCGCCTGCGGGACATCCCCGCCCACAAGGTCCGTGCGGTAGGTACGAACACGCTGCGCAAGGCCAAGAACCGCGGCGAATTCCTGGCGCGCGCGCGGCCCGCGCTCGGCCATTCCATCGACATCATCGCCGGGCGCGAGGAGGCGCGGCTCATCTATCTCGGGGTCTCGCACAGCATCGAGGGCAACGGCGAGCGGCGTCTGGTCGTGGACATCGGGGGCGGGAGCACGGAGCTGATCCTGGGCCGGCAATTCCGGCCGGAGCGCATGGACAGCCTGCACATCGGCTGTGTCGAGATGAGCCGGCGGTTTTTCGGCGCTGGGAGCATCGACGCGCTGCGGATGCGCGCTGCCGAGATCGCGGCGCTTCAGGAGCTAGAACCGATGTCGGCCGAGTATCGCCGCATCGGCTGGGATTCGCCGATCGGCGCCTCGGGGACCATCCTGGCGGTCCGACAGATCGTCGAGCAACAAGGCTGGTGCCAGGACGGGATCACGCTCGCGGCGCTACGCAGGCTACGCAAGACCCTGATTGGCGCCACGCATATCCAGGACCTGGAGCTCGATGGCCTGGAAGCGGAACGGGCCCCGGTGTTTCCGGGCGGGGTCGCGATCCTCGGCGCTATCTTCGAAGCCCTCGGGATAGAGCACATGCGGGCGTCGAGCGGCGCCCTGCGGGAGGGACTCCTCTACGACCTCCTGGGACGCATCCACCACGAGGATGTGCGCGAGACCACGGTCGAGGGCCTCACCCGGCGCTACCACCTTGATGCCGCGCAGACAGGCCGGGTAGCGGGGGCGGCCCTCGCTCTCTTCGACCAGGCACCCAGCGCGTGGGGATTGGGTGGCACGGAGCACGCGCAGTGGCTCTGCTGGGCCGCCCGCCTCCATGAGATCGGTCTTTCCATCTCGCACAGCCACTATCAAAGGCACGGGGCCTATCTGATCGGCAATCTGGACATGCCGGGTTTCTCCCAGGGCGAACAGGCGCTGCTCGCGGCCCTCATCCGCGGCCACAGGCGCAAACTGGCGCTGGCAGACTTCGAAGGGTTGCCGGAAACGCTGCGGCGACAGGCGCTGTATCTGTGCCTCCTGTTACGCGTCGCGGTACTCCTGCATCGCAGCCGCTCCGAGACCGAGTTACCGGCGATCGCGCTGGAAGGCGACGAGGCGTCGATCAGGCTGCGCCTTTCGCCGGAGTGGCTTCTCGAACACCCCTTGACCCAAGCCGATCTCAGCGAGGAGGCCGAGTACCTCAGGGCCGTCAACGTCAAGCTTCGGTTCAAGTGAGGGCAGGATGCAAGGGGATCCCGGAGTCACACCCCCGTTTTTCGAGATTGCAGGACCAGATCCCTGATCCAATAGATCGCGATGAGCCACAGCGCGACATAAGACGAGAGATCGCGTAGACCGCGCGGGTGCACGTGGTATTCCTCGACCACGATGCGATCGGTGCCGGCGAAACGGCCACGCAGGGATAACAGTGCGGGCCCCGGGACGTCGACGCCCTCGAGCGCCAGGGCCTCGCCGGCAAAGGTGTAAATCCGCGGTCCTGCCGCATCGATGTGGTAACGGTCTCGTTCGAGCTCGTATAGGGATCGACGAGCGGTGAGCCGGCCCCGAGGGGCACGAGCGCCTGCGTGAGCCACTGGCCGATCCGCTGGAGCATCCAGGGGAGATCGGGGACGATGCAGCCGAGGTAGATCCATTTGAGATCGGCCGCGGGCGCCACCGCCCGCGTGGCCAGCGCCTGGAGCCCCACATGTGCGAGGGTGTTGGGCACGCCCCTTACTCGATGCCCGTTACCTCATAAAGTTCGACTTGCCCTGCTCGCCTATGAACACCACCAGGAACTTCACCGGATCTTCGCCCAGGTTCCTCGCCGTGTGCCAGGTGTCGACGGCTTCGAGGAAACCTCGACCGGCCTCGAAAGACTGGCGCGAGCCATCGTCGAACTCGACCGTGAGGGTCCCCTGCAGGACCTGGATATAGGGGGGTACCGGATGCTGGTGGCGGTCGCTCGCGCCCCCCGGCGCCAGCTCGACGAGCATCGCCGTCACCTCGGGGTTCGCGGTCGCCGGGTACCGTATCGACTGGCCACGGATGGTAACGGCGCTCTTCATGACCTCCGTGGCACGGAAGCCTTCGGCGTCACCGGCATCGGCGCTCGCGAGCAACACGAGCGGGATCAGATACTGAGCTGACTTATTCACGGATGCCCCTCCATCTATTTCGATCGTAACCATTGTATAACCGGACGGGCCGCCTCGACGCCAATGTATTAAGAAGGTGGCGGCGGGACGCTGCGCGAACCCGTTCCTCTAGAGCGAGGCGGGGGCGGCGCACGAAGAGGTCTTTGCCCGGTAAGGGCGGGTGCCCGCCCTGGCGCTGGCTTCGATGGAGCCGCTTCACAAAATACCGTGACGGTCACGGTATTTCGTGAATCACCCGAGTCCAGCGTGGCCAGCCCGGCCGTGTCCTCACCCCTAATCGATAACTAACTTGTAAAATCATTGGCTTACGTACAGCGCTCGAAGCGTGAGGTCATGGCACAACGGTTGCTTATGGAGACGGGCGCGTTCCCCAGGCTTACCAGCCCGGGGCGCGCAGGACTCATGTCTGATGGCAGCGGCCACCGCCACCCACGGGCATGAGTTGGGCTTTGACGAGGGCTAAGGTAATGACGACAACGGTTTCGGTGGGCGAGCAAACGGCCACGATGGCCATCGACCTCGTGCCCGTTCACCCCGGGCTGACGGAGGGTATTCGGGCACTGTACGGAGAGGCGCCATGCCTGTCCACGCGCTGTACACCCGAGGGAGTCCAGGGCTGGGTCCGGGAATCGATCCGCAGGCGCGAGTCCGATGAGGAATACAGTTACGCCATCCTGAGGGACAGAGGGCTGGTCGGGCTGTGCAGCCTGCGCGGTATCACCAGCGAGCCTCGCACGGCGCGCTTGGCCTATCTGATCGGGCGCCGTCACCGGCATTGCGGCTATGCCACGGAGGCCACGGGCATGCTCATCGCCTTTGGCTTCCGCTGCCTGACGCTCGACCGGGTCTACTCTAGCTGCCTTCCCGACAACGCGGGGGCGCGGCGGGTGCTGGAAAAGCTCAGGTTCCGGCATACCCGCGATGGTCCGATGCCCGATCCGGCTCCTGGACCGAGTGAACGCCTGCTGCACTTCGAGTTCAGCCGGCGGCGGTGGGAGGCCCGGACCACACGATGATCGGCGCTCGCATGCGGCGCTACCGGCATGGACCTTACACGCCCTGGACCCCGGGAAGGTTACCCACAGGATCTGTGGATAACCCTGTGGAAGGTCTCTGAGGATCGATGCGGAAAGCTTGCCGCAGCGGCGCTTAGGTCGATTCGGTCAATTCTTGAGCAACGGCAGCAGCTCTGAAAAATCAACCGGTTTCGCATGTTCCAGCCCCAGGCTGGCGCATGATGGGCGGCGCGCCCACCCTGGCCTCGGGATGTTGATAAGCCCGGCAAGTCACGTTCCAATCGACGCGGCAGATGACTGGCTCCTACGGCTCCGCAACCTCTCGATGACGGGCCGCGTCCGGGGCCGAACCCCGCGCCAAATGAAAAACGACTCGGCGGCCTGCTCCACCAGCATGCCCAAACCGTCGATGGCGAGCGACGCCCCCTGGCGCACCCCCCACTGCACGAAGGGGGTGGGCAACCGGGCATACACGAGATCGTAGCAACACCCCCCCTTGCGCAGGATCCCGTCCGGCAGCGGCAGAAGCCGGCCCGCCAGGCTCGCCGAAGTGCCGTTGACGATGACATCGAACTCCCGGCCGGCCAGGTCGGAAAAATCGCAGACCTCGACCGGTCCGAGGCCTTGAAAGTCCCGACTCAAATCCAGGGCCTTGGACAGGGTGCGGTTGGCGCAGACGACCGCGGCCGGCCGTTCCCCCAGGATCGGTCCCAGGACCCCGCGCACGGCCCCGCCGGCACCGAGCAAAAGGACCCGAAGCCCTGCGAGCCAGATATCGTGGTTGCCGATGAGGTCGCGCACCAGGCCGGCACCATCGGTGTTGTCACCGTGGAATAGCCCGTCCGGCGAGCACCATAAGGTGTTGACCGCCCCGGCCACCCGGGCGCGCTCGCTAGGCCGGCGACACAGCCGGAAGGCCGCTTGTTTGAAAGGCAGCGTGACATTGAGGCCCTTTCCACCCGCCCCGAAGAACGCCGTGACCGCGGCGGTCAAGCCTTCGAGAGGCACCAGTTCGGCCGTATATCGGATGGGCTCTTCGGTCTCCCGCGCGAACGCGGCATGGATCTCGGGCGACAGGCTATGGGCGACCGGGTTCCCCATGACCGAGTAATGGTCCAGGCACGGCCCGAGGCGCCCCCGATGGTATGTCTTTGGCGCGGGCGGCGAGGGATCAGGCACGGGAGGACTGCGCGGCGGCCAGGCCGCCGTCCAGCACATAGACGTTGAGTCCCCGGCCGGTCAAAAGGAAAGCCGCCGCGGCGCTCCGCTGGCCGGTGTCGCAGTAGACGATGTAGTCTTTCTTGGGGTCCAGGGCGTCGGCCTTCAGCCGGACCATGAACAGCGGGATATTGATGCTGCCTGCAATGGCCCCACTCTGATGCTCGCGCTCCAGCCGCACATCGATCCATATCGCCCCTTTTCTTTCCTGTGCCTCGGAGAAGGAGAGCCTCCGGACGTTCGCCTCGCGAAGCAGCTCGTCGAAATCCTGTCTCGAAAGCCGCATCACCACCCCGTCGGTCAGCATGGTGATGCTGGCATTGCGCGCCGCCCCGGTGAGCAGGGCCTCCTCCCCGAACCCATCGCCGGCTGAAAGTTGCGCGAGGGTCAGATCGGTGCCGACCTTCAGGGACCGGGTGACCTTGGCCTTTCCGAGCTTGACGATGTAAAAGCAATCACCCTCCTCCCCTTGCCGCACGATGACCTCGCCCGCGCTCACCGGTCGTTCCTGGATACGCAGGAACAAGGCGTGGAGCTTGGCGGGCGGCAGGCGGGAGAAGGTGCCGGACTGCAACAAGCGGGTCATCCAGTCGTCCGAGGCGCCTTCGTCCCGTGTGAGGCCGGCATCGGTACGGATCTCGGTGACCTGGATCCCGCCCGGCGTGTCGCGCGAGGCGCTTGCCTCCAGGACCTCGCGATCGAATCGGAGCACCCTGCAGTCTCCTCTGGCGATGGCGGTCACGGGGCGCGGCTGCCGGTGGGCGATCGGGCGCTTGGCGGCCGCTGTGCCCGCGAGCAGCGGTTCGCTGGTCCCGCGCTCGTCGGTCAAGCGAATCTCCCCGGACAGTAGGTAATAGGCGCTGCCGTCCGAGTCACCGGCGTGAAACAGCACGGTCCCCGACGCCAGCGACCGGGTGTGGCCCTTACGCAGAAGCGCCTGGAATCGCTCGGCGGCCACTCCCGGCGGGGGCTCGAATTCCGCAAAGAGCGGGCGATCAGGCTGCTCTGTCATGCGAGGATGGACGCCGCAGGCGTTTGGTGTGAGAATCCTTCAATCTTAGCATAGCGCTCGGCATGGTCCGGGCCATCGGATACTGTGCGGCGGCGCATTCAAACCGGGTCAACGATACCAGCCGGAACCAGTCCTATGAATACACCGGTGTCTCCCCAGAAAGCGCCCTACGGTCTGGATTTGGACCCCGGCACCTACTATTGGTGCGCCTGTGGCCGGTCGCGCAATCAGCCGTTCTGCGACGGCTCACATCCGGGCACCGGGTTCGCGCCCGTGCAGTTCACCGTGGATGAGAGAAAAAAACTGTGGCTGTGCGGTTGCAAGCACACCGGCACCTCGCCCTACTGCGACGGCACCCACAAGCACCTGTAGGGGAGCGACGTGCGGCCCGTCTCGGAAAAAAAAGCGGGCGCCGAAGCGCCCGCGGGGTCCCACGCCAAGCGTTTCCGCTAGAGGCTGTAACCGCGCTCGTCGTGGAGGGCGATGTCCAGCCCCTCGGTCTCTTGATCCTCGGTGACGCGGAGGCCGATGATGATATCGAGCAGCTTGAGCAGGATGAAGCTCATGACCGCCGTATACACGACCGTCACGGCGACGGCCTTGCACTGCGTGATGACCTGCTGACCCAGGGTCACCCCTTCCGCAAGTCCCTTTCCGCCCAGGGTGCCGACGCACACCCCGGTCAGGATGGCGCCGATGGTGCCGCCGATAGCGTGCACGCCGAATACATCCAGCGAGTCATCGTAACCGCAGGCGCGCTTGAGCTTGGTGGAGGCGAGGAAACAAGCGGTACCCGCCGCCGCGCCGATCAATAGCGCGCCCATGGGGCCGGCGGTGCCCGAGGCCGGCGTGATCGCCACGAGTCCGGCGACCGCCCCCGTGGCGATCCCGAGCACGCTCGGTTTCCCGTGTGCCAGCCACTCGCTGAACATCCAGGCGAGCGCCGCGGTGGCGGTCGCGATCTGGGTGACGGCCATGGCCATGCCGGCATTGCCGTCCGCCGCCACCGCGCTGCCGGCGTTGAAGCCGAACCACCCGACCCACAGCATGGAGGCCCCGACCACCGTCAAGGTGAGGTTGTGCGGCGGCATGGCCGTGGTCGGAAAGCCCTTGCGCTTGCCGAGGACGAGGGCGGCGACGATCCCGGCGACCCCGGCGTTGATGTGTACCACGGTGCCGCCGGCGAAGTCGAGCACGCCCCAGTCCCACATCAGCGCGCCGTCCCCGCTCCATACCATGTGCGCGATCGGGGCATAGACCAGGAGCAGCCACAGCCCCATGAACCACAACAATGCCGAGAACTTCATGCGCTCGGCGAAGGCCCCGACGATCAGCGCCGGAGTGATGATCGCGAACGTCATCTGGAACGTCATGAACACCGTCTCGGGGATCGTGAGCGTCAGGCTGTCGCGCCCGACCCCCTCCAGAAAGGCCTTGTTGAGGCTTCCGATGAAGGAGAAGAGATTGACCACCCCTTTCTCCATGCCGGTGGTATCGAAGGCGATGCTGTAGCCGGCCACCATCCACAATACCGTGACCAGTGAGGTGATCGCGAAACACTGCATGAGCACCGACAGCACGTTCTTGGCCCGCACCATTCCTGCGTAGAAAAGCGCGAGCCCGGGCACGGTCATGAACAACACCAATGCCGTCGAGGTCAGCATCCAGGCCGTGTCCCCGGAGTTGAGCGTCGGACCCGCAGGTTCGTCTGCGACGGCGGTCTCTTCGACCACGACTTCCTCGACGACGGGCACTTCCTCGACGACGGGCGCTTCTTCGACGACGGGCGCTTCGGCCTCCGGGGCCGTGACCCGGTCCTCCGGCAGGGCCCCTTCCTCTTCCGCCATGGACGGGACCATCCATCCGATCCCGAAAAGCGCGAACAGTAAAATCCCTACCCTCCCCATCCGCCCCACGGGGCGCACTAGCCTCTTCATTGTTTGTTTCCTCCCTACATTCTGTACATCGCTCGCAAACGCGCTCAGAGCGCATCCGCGCCGGTCTCGCCGGTGCGGATCCGGACCACCTGGGCCAGGTCATAGACGAAGATCTTCCCGTCCCCGATCTTCCCGGTGCTGGTGGCCTTGATGATGGCCTCGACGACCGGTTCGACCTGTTCGTCCGTGACCGCGACCTCGACCTTGACCTTGGGCAGGAAGTCCACCACGTATTCGGCGCCGCGGTAGAGCTCCGTGTGCCCCTTCTGCCGCCCGAAGCCCTTGACCTCCGTGACGGTGATGCCTTGCACCCCCACCTCCGACAAGGCCTCTCGAGCGTCGTCGAGCTTGAAGGGTTTGATGATTGCCGT
>JBOIDT010000076.1:0-15080 GCA_050740755.1 Gammaproteobacteria bacterium
CGCCGGGAACATGCCCGCGAAGGGAATGGGGCATGGTCGTGCGTCCTGTGCCCCCTGGCCGGAAGGCGGGTTACGCGATGAAGCCGCTGACCCGCCCTACCGGTGGGAACCCGGGACGGAGTTCCGGGTGGCGTTTCCGGCCGTCGAGACTGCGAAGACCGCCCGCTGAATTCAACGACGAGCTGCTTTGAGGGAGCCCTGCATTATGTTGACACAGAGGGCGCTGCTCAGGTCTCGCTCTTTCCAAAACGGCGGTAGGCCAGCCAGGCCGCAACCAGCGCCGCGAGGAGCGCGCCGATCAGCGGGCCGATCATCGTGGGCAACCCCCCCGATTGCGCGACCTGCAAGGGGATCCTGACCTGGCCCCGGCCGGCTCCCTTATCGAAGTCCACCAGGACGGCATACTCTCCGGGTTCGTCCAGCCCCACATCGGCCTCCACGACCCCGGTGGGATAGATCTTCGAAGGGACCTCCAGGAGGGGACTCTTGGGGACCGCTGCCTGTGGATCATCGCCCCCCTCTCGCACGACGCGCACGGCAACGGGCTGGGTCCTGGCCTCGCGGTTCATGAGGTCCAAGGTCAAGTGCGTCGGGCCGGTGGCGGGGAGGTCCTGGCAGAACGGCGCGGGCAGCTTGTCCTCGCCGGGCGTCCCGTCCTCCGGGGAGGCCCGGGCGTAGGCGGTGAAGTGCACGTCGTAGCCGTCGTTGGAGACGACGCAGGTGATGGGGCCGCGGTCCTCCTGCTGCTGCGGTTGGTCGTCGGGCTCGATCCCGGCGCCGTACCCGATCCCGGGCTGGGCCAGCAGGCCCAGGACCAGGCCCCCGCATCGTGCGGCTGGGTGCACGGGCCTCGTGCGATTCGGCATCTCGCTAGCCCTCGGGTAGCTGCTCGCCCGCAGCGGGCTCGGTGGCCCTACCGCGTCGGCCGGTCACGGCCAGGATTGCCATACCGATCTCCAGGACGATTGGGTAGTCAAGGGTTCACCTCGGCCGGCTCCTGCATGAGGGGTCGCCCTTGTGAAGCGGGAATGGTGCACCAGCCCCGCCCCCGGATCAAGGGGGAGGCCGGCGGGCCTCGTGGCGCCGATCGGCACCCGCTAGCTAGTACGCCACCTGCGCGCGTACCTGGAAGATGTCCAGGTCCTCCTCGTCGTGCGGGCCGCCGTCGATCTCGATCTCCAGCACGTGGACGTAGTTGGCCATGAAGCGGAGGTAGGGGTTCGGATACCAGTTGAGCCCGGCGGTGATGTCGCGCTCGCGGCCGCCCGAGACGCCGTCGTCGTTCAGGTCGATCTCGCTGTAGCGCGCGCCGAGCTCCCAGGCACCCAGCCCGCCGGTGGTCAGCGAGAATCGTTTATTGGGGATGAGGATGTCGAAGATCCCCTTATCGGCCTTGTAGTTGCGCGACTCGCCGGTCAAGAACCAGCTCGCATAACCGTAGTAGCCGTCGAACACCAGGCTGTCTCCGACGCTGCGGTCGACGTCCGTGCGAATGTATTCGCCCTGGAGCGAGAACGGGCCGTAGACGCCGGCGAGCTCGGCGCCCACGAGCGAGAAGTACTGGACATCTCCCGGGATATTGCCCGTGTCCACGAGCCGGCCGCCGGTGATCGAATCGTTGATGGGGTTGGATTCGGGCTTGGACCGGAAACGGACGGTCTCGGCGCATGAGTTGTCCGCGCCGCACGCGTTCTGCGGCGGCTCGCGCCAGCCCCCGGAGGCCCCGAAGTGCAGCACCCGGTCGCTCTGGAAGAACGGCGCGTAGGTGATGCGCGCGGCCACGCTCTTGCCCTCGTCGTCGTCGTTCTCGGAGGTCACGGTATCGCCGAAGGCGCCGAGCGAGGCAGTCCAGTTATCGCCGTTGGTCGCGACCATGCCGCCGAGCGCGCGCAGGTTCAGGAAGGCGAACGGCAGACCCCGTTCCATGAAGGTCATGTACTTGGCACTGGAAACGGCCTCCAGGCTGAACGGGACCTTGAAGCTCCCGGCCGTGAAGCTGAACGGCTTGAAGCCGGTATAGCGCAGGTAGGCATCGGTTATCGTGACCTCGTTGAACGAGCCGCCCTGGGTGGTCCCGGCGAAATCGGCCTCGACCTTGTAGTCCCAATCCTCGAACAAGCTGCCCGTGACTGAGAGCCGAGCCCGACGGAGCTGCGTCGCGTCGGAGAAGTCGGAGGGGTTGTCGGAATAGAATGCGGAGTCGAGCTCGGCCCGGGCCCCGATCTGGGCCTGGAAGGCGCCGTCCTGGGACTTGAGCTTAATCCCGTCCTTCAAGCTCGCCCTGGCCTCGTGCTCGGTGCGCTTCTGCTGCGCGGTCTTGACCTGCAGGGTGGCGAACTGGGCCTGGGAGATGAGGCCGTTCTCCAGGAGCACGTCGAGCAGTCCCTGGTCGTCGGCCGGCGCCGGTTTGGCGCTGATCGCATCTGCCGCTTTGGCGGGACCCGTTTTACCGTCGGTGAGGGCGTCGCGCTGGGCCTTGGTGATGACCCCGTTCTTGAGCAGGACATCGAGGAGCGCCCCGTCGGCGGCGGGCAGTGGGCCCGCGAGCAGCGTCCCCAGGGTGGTCAGGATGGCTGTCAGGACCTTGGTGTTGTGGTTCATCGGGGTCTCCCATTATTATGCATATTCGTGTCATACACCGGGCTTTTTCCCGGTCAGCAAAGACTTTATACTTGTAGCCACGCTAGACAAATATGCACCATAAAGCATATGTGGGACGGGGACGGGCATGAGCGAGTTCGCTGAGGCACTGGGTCACGCCGGAAGACTGCTGGCGGCGTTCGACTCTGGGGTCTGGGAGATCGTGCTCCTGTCCCTCGAGGTCAGTTGCCTGGCGGTGGCGCTGGCCGCGCTGTGCGGCTTCCCGCTCGGTGCGGCGCTCGCGCTCTACGTTTTTCCGGGGCGGCGGGCGGTGGTCATCCTGGCCAATGCCCTCATGGGGCTGCCTCCCGTCGTCGTCGGCCTCACGGTGTATCTGTTGCTATCTCGTAGCGGACCGCTGGGTGATCTCGGGCTCCTGTTCACGCCGGCCGCCATGGTCATCGCCCAGTGGGTGCTCGTGACCCCCATCATCACGGCCTTGACCCGCCAGGTCATTGAAGACCTGTGGGAGGAATACGAGGACGAGCTGCGGTCCCTGGGCTCGACCCGCGCCCAGGCCATCGGCACCTTGCTCTGGGAAGGGCGTTACCGGCTCATGACCGCGGTGCTCGCGGGCTTCGGGCGCGCCATCGCCGAGGTCGGGGCGGTGCTCATCGTGGGCGGAAACATCGCGCATGCCACGCGCGTGATGACCACCGCCATCGCGCTCGAGACCGCCAAGGGCGAGCTGGCCCTGGCGCTCGGCCTCGGCGCGGTGCTCGTGACCTTGGCCTTGTTGATCAATGCCGTCGCTTATCTCACCCGCGACCTGGCCCGCGCGTGAGTTCGCCCACAGCGTGCCGCGAGGCGCGTCTCGGGGGGCCTCGATCCTGCCGCTCCGGCTCGAAGGGGTGAGCTACGCGCCTGACGGGCACACCCTTCTCCACGAGATCTCGCTCATGCTAGCGGGCGATTCGGCCACCGTGGTGCTCGGGCCGAACGGGGCCGGTAAGAGCCTGCTCCTGCGCCTCTGCCACGGACTCATCCCGCCGAGCACGGGCCGCGTCCTGTGGGCGGGGGACGCTTCCAAAGGCCAGGCGATGGTGTTTCAGCGGCCGGTGATGCTGCGCCGATCGGTCGCGGGCAACCTGTCCTACCCGTTACGCCTGCTCGGGCTGGCGCGCGAGGAACGCGATCGGCTGGTGGTGGAGGCGCTGGCAATGGCCGGCCTCACGCCGCTCGTCGATCGCTACGCCCGATCGCTGTCCGGCGGCGAGCAGCAGCGGCTGGCCCTGGCGCGCGCCTGGGTGCGCCGGCCCGAGGTGCTGTTCCTGGACGAGCCGACCGCCAACCTCGACCCGGCCGCCACCCGCCAGGTGGAGGCGATCGTGAAGAGGTTCCGGGACAACGGGACCAAGGTGGTCATGAGCACCCACGACCTCGGGCAGGCCCGGCGGCTGGCGGAGGAGGTGTTGTTCCTGCACCGCGGCCGGCTACTGGAACAGGCTCAAGCGGAGCACTTCTTCGCGGGCCCGGCTACCGCGGAGGCGCGCGCCTTCGTGCGCGGGGAGCTCTTGTGGTGAGGGTGGCCCGGACCCCCACCCTAGCCCCGCTGCGCAGGCTGCGCAGGGGAGGGAACGGAGGAACTCCCTCCCCTGCCCGCGCTGTCTGCGGACGGGGGAGGGCAGGGTGGGGGTCCGGCGCGACGTTGGCTGACCGCGCCCGTTCAGAGTTGCGGCGTCTTTACCCCCACCCTAGCCCCCCGCTCCGCAGGGGAGGGGACCGGAAAGCTTTTCTCCTGTCCGTGCGCGGACGGGGGAGGGCGGGGTGGGGGGTCCGGCGGCGACGTATCCGGACCACACCACTTGAACATCACAATAAACGGGGAAAGCCATGCATTATTCGAGAACCAAAAAGTGGATACCGGCGCTGATCCTGTGGCTCGGCGTATTCGCATCGGCGAGCGCGGCGGAGCGCTTCATCACGCTCGCCTCGACCACCTCGACCCAGGCCTCCGGCCTATTCGATTACCTCCTGCCCAAGTTCACCGAGAAGACCGAGGTCGAGGTGCGTGTGGTGGCGGTGGGCACCGGCCAGGCCTTGAAGCTCGGGGAAAAGGGCGATGCCGACGCGCTCCTCGTGCACGACCCCGCGGGCGAGCAGAAGTTCGTGAAACAGGGCTACGGCGTCGATCGGCGCCTGGTCATGTACAACGACTTCGTGATCGTGGGACCGGATGCCGATCCCGCGCATATCAAGGGCGGTCGCGACGCCGTCGCGGCCTTCAAAGGCATCGCGCAAGCGAAGGCTACGTTTCTGTCACGCGGGGATGACAGCGGCACGTACCGCCAGGAGCTGCGCTTGTGGGAGGCCGCCGGCATCGACGTCAAGTCGGCCTCCGGGACTTGGTACAAGGAGCTCGGTGCCGGGATGGGGGCGGCGCTCAACACCGCCGCCGGGCTCGACGGCTACACGATGTCGGACCGGGCCACCTGGCTTTCCTTCAAGAACCGGGCGCGCCTCATGCTGCTGGTCGAAGGCGACCAGAAGCTCTACAACCAGTACAGCGTGATCCTGGTCAATCCCGATCGGCACCCCGAGGTCAAGGCGGACGACGCCCGCGGCTTCATGGATTGGCTGACCTCGCCCGCCGGACAGCGAGCGATCGGTTCTTTCACGGTGGAAGGTCAGACGCTGTTTCACCCCAACGCGGCCGGCGGCGGCAATTGACGCGAAATGGACTTGCACCTCGAGGTCCGCTGGCGGATCGGAGGCAGCGATGCCAAGGACATCGAACCCATGCTCTTCGAGTTGCTGGAGGCCATCGAGCAGGGCGGCTCGATACGGGTCGCCGCGACCCGCTGCCGGGTGTCCTACCGGTACGCCTGGGGACTGGTACAGGAGTGGGGGCGTCTTCTGGGCGCGCCGCTGTGCGTGCTCGAACGCGGTCGAGGGGCGCGCCTCACGGCCCTGGGTGAGGGCCTCCTGTGGGGCCGGCGGCGCATCACGGCGAGCCTCACGCCGACGCTCGAGGGCCTGGCCTCGAACCTCTGCGCCGAGCTGCGTGCCGCCACCACCCTGCCGGCCGATCCGCCGCTCCGGATCTTCGCGAGCCATGGGCTCGCCATCTCCGCCCTTCGCGATCTCATGCGCGCCCGTGGCGGGGTCGTCTTGGACCTCCAGTTCCGAGGTAGCCTGGAGAGCCTGCGCTTACTGCACGCCGGTCGCTGTGATCTCGCCGGATTCCACATCGCCGGCGGTTCACTGGGGCAGCGTCTGGCACCGCGTTATCAGCGCTGGTTGCGCCCCGAGGCCCAGGTCCTCATCCACGTCGTCCACCGCCAGCAGGGCCTCATCACCGCCCGGCAGCCGGCGCGGCCCATCCGCTCGCTGCGCGATCTCGCCGCGGGCCCGCGTTTCGTGAACCGCCAGGCCGGATCGGGGACACGCCTGCTCTTCGACGCCCTCCTCGAAGAGGCCGGCGTGCGGCCCGAGGAGATCCAGGGCTACCACACCGAGGAGTTCACCCACCTGGCCGTCGGGGCGCTCATCGCGAGCGGCGCGGCCGACTGCGGCTTCGGGATCCAGGCCGCCGCACACCAGTTCGGCCTGCCCTTCCTCCCCGTGACCCGCGAGCGCTACTGCTTCGCGCTGGCCCGCGACACCCTGGCGAGCCCCGCGGTCGCCGAGCTCATCGCATTATTGAAATCCCCGCTGTTCCGGGAACATGCCGCGCGCCTCTCGGGCTACGACGCGCGGGAGTCCGGAACCCTATTGCCGGTCGAGTCACTGGTCCGGGCCGACTAGCCCGTACTTTGTTTCAATGGAACGCGCCGCGGCTATATGACTCGGCGTCGCGAGCCGCGAGAGTCCGTGCAGAGGACTCCACCGGATCGAATCAGTTCAAAAATCGGGGTTCAAGGATCTGCTCGACATCCGGCTTGTGAGCCAGTCCGCCACTCCCGAGGAAAAAATCGACGTACAGTCGAGCGGTATAGTAGGTCGAGCGCGTCGTCTCTCCGGCTCTAAAGAGCTGAATATTATCCTGGAGGGTCGTCAAGCGAATGCCTTCAAGGGAGATGGTGTTCGGACCGACCTTTAGCACTCTTGCCGCGAGGGTGTTGCCCTGATCCGGATGGGCCTTCCAATAGTCTACGGCCTTGAACCACCCCTTGACGAAGGCACCGAGCGCCTTCGCACGCTCGCGCAATACCTCGCCGCGCACCGCGACCACATCCTGGATGAGGCCGGGGGTCGCGGCGCTCGTGAACAGCACGCGCGCGCCCTCGTCCCGGGCTCGCGTGACGAAGGGCTCCCAGGTATGACCGGCATCGACTTCGCCGCTCTTGAGCTTCTCGGGGAGCTCCGCGGCGTCGGTGTCGACCAAGCGGATATCGGCCGAGCTGAGGCCGTGGGACTTGAGCACGGTGAGCACGAAGAGCTCCGCGAAGCTCCCGAGGTTCACGCCGAATGCCCTGCCCCTGAGGTCCTCGACCTTTTCAACGCCGGGTCGCGCGAGCACCGCATCGCCCCCCTCCGAGATATCGGTGACCAAGATGATGCGGACATCGGGGTGCACCAAGGTCAAGCCCACGATGTCGCCGAGCGATGCCCCGACGGCATCGTATTCCCCGGCGCCGAAGTCGGCGATCAAGGCGTCGGTGTCGTCGCGTTTCGTGGCTTTGACGATGAGACCCTCTTCGGCGAAATAGCCTTTTTCGGCGGCAATGACGGCCGGGTAGTAGCCGGGCCAGTAGTCGAAGCCGAACCGTAGCGTCGCGGGTGTCCCCGTGAGGACGTCGCCGTCACAGGACGCGATCAAGAAGGTGATCAGAACGGGGCTCAGGATCCGGAGCCAGCCGTGCCCCGCCATCCCATCGCGGTGCCCCGGTTGCCGACGGTCTACGGACTGTATCCAGGCATAAAGACGGCCGGTGGGCGCAAAGACCATTGCGCCCCTCGACCTCATAACTCTTCCACCTTCGCGGCGAACAGGTACCCCACGCCACGTTCCGTCTTGATAAGCTCCGGTTCGCCGGGGTTGGCTTCGATCTTTCGGCGCAAGCGCAGGATCTGCACATCGAGGCTGCGGTCGAAGACCTCGTTGTCGTGCACGCGGCTGAGATCCAGCAGCTCATCGCGCGACAGCACGCGCTGGGGCGCGCTCAGGAAGGCCGCGAGCAGGCTCAGCTCTCCTCGGGTCAAGGCGACGGGCGCGCCCTGCGGCGAGCGCAGACAGCGAGTGTGCATGTCGAGCTCCCAGCCGGCGAATCGATACAGGGTTCGCTTGTTGCGTTTAGGCGAGAATGGGTCGCGGCCCTGGCCCCGGCGCAGCACGGCCCGGATGCGAGCGAGCAGCTCGCGCGGGCTGAAGGGCTTGGTGAGGTAATCGTCCGCCCCGAGCTCGAGACCTATCACGCGGTCGGCCTCTTCGCGCTGGCCGGTCAGCATGATGATCGGGACCGCCGATGCCGCTCGCAGCTCGCGAGCGAGCAACATCCCGTCTTCCTGACCGAGCCGAATATCGAGCACCACGAGGTCCACGGGACTTTGGGTCAAGCGCTGTCGCATCGCCTTGCCGTCCGCGGCGGTGCTGACCTTCTCCGTGAGGTAGTCCGCGATCAACTGCCGGATCGCCGGGTCGTCATCCACCCCGAGGATATGCGGAGCAGTCATCAAGTCTCTCAGCCTCAGACGGAGGCTGCAAGTCGGCATTATACTAAAATGACAGGCTGGCGGTGGTCCCTGAGCCCCGGTATTGGCAACGGCATCACGGGCGCTAAAGATGATCGTCCTCCAGATGTTCGTGAATTGATATGGAACCACTCGATGTGAGGCACTCGTGCATACGATTAATGGCTAAAGCTCGCAGCCAACCTTGACCTCGGCATTCTGGCAGCGGTCGGTGTTTACGCCGCCGGCGACCAGATCCGTGCCTGTGCCGCCGCCGTCGAGGCGGTCGTCGCCGGGACCGCCTTCGAGCGTGTCGTTGCCCGCGCCGGCATCGACCCGGTCGTTGCCGCTACCCCCGCGCAGGGCGTCGTTGCCGTCCCCGCCGCAGATGAGGTCGCTACCGCCCCGGCCCTCGGCGAGGTCGTCGCCCCCCCCGCGCGAGGATCACATCGTCGTTCTGGGAGTCCAAGAGGACGTTATTGCCGTTGTCGCCGAGCACGGTCGGGACGCGGCCGTGGGGACGATCACCGCCACGCTTGAGGGATGTGCGCCGAGGGCGCCCTGCCCGGTATTGCCGAAATCGCTGACCAAGGTCCGCGGCCCGTTCAGCCGGTTCACCCGGAACAGCGCGCCGCGACCCCCCGTCCCCGCGCTATCGTCGATGACCGGCACCGTGCCGGCCGCTTCCAGGGTGAGGCCGAAGGGAGTGCGGCCCAGCGGCCCCTGGTTCGCGTTCGCGAAGTCCGAGACCAGGCCGCGGAAGCCGCTCGCCGGGTCCACCCGGAACAGCGCGCCCCTGAAATCCGTGCCCGCGTTAAAGTCGATGACGAGCACCGTCCCGCCCGCCTCATAGGCCAGAGCGAAGGGGTCGACGCCCAGCACCCCCTGGAGGGCGTTGCCGAAGTTCGAGATCAGGGTGCGGTTGCCGGTCGCGGCGTCCACCCGGAACAGCGCCCCGGCGCTACCCGTCCCCGCGCTAAAGTCGATGACCAGGAGCGTGCCGGTGGCCTCCAGGGCGAGGTCGGAGGGATCGAGGCCGAGCGGCCCCTGGGCGGCGTTGCCGAAGTTCGAGATCAGGGTGCGCGCACCGCTCGCTGCGTCCACCCGGAACAGGGCCCCGGAAGCAATTGGTCCCGGCGCTTCCATCCAACACGTAGGTCCCGTCCGCGAACGCGGGCGCAGCAACGAACCCGAGCGTCGGGAGCAGCCACAGGACCCGGCTCGAAGTTTCGCGTGTAGAAGTCTTGAACATGATCGTCCTCCTATGTACCAATGGCAGAATTTTCACAATGGCGGTGGCCGCGAGCGGCCGTGCCGGTCGCCCCGATGGCCGGTTACGCGATGCGCATGCTTCGCTCGGGGGCATACCGTAGGCGGTCTGCCTTATCGGAGGATTTCAAAACCGGCCAATCTGCTTTCAGTTGAAATCGTTTCGGTTACAGTTGAAACGATTGGCGCGAAGAGAAGTCGATACGGGATGGCGAGCGGGTCTGTCGCGCAACACCCTCTAGAAGTATCTGGCTGGCGAGGTGGTCGAGCCGAAGTACAAGAGGCGCAAGAGTTTGAGCAAGCTGGATGGGATGGCGGAGAAACTCACGGCCTGGGTGGAGTTCGACGCGTCGAAGGGGCGCAAGCAACGACATAGTTTGAAGTAGTTGCACCGGGAGCTGGTGCAACTGGGCGGGCACGACATACCACGGCACTCGGGTTCGGGTGGGGTGGCCCGGCGCGGTATCTATGGCAACATGAAGACGGCGGTTGACCGAGTCGAATCGGGCAAGCAGCGTGACATTAACGCGCGGTTTGCTGTCCTCGCCAGCCACTAATCTGTCCGATGCCGACTTCTGCAAACCAAGAGGGTTCCGGCCTGAATGGCGCTTACTTTGAGCGTAACCTATTGTATTACCGGTGTATCTGCAATGGTTAACATGACCTCGTCATGCCAGCGAAAGCTGGCATCCATGTGCGCCTTCCAACACTGCACTGGACCCCAGCTTTCGCTGGGGTGACGGGATCCGGGAGATCGTCACGATTTTGGGAAGTTATGCCCGCGTCTCCCGGGAACAGGCCCCAATAAATCCTGGAGTTACCCTTGAGTATGCGCCATTCGGTTCCGGGTTCAGTTAGTATAGCGGATCAAGAGCCGGCGGCCCTTGCTTGTGATGACACCGTCCGTGCTCACGAACCCGAGCGCCATGCAGGTGTGGAAAAGTCCCATCCCCTCGCCGCTCGGTACGTACACCGTCCCATCACCGTAACGCCTGGCGAGCAGCCGGGCGATGTCGCGCTCTCCGGGGTGAGCGCAATCCCGCGGTCGGGCGAGTGCCATGCTGTTCATGCCGCTACCCTCCCAACCATAGCCAGACGCCAACGCCGGTTGCGTTCGTGCGCGTTGACCGCCGCACGCCGGTAGGTCGGATCGGACGGTGTCTCGCCGTGAACCCAGCGGCAACGAAGCCCCTGGCGTGTGGGCTGCCAGAGCATCCGCAGACGGGCCCCCTCGGATAGCTCCACTCCCGAATCGCTCAATGTGTACATGGTCGTGCTCCTCTCGGTTGATGATGTTCGCTGTTCAACCCCGACTCGCTCGGGGTCACACTGAGGTATTTCCCAGAAGCGGCGAAAAGGTTCACAGGCGTTCGCCTCTCCTGATCATCCAACACCATGAGCCTATCGGGCGCGCCTTACGCGACGATTTCAGAACCGGGCGATCTGCTTACAACTGGAACCGATTCAGTTACCGTTGTAACGGTGTAGCGCTGGGCACATCCGCAATCGGCCCGCAGTCGGGAGAGGCGAGGGGCGTCGGACTCGAACCGGAGCCATCCGTTCACGGGGTGTTAACGGGGTTGTAAAAGCGCGTGATTTTGGTGGAAAGCGCGCGATGCGATCGGGCGTGGCAAGGTGGCGGTCGGACAGGGGCACGGTAGTCAGGTCAGCAGTCGGTGTCGGGCAAGTTCAGAACGGTGGATCGGTGGGCGGTGATTGCGGCGGGGGATCGCTCTGTTGGTGATCGCGAGCACCGTAGTAGCGGTGGAGTTGTCCGCAGTAGTGGTGTTCGAGGGCGGCGGTGAGTTCTTGGAGGAACTCGAGGAGCCGCGAGCACGCGCCGGGTCGCCATCGTCGTCATCCACCTCGCCGGGCCGCGGCCGCGCGCGAGGTCTCGTCGCGATTCCACTCACGCTCGCGGCGCTGCTCGAGCTTGCGATGCGCGAGCAGTTTGGCCACCGCCATCACGCCGAGATAGATCGGCGCGTGCGGCCACAGGCGCGGCGTGATCGCGATCACCCGCAACGAGCGGGCAGCGTCGGTGGTCTCGTTGGCGACCAGCTCGGGGAACTTGCGCCGCAGCTCGTAGTTGCCGGCGAGTACGCGGGTCTTGATCTGCACGATCCCGCGCAGGGTCGTGGGCGGCGTGATCGTGAACGTGCTCCCGCTCGAGCAGCGGCGCTCGTGCGGCGCGACCACCAGCCGCGCGTACGCGTCGTCGGCGATGATGTCGGGAAACTTGTCGAAGCGCGCCCGGCCGCGGCGCGAGAACGCGTAGACGCCGGCGCCGATCATGCCCTCGTCGAAGTACGGCAGGCGCGTCCACACCTCGTAGAACGAGCGTACCAAGAGCGAGCGATCGCGGTAGTCCACGACCGCCTTGGGTGCGGCCGCGAGGATCGGCGAGTCGTCGCCGAGCAGCGCGACCACGTCGCGCAGCGCGGCGGTCGACAGCTCGATGTCGGCGTCGACGTAGAAGCGCGGGAACGAAGTCGCGGCTTCGTCGCCGAGATTGAGCGCGTGGATCTTGCCGCCCTCTGGCGTCTCGATCACCGTGACCATCGGACCGAACTTGCGCACGCGCGCGGCGGTGTCGTCCTTGCAGCCGTTGCACACGACCACGATCTCGAGTTCGCCGGGCCGCGCCTCTTCCAGCATCGCGCGCAGGCATCGTTCGATGACCATGCCTTCGTTGTACGCGGGCACGACGACGGAGATCACCGGGTGCCTCCGTTTCGCTCGCGTTCTTCGTCGATCGATCGCCCCAATCGTTCGTCCATGGTCGCGACGAAGGTACGCTGCCTACCGCGCTCCCGCGGCCCCTGCCCTCATTGCGTCGCCGCCCGCCCCTTCCGGAGCGGACCAGGCGGCCGTCGAGCCGCGCGAGGCATCCGTCGTCAGCTCGGCGCGACGTTCGATGATCTGTCGCGCCATTCGCAATGCGGCGACGACGGCTCCTTCCGAATGACTGTCCTCGGTCGTGTCGCCGCCGATGTAGAGCCGGCCTTCAGGCCGCCTCAGCTCGTTTGCGAGCTCATCGAAGCGCGAGCGCCCGAGCTCCAGGGGCCAGTAGGCCACCGCGTGCGGGTAGACGAAGATCTCGGCGGACTTGATGTGCCGGCGAACCCCCGGAAAGAGCGCGTCGAGCGCCGTCGCGCTCGTCTCGCGGACGTCGTCGAGTGGCTGGTTCACGAACTCACGCGCGAACCTGGCATGCAGGAGCAGGGTGAGGACCTGATCCCGAGGCTCCGTGTCGGTCTGTAGATCGCTGACGTCGTAGATGCTGCCCGCCTGCGTATCCGAGAGCAGCGTCAAGACGTTCTCGCCGTCCACCTGCCAGAGCTTGGACGCCTCGTGGGAGACGCGGAAGTTCACCTTGATGTAGCTCCCCATCCTGGTGGTGCTGATGGCCTGCCACTTCTTGCTGCTGAGCGGCGGCGAGAACTGGATCCTCCCGAGCATGTTGACCGGGACCGTGACCACCGCGATCCGCCCCGTGATGTCGACGAAGCGGGAGTCCCTCTCGAGAACCCTGAGCTTCACGCCCGAGTCGGTCCGCTCGATCGCGGTGACGCGAGCGCTGGTCGTGATCTGGCTCGGCTTCAGGCGGGCGGCGAGCGCCTCGATGAAGCGCGTATTGCCGCCTGCCACGTGGTAGTTCTTTTCGCCGAATCCGTCCGGCGAATCCAGGAAAAGGCGCATTTCGTCGATCCCGTCGAGCGCGGAGATCGCATCCCACTCGATGGCCATCTCGGGCTCCACGGTGACGCGGATCCACTCGCTCACCTTGCGTGGCAGGCGGTCGCGGACGACGAAGTCCGCGAAGCTGATCCGCATGAGATCCTGGAGCTCTCGAGGCAGCGGCTTGCCCTCGTAGTGGCTGGCGTGCAGCTTGGTGTAGAGGTTCCAGGCCTTCTCGGTCCACCGGAGGAAGGCCGCACGCTCCTTCGCGTCGAAGATCCCTGCCAGGTATTCGTCGCGCTGGCCATCTCCGCGGTACGGATAGATCTTGCCGTCGATGCGCACGGACGAATGGGCGACGTCCTCGATCAGCGGAAGGCCGAGCTCACGCAGCAGCGTCACGGCGGGACTGCGCTCGAAATATTCCTCCATGTGCGCCTCGGCCGTGGCACCATCGGAGAAGTGGATCGTTTGGACGCGGCCCCCGATGCGCGGCGCCGCTTCGACAAGCAGCGCATCGATGCCGGCCTTCTTAAGCTCGTCGGCGAGGGTCAAGCCGCTCAGGCCAGCCCCGACGATCACGACGGGCGCATCGCGCCGGGGTGCCGTCGCCGCGGCCTGCGCGGGGGGATCGATCTGCGCACGCCTGCCCTGACCCCACCCCGTACAAGCCTGGATGGCGAGCGCTGCCGCCATCAGTAGGATCCAGGACCGTTTCTTCATCGTCATGATTCTGCCCCCGTCTTCGTTCGATGGTGCCAGTACATCCGCCACTCGGACCTGGACCAGAGCGGTGCGGCGGAGGAGAGAAAGTAGCCCATGAACGAGATTTTACTCTGACCCCGAACTCCCCTATAGTACCGTAAACGGTCGTCAGCGAGTCGAGGTGTACCATGAAATCTTCCATTGCGAACGCATCCCCGGAGGTGTTCGAGCCGGCGTGGGACGTGGCGCGTCTCTTTCCGCCCCAAGGAAGCTGGAGTGAAGAGGAATACCTCGCGTTACCCGGCAATCGTTTGACTGAGTTCGACCATGGCCGCATCGAGGTGTTGGACATGCCAAGCGAGCTGCACCAGTTTCTGGTCCTGTTTCTGTACGAAGCCTTGGTCGATCATGTTCGCCGACACGATTTAGGCTGGGTCGTGGTTGCGCCCATGCCAGTCAGGTTGTGGGGGGGCAAGCTGCGCGAGCCCGACGTGGTTTTCATGCGCCGTGAACACAGTGCGCGCCGCCATGCCAACTATTGGCTCGGGGCCGATCTGGTGATGGAGGTCATGAGTCCCGATGACCCGAAAAGGGACAAGGACACGAAGCGGCGGGAATACGCGCGCGCCGATATTCCCGAGTACTGGCTGGTCGACGTGGTGGAGAAGACCGTGACCGTGTTCCATCTCCTAGAAGGTGCGGAGCAGTACGCCATCAAGGGTGTTTCTAGTGTGGGTGAACGTGCGGAATCCACGGCTTTGGCGGGATTCGGCGTTGCGGTAGGCGATCTGTTCGCGGCAGGCGAGCCGTAGCGGGTGAAGGGGGTCTGAAGGGGGTCAGGGGTCTGAAGGGGGTCAAGTCTTGCCTTTTGCCTCCTCCGCCCTCGCAATCAAACGACTTACGCGGGAGACCGAGAGGCCGATCTCTCGGGCGATGGCGCTCAGGCTCAAGGCGCTTTCGGTGTGAGCGCGCAATAGCGCTTCCTCGCGGGACTCACAGGTGCTGAGCCATTGAGCAAGGCTGCGTGTCTTGCGCCGCTGAGCCTTGGGAATCTCGCGCGCGTTCGCGCGCTGCGGCTCGACCAGTGCTTGCATGCGCTCGACAAATGCCTCGTCACCGAGATAGATTTGCTGGCGCAGGGCGGTGCCCCACAGGCGCACATCATGCGCGGA
>JBOIDT010000077.1:0-14806 GCA_050740755.1 Gammaproteobacteria bacterium
CTCAGGCTACCGTCGAAGACGCGCACCAGAGAGACCACGCCGAGGTAGTTATCGAACCACGAATCGATGATGAGCGCCTTGAGCGATCCCGTGGGATCGCCCGTCGGTGGCGGCACACGCCGCACGACCTCGCAGAGCAGCTCGCGCACCCCCTGGCCGGTCTTGGCGCTGACGCGGGCCGCGGTCTCGGCATCGATGCCGATGATGTCCTCGATCTCGCGCGCCACTCGGGCTGGATCGGCGGCCGGGAGGTCGATCTTGTTGATGACCGGGATGATCTCGAGATGCTGCTCGGCGGCGGTGTGACAATTCGCCACTGTTTGCGCCTCCACACCCTGTCCGGCATCGACGACCAAGAGCGCCCCATCGCAGGCCGCGAGCGAACGCGAGACCTCGTAGCTGAAGTCCACATGCCCCGGCGTGTCGATGAAATTAAGCTCGTAGGTCACGCCGTCGTCGGCCTCGAAGCCCAGGGTGACGCTCTGCGCCTTGATCGTGATCCCGCGCTCCCGTTCGATATCCATGGAGTCCAGGACCTGGTTCGCCATCTCCCGCTCGGTCAACCCCCCGCACAGTTGGATGAAGCGATCGGCGAGCGTGGATTTACCGTGATCGATGTGGGCAATGATGGAGAAATTACGGATCCGTTCCATGCTCAATAGCTGCGGAGATGGGGAACGCGGCTACGCAAACGCGCCGCCTCGAGAGGAATATTCGCGGGCATGGGAACGGCCAAGGTTGATGGTCCGTGGTCCTGGGCATGGCAAGGGCTGCCGATCGGGGCGCCAATCGGGGTTTGATTGTAACCGCTGGCCCGGTTCCGACCAAAGGATGCGTCCTGGGTGCGGCGCCGGCCCTGTTCGAGCGCCGCGCCCCAGGGCCCTGGATTCGCCCTTATTGAGCTGGGACCTTGATGGCCAGAAAGATGGGCTGGCCGGCCCGTTGCACCAGGATCGGCACGGATTTGCCGGCCGGGAGGGCCTCGACCAGTTCCTTGAAGTGCTTGACGTTCTTGACCCGCTCGTCATCGATCATGGTCACGATGTCGCCCTTGCGGATCCCGGCGCGGCGCGCGGGGCCGAGCTGGACGCGCTCGACCACGACCCCATGGCCGGCCAGTTCCAGTTCCTCCCGCTGCTTATCGGTGAGGTCCTTGACGGCAATCTTGAGCCGGTTGTCGGTGGCGGTGTCGGCCTTGTCCGACGAGGCGTGTTTGAGCTCCTCCTCGGGCGGGAGCTCGCCGATCTCGAGGTGCAGCTTCAAAGACTTGCCGTCGCGCACGATCTCGACCGGTATTTTTTTCCCGACCTCGGTGCCTCCGACAAGCGGCGGCAGATCGGACGACAGGTCGATCTCGACCCCGTTGAAATCCACGACCACATCGCCCGGCCTGATCCCGGCGGCGGCGGCGGGGCTGTCCGGCAGCACCTTCGCGACCAGCGCGCCATGGGGCTTATCCATGCCGAAGGACTCCGCCAACTCCCGAGTCACCTCTTGTATCAACACGCCCAACCAGCCTCGCGAGACCTTCCCCTTATCCCGGATCTGGTGGTAGACGTTCATCACCACCTCGACCGGTATGGCGAACGACAGGCCCATGAACCCGCCGGTACGGCTGTAGATCTGGGAATTGACCCCGACTACCTCTCCATTGAGATTGAAGAGCGGCCCGCCCGAGTTGCCGGGGTTGATGGCCACGTCGGTCTGGATGAAGGGCACGTAGTTCTCGTTGGGCAGGGCCCTGCCCTTGGCGCTCACGATCCCGGCCGTCACCGAGTGATCGAAGCCGAACGGAGACCCGATCGCCAGGACCCATTCACCGACCTTGAGATCGGTGGCGCGCCCGAGGCGCACCACCGGCAGGTCTTCGGCGTCGATCTTGAGGACCGCCAGGTCGCTGCGCTCGTCACTGCCGATGACCTTGGCGACGAATTCGCGCCGATCGCTCAAACGCACGATGATCTCGTCGGCATCCTTGACCACATGAAAGTTGGAAATGACATAGCCGTCGTTGGAGATGATGAACCCCGAGCCGAGCGAGGATCGCGGCGTGAGGTCGGGCCCCTCCATGCCTTCGCCGAAGAACTTCTTGAAGAAGTCGTGCAGCGGGCTGTCCTCGGGGACGTCGGGGATCTGGAGCTGGGGTGCCGGCTCCTTCGCATCGTTCTCGACGCTGGTCCCGATGTTGACGACGGCGGGGCTGTTGTCCTCCGCCAGTTGCACGAAGTCGGGGAGCTCCCGCGGCTCCGCCATCAAGGGCCGCTGCCAGCCCACGACCAGTAGCACGACGACCAGGCCCGTGCGTATGCACTGTACCAACACCATGACTACACTCTCACTCCGCGCTAGTCGTGCTCGAGGCCCACAGGGCCGGGATATCGGGACAGCCGCTAGGCCAAAGAAGTAAATCAGTGCTCGCCGGACACCGCCGGGCTCGGCACGGGTCACGGTGGAGCCGGCACGAAGGCAACCGAAGCCGCGATTTGCCGCACGGTGGTCGCGGGTACCTCCCCGAGCACCGTGACCTGATAACCGTCCGCCCAGGTGCTATACGAATTCAGGGCCCCCATCGACGAATGGCCTTCGATGCGCTGTGTCGCCTCGGTGGCCTTCTCGGTGAACACCGACACGGACGCGAGCCCGTCGGAGTATACCGCATGCTTGACCGGTTCGGCGCCGTCCGCTATGGCACGGGTCTGATCCTCCTGCATCATGAAGCCGGGCGGGATCCACCGGACCTCCCATTGACCCCTGGGCCACTCTGCGCTGGATAGGGCCGCAGGAGTGCGTTTGGCCCCGGTGTACCAGATGTAACCCTGGCCGCTGATCCCGGACTCGAGCCAGGCCTCGGGAATACTCGAACGGACCTTGAGGTCCGTGAACAGGACCTGCTCCACGACCTCCCCGCCGCCGTCGATCACCTCCGACTTGAGCAGCAGATCGGACTCCGAGTCCACCCACAGGCGATAACCGTAGCGATCCGCGGTCTTGGGCGCGATGCCGAGCACCGAGGCCGGATGGCCCGCGATGCGATCCCCGCCCAGGACGGAAAAGTCATAGTACGTAGCGAGGGTTTCCACCGGGCGCGACAGCGTGGCGCCGAGGATCTGGCGCGGCGGGCGCCTGTCGACCACGACCGCACGGTCGCGAGGAAAGATGCAGGTCACTTCGTCATTGCGGCGGATCACCTCCTTGGCGGGACCCATGAGGGAGATCAGACGCTCCCGTTCGCCGCCCGCATCGCCCCGGTGGACGATGCGCATCATGGCCACGCGGCTGCCACGGATCGACACGAAGGTCCCGTGGTAGCTCAAGCTACGCGTGGCCTCGGACATCTTGGTGAGGAGCATGCGCGCCTCTCTGCCGGATTCCACCGCGGCGGCGGGCCAGACGACCCCGGTCAGGAGCGCGAGCCACAAGCACTGCACCGACCGGTGCGGCCTAGCCCGCATTGCTCACCACCGCCCTGCTGCGACCGCCGATCCGCTCGGTCTGGCGGTCCGTACTCCTTCAAGCCGGCTCGACGTGGTGTCCGCTACGCCTTCGCCGTCTTTCAGTCCGTGCGGCCCCAGAGACCGGCGCCTCGGCGGTCTCGTGACGGGCCGCGGTGAGAAATGCGGGCTAGGGATTCGGGTCATGAACGACCGTCGTAAAGTACGGCGATGCCTCGGACGGTGACACCTCGGGGCCATTCAGGCTCCCGTCATACTGGTTGTGCATCAAGAGATAGGTGGTCAGGCGCTCGGGGGTATCATGGCGCTCGCCACCCCACAGGACCGCTGCATGGGGGATGTCCTTCGTCAGCCGGTGCCGTCCCGGGTCGGCGGTTGGCGATGCGCCCTGCGACGCCAGGCGGGGCTCGCGAGTGTTCGGGGACCAGTCACCCAGCTTGTAGAACGTGAACCCGGCGACGGAGGCCGCCATAGCCAACCCCAACGCCGGCCCGACCCGCACCCGCGACCGCCGCCCGACCAGGATCGCCGGCTCGTCGCAGAGCGCGAGGGCGACCCGGTCGGGGAGACCCCGCGGCAGGGTCTCGGGCAGGCCGGCGCGCAACGCGGTCCCGATCAAGTGATAGCGGGCCCATTTCTCCCGCAGGCCATCGTCGTTCACACACGCCTCCACGAGCATCCTGTGATCTCGATCGGAAAGCTCTCCGTCCACGAAGGACGACAACTGTTCGAGGGTGTCCTGGCACATACCGGTCCGTCACTCCAAATAGGGTTTCAATCGATGGTCGATGGCCTCGCGGGCCCGAAAGATCCGCGATCGGACGGTGCCGATCGGGCAAGTCATGACCAGGGCGATCTCCTCGTAGCTGAGTCCTTCGATCTCGCGCAGGGTGATCGCGGTCCGGAGGTCCTCCGGAAGCTGGTCGATGGCCGTTGCGATCGCTTCCTGGATCTCCTCCGTGATCAAATAGTTCTCCGGAGTCGCGTAATCCTTGAGGAGCGCCGCGGGTTCGATGGCTTCACCGTCCATCCCCGTGGCGTCGGTCTCGAGCGGGCGGCGTGACTGTGCCACCAGGTGGTTCTTGGCGGTGTTGACGGCGATCCGGTAGATCCAGGTGTAAAACGCGCTGTCGCCGCGGAAGTTCGGCAGAGACCGATAGGCCTTCAGGAACGCGTCCTGGGCCACGTCCATGGCGTCACTGGGGTCTCGCACATAGCGTGAAATCAACTTCAAAATCCTGTGCTGGTACTTCAGGACCAACAGATCGAAAGCCTTCTTGTCGCCGCGCTGCACCCGCTCGACGAGCTGCGAATCTGCGCCGGTGTCGCCCATCCGGGCATTCTCCCTGTATTATTGTTGCGGCGCCAGCCTAGTAGACAGTCGTGGGTAGGCCGAGTTCGCAGGGGAGCGACGCTTGCGGGCGATGCATTATAGTCCGCAGCGGTGACGTTCCGCGGCGCAATGCGGCACGGCCTCACCCTCCCGGTGTCCCCGGCACGGGTTCTAGGATGGTCAGACAGCACCGGTACGATGTCCTTGTGATCGGCAGCGGCGCATCGGGACTCGGCGTCGCGCTCCAGTTGGCGGAGCACGCCGAGGTCGCGGTGCTCTCGAAAGGACCCTTGCAGGAGGGCGCGACGCTGTATGCCCAAGGCGGGGTTTCGGCCGTGCTCGACCGCCGCGACTCGGTGGCCTCCCACGTGGCCGACACGCTGGCGGCCGGGGCCGGACTGTGCGACGCCGAGGTCGTGCAGTTCGTGGTCGAGCACGGACCCGAGAGCATCGAATGGCTTTGCGCGCTCGGGGTCGCCTTCACCCGCAGCCCGGGCGCCGATGGCCGGCCCGAATACCACCTGACCCGCGAGGGCGGCCACAGCCACCGGCGCGTGATCCACGCCGCCGATGCCACCGGCCGCGCCATCGAGACCACGCTGGAAGGACTGGCCCGCGGCCACCCGCGCTTGCGGGTGTTCGAGCACCATGTGGCCATCGACCTCATCTCCGCCAGCAAGCTCGATCTGGCCGCGGAGCGTTGCCTGGGCGCCTATGCCCTGGATCGCCGGTCTGGCGTGGTGGTCGCCTTCACCGCGCGCTATGTGGTGCTCGCGAGCGGCGGGGCGGGGAAGGTCTATCTCTATACCAGCAACCCCGACGTCGCCACCGGGGATGGGGTCGCCATGGCCTGGCGCATCGGCTGTCCCATCGCCAACATGGAATTCTTTCAGTTCCATCCCACCTGCCTCTACCATCCCAAGGCCAAGTCCTTTCTCATCACCGAGGCCATTCGCGGGGAGGGCGGCCGGCTCTTGCTGCCCGATGGCAGCCGTTTCATGGAGCGCTTCGACGCGCGCGCCGAGTTGGCCCCACGGGACATCGTGGCGCGCGCCATCGACCACGAGATGAAACGCCTGGGCCTCGAATGCGTGTATCTCGACATCAGCCACAGGCCGAGCGGCTTCATCCTGGGACACTTCCCCACGGTGGCGGCGAAGTGCGGGCAGCTCGGGATCGACATCACCCGCGAACCCATACCCGTGGTGCCCGCCGCCCACTATATGTGCGGCGGCGTGGTCACGGATCGCCACGGGCGGACCGCGGTGCCAGGGCTCTACGCCGTCGGCGAGGTCGCCTGCACCGGACTGCACGGCGCCAACCGCATGGCCAGCAACTCGCTCCTGGAATGCCTGGTCATGGCGCGCTCCGCGTACCGGGATATCGCAGAGGGACTGCCCGAGGCCCCGCCGGCACCGCGCGTCCCCGACTGGGATGAGAGCCAGGTCACCGACTCGGACGAAGAGGTGATCGTGGCCCACAACTGGGACGAGTTGCGCCGTTTCATGTGGGACTACGTCGGGATCGTGCGCAGCACCAAGCGCCTGGAGCGCGCCAGCCGCCGCATCCAGCTCCTGTCCGAGGAGATCCGGGACTACTACGGCAACTTCCGGGTGACCAACGACCTCATCGAGCTGCGCAACCTGGTCCAGGTGGCCGAGCTGATCGTGGCCTCCGCCCTGTGCCGCAAGGAAAGCCGGGGCCTGCACTACACCCTGGATCACCCCCATCCCGACCCCACCCGACCCCCCGAGGCGACGGTGCTCCGGCGAGCGTTGCGCTGATCCCCGCCGAATTGCAAGGGCTTGACCAAGGTCGCCATCGCGCCGACCGCGACCTCCATCATGGTACCCAGCTTGATTATCACGCGGTATTCGAATTCTTTCAGGTCGCGGGCAAGATCCGAACGGATGTGTTCGATCTTGACGTCGATGCTTCGAAATGTGGAGCCGCATGGGTGCTGGAAGTAGGCAAACCACCCCTGCAGTTTCGGATTGAGCTCGGCAATGATGTGCTCGAGGCTACCGCTTCGGGTGCGACCCGTCCGTCGGCGTACGCTATCTCGCAGCGCCCTTGAGACTCTTTAGGCCGCACATAGCGATGTCCACCCTCGAAGCGATATTCTAGAAGTCAAAGCCGTACCGGCTTCCATGCAGTTTTCCAAGTGGGTTTTGTCAGGATTAAGGTGGACCCCATTGTCACTACCACGTTCTGGCGAAAATAAGCAAGTCTTCACTTTCACCTCGTCGGACTGTGGACATTTAATTAAGTAACTGCGGAGCGGTTACCCACATCTCCACAGGTAGGGCCGCTGGCCTAAAAAGGCTCTGGAGGACACCGGCCCCTGTTGGGTTCCCGGCATGGCGCGGGTGTAACATAACCGTCATGTGGCACGCCTACGATGGCCGCGATGAATAGAACGGTGAGAGATGAGTGGGGCGGTGAGAGGAACGGCGCTGGCGGGTGAGGCGGCCGTGGCGACGGTCCGTCAGTGGGCGGTCCAGGAGTCGAAAGCGCATCGGCGCTGGCGGCTCCTGGAGGACCGTTGGACCCGCAACCTCATGGCCGCGGGCGGGGTCGGCGTCATCATCACCATCCTCCTCATCTTCGCCTACCTCCTCTACGTGGTCCTGCCGCTCTTCGCGTCCGCCTCGATCCAGCCTGCGCCAAGCTATCCGGTCCCAGGCGGGCCGGCAGAGACCCTGTGGCTCGGCACCGAGGAGCATGCCGAGATCGGCCTCCGGCTGACCGCTGACGGCCGGACGGTGTTCTTCAAGACCCAGGACGGGCACGTGATCACCGATGCACGGCTGGCGCTCCCCGAGGGGCTGCGGATCACCTCCCACGCCGCAGGCGATCCGCGCGCGGCCACCCTGTCCGTGGGGCTGTCGAACGGGACCGCCCTGGTCTTCCACCATCGATATAGCGTGAGCTTCCCGAACGATGTCCGCACCCTGACCCCCGAGATCACCTACCCGCTCGGCCCGGCACCGGTGGCGGTCGATCCCGAAGGCCACGCCCTGACCCGCCTCGCGGTCCAAAGCCAGGACCAACAAACGACGCTCGCGGCCGTGACCGAGGACGGCCGCCTGTTGGTGGCCAACTTCGCGGCGACGCGCTCACTCCTGGAGGAGGACGAGACGATCACGCGGCGGGGCGCCACGATCCCCGTGGACCACGGTCCGATCACCCACCTGGCGCTCGGTCTCCTGCAGCGCGAGCTGTACACCGCGAGCGGCGATGGGTCCATTCACTATTACGACATCACCCAAAGGACCGCCCCGACCCTGGTCGACAAGGTCGGCGCCGTCGGACACGGCCAGACCGTCACGGCGATGCAGTTCCTGAGTGGGGGGATCTCGCTGCTCGTCGGTGACTCGGCGGGGACGATCACCCAGTGGTTCCCGGTGCGCGACCACCGCAACAGCTACAGCCTCAGCCGCGTGCGATCGTTCTCCGCACAGACGCATCCGATCACCCAGATCGCGCCTGAGTTCTCCCGCAAGGGCTTCGCGGCCGTCGATCGATCCGGGACGCTCGGGCTATATCACACCACCGCCGAGCGCACCCTCCTGGTCCAGCGGATCATCGAGTCACCGGTCGACTCGCCGGTCGAGGCCGTGGCGATGTCCCCGCGGGCGGACGCCCTCTTGGTCGAGGACGACGGCGGACCACTGCGATTTTTCCGCATTCACAACGAACACCCCGAGGTGTCCTGGCGCTCGCTGTGGGGCCAGGTGTGGTACGAGAGCCGCGAGCGCCCGGAGTACCTGTGGCAGTCGTCCGCGGCCACCGGCGATTTCGAGCCCAAGTTCAGCCTCACCCCCTTGACGCTCGGGACCCTCAAGGCGGCCGTGTACGCGATGCTATTCGCCGTCCCGATGGCCATCATGGGCGCCGTCTACACCGGGTATTTCATGTCCGCCGGGATGCGCCGGATCGTCAAACCCAGCATCGAGGTCATGGGGGCCTTGCCGACCGTCATCCTGGGTTTTCTTGCCGGGCTGTGGCTCGCGCCCTTCGTCGAGGCCAACCTCGCCGGGGTCTTCGCGGTCCCGATCGTGGTGCCCGTCGCGGTGCTCATCGCGGCTTATCTCTGGAGCCGCCTGCCGGACGCCCTCTCCCGCCGGGTGCCGGAGGGCTCGGAGGCCGCGCTGCTCCTGCCGGTGGTGGCCACGGCGACCTACGTGGCGCTCGTCGCCGGTGAGTGGCTGGAGGTAACGCTCTTCGCCGGGGACATGCCGGCCTGGCTGACCCGCGAGCTCGGCATCCCCTTCGATCAGCGCAACTCGCTGGTGGTCGGGATCGCGATGGGTTTCGCCGTCATACCACCGATCTTCACCATCAGCGAAGACGCGATCTTCAGCGTGCCGCGCCATCTCACCCTGGGCTCGCTGGCGCTCGGCGCCACGCCCTGGCAGACGCTCACGCGCGTGGTGATCCTGACCGCGAGCCCGGCGATCTTCTCGGCGGTCATGATCGGCCTGGGCCGCGCGGTGGGTGAGACCATGATCGTGCTCATGGCGACCGGCAACACCCCCATCATGGACTGGACCATCTTCCAGGGTTTTCGCGCGCTGTCGGCCAACGTCGCGGTCGAGATGCCCGAGACCGAGGTCGACAGCACCCATTACCGGGTGTTGTTCCTGGCGGCCCTGGTGCTGTTCCTCGCGACCTTCCTCTTCAACACGGTCGCGGAGGTCTTTCGCCAGCGCCTGCGCGAGCGCTACAGCAATCTATAAGGTGCGGGCGGACATCGCATGACGGGCCGGTCCGAGCTCAGGGGATGGGTCCATACCGGCAGCCCGTGGGTGTGGCTGACGGCGGGCTCGGTGAGTCTCAGCCTGTGCATGGTCTTCGGGCTCCTCTTGCTCATCGCCGTGAACGGCATGGGGCACTTCTGGCCCGGGCGCATCGCCGCCATCGACTACCGTGAATCCGACGGTACCAAGACCAGGCTCTACGGCGAGATCGCGGACCATGAAGAGGTGCCGGCCGCCCGCCTCGAGGAGAACGGGTATCGGCTCCCGGACGGCGTCGTGACCGGCGAGCGACTGCTCATCAAGACCGGTAATCGCGACGTCTACGGCCGCGATTTCCGCTGGATCGCCGCGCCCGGCATCGAGCGGATCGATTATCCCCCGGCGCTTCTGAGCGTAGAGCGCGAGGAATGGGGCAATGCCTACGGATACCTGGTGGAGGTCCGCGAGGACGGCAAAGCAATAACGACCTCGGACACCGACGGACCGCCGCTCGCGGAGGTGCAGGCGCGGCTCGATCGCAAGCAGGCGCTCGAGGAACAGATAGGTCACCTGGAGCGCGACCGTATCGGCGCGGTGAACCACGCCATGGAGCAACTGCGTCTCGAGGGTCGCGCGCTGGAACTGGGCGGGGAGCCGGACCCGCGCGCCCTACAAGAGATCGCGGATGAGCGGCTCGCGCTGGAAGCCGAGTACGAGCGTCTCGGCGTCGAGCTCGGCGCGCTCGGTCACGAGATCGAGCGCGACTCTTTGCAGCTCAGGCTCGCCGGGGGCGAGGACCTCACCATCCCGCTGGCCAAGGTGGTGCGCGTGTACCGGCCGAACGAGATGGGGACCTTCGACAAGCTCGGCCATTACCTCACGAAGCTCACGGAGTTCGTGAGCGACGAGCCCCGCGAGGCCAATACCGAGGGCGGGATCTTCCCGGCCATCTTCGGCACCGTGCTCATGGTCCTCATCATGAGCCTCCTGGTGGCGCCCTTCGGCATCGTGGCCGCCGTGTATCTCCGGGAATATGCGAAGCAGGGCCCGCTGACCCGTACCATCCGCATCGCCGTCAACAACCTCGCGGGGGTGCCCTCGATCGTCTACGGCGTCTTCGGGCTCGGGTTCTTCGTGTATTTCCTCGGTGGCAACATCGACCGCGTGTTCTTCCCCGAGGCCCTGCCGGCCCCGACCTTCGGGACCCCGGGTCTCCTGTGGGCCTCGCTCACGCTCGCGATCCTGACCGTCCCGGTCGTGATCGTCGCCACCGAAGAAGGCCTGGCCCGCATCCCCGTGGCCATCCGCGAGGGCAGTCTGGCGCTCGGAGCGACCAAGGCCGAGACCCTGTGGCGCATCGTCCTGCCGATGGCGAGCCCGGCGCTCATGACCGGGCTCATCCTGGCCGTGGCACGCGCCGCCGGCGAGGTCGCGCCGCTCATGATGGTGGGGGTGGTCAAGCTCGCCCCCTCGTTGGCCATGGACGGCAACTTCCCGTTCCTGCACCTCGATCGCAAGATCATGCACCTCGGGTTTCACATCTACGACGTGGGTTTCCAGAGCCCCAATGTCGAGGCGGCGCGCCCGCTCGTGTATGCCACCGCGTTGCTCTTGGTCGTCATCGTCGTGGTGCTCAACCTGGCCGCGATCCGGATACGCAACCAGTTGCGGGAGAAATATCGTGCTTCGGAAGATTGAACAACCGGCCTTGAAGGCCGTGGACCCCAAGGGCGTGGCCCGATCTGCCGCCACGCATGGTTTCGAGGGTTTCGATGCCGAGGCCCCGGACGGCCAGGGTATCGATACGAGGGCCCCAGGGTCCTCTTCTTCTTCTCTCCAGGCACGGAGGCCCGAAGCAGCGCCGGCGGCGGGCCGCAAGGTATGCCTCGAGGTCGAGGGTCTCGACCTTTATTACGGCGAGAACAAGGCCCTCAACGCCATCACCATGTCGATCCCCGAGCGCCAGGTCACCGCCTTCATCGGCCCGAGCGGCTGCGGCAAGTCGACGCTCCTGCGCTGCTTCAACCGCATGAACGACCTCTATGATCACGTGCGCATCGAGGGCGAGATCCGGCTCTTCGGCCACAACATCTACGCCGCCGACACGCCGGTTTCCGATCTCAGGCGGAGGGTCGGCATGGTGTTCCAGAAGCCCAATCCGTTCCCGAAGTCGATCTACGAGAACGTCGCCTATGGGCTCAGGCTGCAGGGGGTCAAGAAGCGGGGGGTCCTGGACGAGGCCGTGGAGCGGGCCATCAAGCGCGCCGCCCTATGGGACGAGGTCAAAGACCGGCTCAACGACGGCGCCATGACCTTGTCGGGCGGGCAGCAGCAGCGCCTCGTCATCGCGCGCGCCATCGCCATCGAGCCCGAGGTGTTGTTGCTCGACGAGCCGGCCTCCGCGCTCGACCCCATCTCGACGCTCAAGATCGAAGACCTCATCTATGAGCTCAAGACCGAATACACGATCCTGATCGTGACCCACAACATGCAGCAGGCGGCGCGGGTCTCCGACCACACGGCCTTCATGTACCTCGGGGATCTGATCGAGTTCGACGAGACCAAGGTGCTGTTCACCAAACCCAAGAGGAAACAGACCGAGGACTACATCACCGGCCGCTACGGCTAGCCCTCGGCGAGGATAGAAGACATGAGCGCGACCCAACTCCCACAGCACATCTCCCACCAGTTCGACAAGGAGCTCGAGGACGTCCGGGCCCGCGTCTTGGAGATGGGCGGCACGGTGGAAGAGCACCTCACGACGGCGTTGGACGCCCTGGCCGACCGGAATCCGGGGCTCGCCGAGCTGGCGGCGAGCAACGACTACAAGGTCAATACCATGGAGATCGACATCGACGCGGACTGCACGGCGATCCTGGCGCGGCGCCAGCCGGCCGCGGGGGATCTGCGGCTGGTCTTGGCCATGACCCGCATCACCACCGACCTCGAGCGCATCGGCGACGAGGCCAAGAAGATCGCCCGCGTGGTCCTGCGCCTGACGGAGTCGGAGGGCCCCAAGGCCTATTACATCGGGGTCTTGAACATGGGCGAGCGCGTCCGGCAAAACCTGCGCGCCGCGCTCGATGCCCTGGCGCGCATGGACTCCAGGGCGGCCTTGCGGGTGGCGCGTGAGGACAGCTTGGTGGACCAGGAATACGACGCCATCATGCGCCAGCTCATCACCTACATGATGGAGGACCCGCGCAGCATCACCCGCGTCTTGGACACCGCCTGGGCGGTGCGGGCGCTGGAGCGCATCGGCGATCACGCCAACAACATCTGCGAGAGCGTCATCTACCTCGTGGACGGCAAGGACATCCGCCACCTCAGCTACGAGGACCTCGACGAGGAGCCGGGGGACGGCGGTTCCGGCTGACGGACCGCGCGCTTTAATCAGCGATCCAGCTCAGAAAATGCGGGTCGGTCTGAAACACCGAAGCGGGCGCGTTCGCCCTCCGGACCGAACAACCGCACCGTTCCGGCGCCATGGTCCAGATAAAGGGCTACCTTAGCGTACATCTCTTCTTCCGAATTGGACGGAGACCGGATCTCGAACGATGTTGCCATAGCGGTCCAGCTCGATCTTATAGGGCAGATCCCGCAATGTCTTTTCCGCGATGACCTCGGCCCAGTTCATGGTTCGCTGCCTCTTGTCGCCCGAACATGCGCCACCCGGTGACGCTGAACTGGATGCGGTCGTTCAGTGTGGAACGAACATGAACTTGATAGACGTTACGGAGAAGTTGGAGACTGTCATTGGGATTCCGATCCTGGGGATCAACACGGTGACCTTCTGGTACGCGCTACGGGAAAACGGGTTCAAAGAGCTTTGGTGGGTGCCGGGAGATTGCTGCAAGAGTTCTGATCTGGCATGGAGCGGCATAACACTTATGAGACCTCCTTGTGTCAATAGACAATAACATATTCCAGCAGTGGATTGTATCGACTACTGACGATCTTGGCAAGGCACGAGTCAAGCCAGGGGCGCTGACTTGATTTCGCTGTTTTGGTTTAGAGAACATGTGTCTGCACCAAACACTTATTGAGGTTCAATTAACGCCGACGAACTGCGAGCACCTTGCCTACGCCCCCTCATGCAACGCTTCGCCGCAATGCTCAGCGTGGGTCGTTAAGCGGTATCGCACCTACTGGCGCATTGGAGGCGCAAGATGGGCACACTGCCGCCACTGCCAATATCGTGATCGTCGGGGCCGGGCCCACGGGTCTTGCCCTCGCCGGTGTTCTCGCCACGGAGGGCGTCTCGTTCGTCGTCGTAGACCGGCTTGCCGAGGGCGCCAACACCTCTCGCGCCGCGGTGGTGCACGTCCGTACCCTCGAGATGCTGGAGGAGTTGGAGGTCACCGACCGGCTGCGCGCCGAGGGGCACGTGGTGCCCCGGTTCACCGTTTGTGACCGCGACCACGTGCTGGCCACGATACGCTTCGACGGGCTGCCCACCCGCTACCCGTACACGCTGATGGTTCCGCAGAACATCACCGAGGCGATCCTGCTGGGCCGGCTCCGCGAGCTGGGCGGCGACGTGCACCGGCCGTATGCGGTCACCGACCTGCGGCAGGATGCCGACGGCGTCACGATGACCGTTGCCGCCGACGGGCAGCAGCCGCAGACGGTCCGCGCCCGCTACGCGGTCGGTGCCGACGGTATGCACAGCACCGTGCGCGAGTGCGCCGGAATCGGCTTCACCGGCGACACGTACCAGCAGTCCTTCGTGCTCGCCGACGTCCGGATGAGTTGGCCGCTGCGCGCCGACGAGGTGATGCTGTTTTTCTCCCCCGAGGGGCTGGTCGTGGTGGCGCCGCTGCCCGGTGGCCGATACCGGGTGGTGGCCAGCGTGGACGACACGCCGGAGCGGCCAGGCGTCGCCGACGTGCAGCGCCTGCTATACGAGCGCGGTCCTGTCACCGGGGCTACCCGCGTCGACGAGATCGTCTGGAGCTCCAGGTTCCGGGTCCACCACCGGGTGGCCAACCGCTACCGCGCCGGCCGGATCCTCCTCGCCGGGGACGCCGCGCACGTGCACAGCCCAGCCGGCGGGCAGGGCATGAACACCGGTATCCAGGACGCTGTCGCTCTCGGCCACGCGCTGGCGGCGGTGCTGGCCGGTCGGGCTGCCGAGAGCCAGCGCACCCGCCGGCCGGTCGCGGAGCGAGTGGTGGCCTTCACCGATCGGATGACTCGGGTGGCTACGCTGCACGGCCACCGCGCCCGGTCCGTGCGCAACGGCGTGATCCGCGTGATCGGCCGGATCCCCTTGGTGC
>JBOIDT010000078.1:0-14607 GCA_050740755.1 Gammaproteobacteria bacterium
GACATGCAAGGAGGGGACGACGCCCTCGGTGATCACCCGGCTCCGAAACCGGCCCGGGGTCCTGCGGTTCACGCGCCGGTCGAAGATCAACTGCACCTGGCTCGGCCGCCCGAGATCGAGGTTCTCGCCCCCGCCGACGGTCAAGCGTAGGCCGCGGTTGAGCTTGGCCGTTGGCCGCCAAGGGGCACCTGAGCTATACTCCTCTCATGATTGACGCCGCTCTCATGTCACAGGTAAAAACGCTCAGCGTCGCTGACCGTATTGAACTGATCGGGGCTGTTTGGGAAACGCTGTCTTCTAGCGAATTGCCTGTCTCAGAAGAGGAAAAGGCATTGCTGGACGCCCGTTTGGCGGATATGGAGCAAAATCCCGAGGACCAGAGCCCCTGGCCTGAGGTGCAGGCGCGCCTTCGGCAGCGATTGCCTTGAGCTTCACCGTCTATGTCCGTCGGGCTGCTGAACTTGACGTGGCAGAGGCACAGAACTGGTACGAGGAGCAGCAGGCCGGATTGGCTGCCGACTTCCACCATGAGTTTGGTATGGTACTGGCCCGGCTGGCAGAGACGCCACTCATCTACCCCGTCGTGTACCGCAATATTCGACGTGCAGTACTGCACCGCTTCCCGTACCTCGTTTGGTACCGTGTGGAAGGTTCGATCGTTACCGTTCTGGCCTGCACGCATGCCAAAGCAGACCCGAGCAGCCTTAGGGCTCGGTTGCGGTAACCGCAATGCCCAACAAGGCACTGCACATCACCACGCCCTCCGATCCCACCGGAAAAGACAGGAACCCCAGGATCTCTGTCGGCCTCAGGCCGTACCGTGAGCGCAATACCTATTCGATTTTCAGCAGGACGGTCTTGGGGATCAAGGTCCCGCATCCGAGAATATCCCAAGCTCCCCGAGAATGAGTGATACTTCGACCGCGCACTGAAGCGGGGGAGAGCTAGCAAGACAGCCGCTTAGAGCGCCGTTTCTCGCCCTATGCCGGAGGCGTGCATGCGCAGCCGTTGGACGAACCGCTCCAGGCTCACGTAAAAAGTCGGGGTGATGTAGAGTGTCAGAAACTGCGAGAACAAGAGCCCGCCCGCGACCGCGATCCCGAGGGGCTGGCGTGCCTCGCCGCCTGCGCCATAACCAAGCGCAATGGGCAAGGTCGCGAGGATCGCCGCCATCGTGGTCATCATGATGGGTCGGAAGCGAACCAGGCAGGCCTCGACGATGGCCTGCTCTGCCGGCAGATTTTTTTCACGCTGGAGGGTGAGTGAGAAATCCACCATCATGATCCCATTCTTCTTGACCAGGCCCACGAGGAGGATGATCCCCACGAAGCTGAACATATTGAGCTCCTGGTCGAAGAGCAAGAGCATGACCAGTGCCCCAAACCCGGCCAAGGGCAGCGCCGTGAGGATGGTGAGTGGATGGCCGAGATGTTCGTACAGGATCGCGAGGATCATGTACACCACCAGGACGGTGATACCCAAGAGGATCGGCAGATCGCGTGTCGATTCCTCGAAACTCTTGGCGCTGCCGCTCAGGACGCTGCCGATGCCCGGCGGGAGCGCCTCCCGCATTACCTCCCGAATGGCCGAAAGCCCCGCCCCGATGGATTGCTCCCGCGTCAGGTTGAACGACAGCGTGACCGAGGGAAGCTGTCCGAAATGCTCGATTGAGATCGGCCCGACCCCTTGCCTTATGTCCGTGATGCTGGCGAGCGGTACCAGGCGGCCCATTCGGCTCTGCACGTAAAGGGCGTCGAGAGCATTGACGTCGCGCTGGAAGGCCGGATCGATCTGGATAAAAACGGGATACTGGTCATTGGCGCCATAAATCGTGCTGATCTCGCTCCCTCCAAAGGCGGAGCCGAGCACCGTTTCGATTTCCTGTGGGCTGACGCCGAGGGAAGCTGCGCGCTCGCGCCGGATGTGCACCCGGATCTCGGGGTTGGCGAGCTCCAGGCTGCTGCTCGCGTCCTGGATCATCGGCAATGTCTCGAGTCGAGCCTCGATCGCTTGGGCGGCCGGGTAGAGGGACGTCAGATCGGAGCCGCGCAGCACCACCTGATACTCTCCTGCGCCCGCGATCGAGCCGATGCGGATCGCCGGCGGATTTTGCAACACGAGCTCCATGCCCTCGACGGCGCGCGCGGCTCGACGCAGCTCCTGAATGACTTCGTCGGCGCTCTGTTCCCGATCGGCCGCAGGTTTCAATCGGACGATGATGCGCCCGACATTGCCCCCCCTCACCCCTCCGAACCCCTGCCCCGCGGTGGACATCAGCGATTCGACGTTGCGATTGGCGCGCACCACTTCGGTGAGCGCCAGTTGCCTCTCGACCAGCTCCGGAAAAGGGGTTCCCTCGGGCGCGCGGGTACTTCCGGTAATGGTCCCGGTGTCCTGACTCGGGATAAAGCCCTTCGGGACCGCGGTGAAGAGCCAGCCGGTCGCAAGCAGAATCGCTGCCGATGCCATGAGCATCGAGCCGCGATGACCCATGGCGACTTGGAGGCTCCTGCCGTAAGAGGCCCTGGAACGCTCGAATAGCGCATCGAAGGCGCGGTAAACAGAACCGTGTCCCCGGGTGGGCTTGAGGAACAAGCCGCACAGCATGGGGGTGAGGCTCAGGGAAACGAGCCCGGAGATCAGCACGGCCACGCCTACGGTGACCGCGAACTCGGCGAACAGGCGGCCGAGGATCCCGGCCATGAACAGGATCGGGATGAATACGGCAGCCAGCGATATCGTCATGGACAAGACGGTGAAGCCGATCTCGCGCGTACCATCGAGGGCCGCGGTCAAACGGTCCTTGCCCATTTGCATGTGCCGGCTGATGTTTTCCAGCACCACGATGGCGTCGTCCACCACGAAACCCACCGCCAGCGTCAACGCCATCAGCGACAGGTTGTTTAGACTGTAGCCGAGGAGATGCATCACGGCGAAGCTCCCGAGCACCGAGGTGGGAAGGATCAGAACCGTGATGAGGGTCGATGACAGATTGCTCAGGAATAGGAGCACCACGCCGGACACGAGGACGATCGCGAGCACCAGGGTGAAATTGACGTCGTGGATCGACGCGCGGATAAACTCCGAACGATCGACCAGCACGCGTAATTCAACTCCCGCCGGGAGCTCTGCGCGTACCTCGGGAAACAGTTCCCGGATCCCGTTGACGGTCTCCACCGTATTGGCACCGGGCTGCCGCTGTACCGCGAGAAGGATCGACCGCTCGCCGTTGAACCAGCTCAAGGCCTTATCGTTCTCCACGCTGTCTTCGGCGCGGCCGATGTCCTTGAGACGGACCGGAATACCGTTCTGGAAGGCCACGATCACGTCGCGGAAATCCGCGGCTGTCTTGAGATCGGCGTCGGCCGTTACTGCATAAGCGCGCTCGGCGCCGTCCATGATTCCAGCCGGGCGGTTACTGTTGGCTTCCTGGATGGCCTCCACTATTTGATCGAATCCGAGGTTACGTTGGGCTAGGGCATTGGGATTGAGGTACAAGCGTACCGCGTATTTTTGGGCCCCGTAGACCACCACCTGAGCGACCCCCGGAAGCATCGACAATCGCTGGGTCAGACGGGTGTCGGCGAACTCGTTCAGCTCCGGGAGGGGCAGGGTCTCCGCGGTCAAGGCGAGGATCAGGACCGGGCTGTCCGCGGGGTTGGTCTTGCGCAACTGGGGTGGATCGATCCCGTTGGGAAGCCGGCGCATGGCGCTTGCGATCGCGCCCTGCACGTCCTGGGCGGCCGAGTCGATATCGCGCTCGAGCTGGAATTGCAACGCGATACGGGTCGAGCTCGAGCCGCTCACCGAGCTCATCGAATCGATACCGGAAATCGTGGAAAACTCCCGCTCCAGAGGCGTTGCTACCACGCGCGCCATGGTTTCGGGATCCGCCCCAGGGAGGTTTGCGGAGACCTGCAGGGTGGGAAAATCAACGCTGGGCAGCTCATTGACCGGCAGCGTGTCGAATGCGAATAAGCCAAACAAGCATAAGCCTGCGGTCAATACCGCCGTCGCTACCGGACGTTCGATGAAGATCCTGGACAGGTTCATGAGTGTGGCTCCCCGATCGGTTTGACCGCTTTGCCGGGGGTAAGGTCAAAGGGAAGCTCGGTGATCACCAATTCGCCGCCTTTCAATCCCTCCCCGATAACGGCCAGGTCTTCGACCTGCCGCAGGACCTGGACCGGTCGCAGCTTCGCCCTTGCATCATCCACGACATAGACATAAGAGCCCTTCTGTCCCGGCCGGACCGCGCTTGCAGGCACGACCACGGCGTCGGGCTCGATTTTCAGGACGAGTTTCGCAAGGATGAACTCTCCCGGCCACAATGCCTGGTCCCGGTTCGGGACCCGCGCCTTCAAGAGCACGGTACCGGTCGCTGGGTTCACCGTGTTATCGATGAAGACGACCTTGCCTTCGGCCACACGGACACGGCCCCGTTCACGGTAGACCGCAACACGCATGTCACCCGATCCGGCCTGGCGCCGGACCTCTTCGAGATAGCGCTGTGGGATACTGAAGGCGACCCGCACCGGATCGATACCCATGATCACGACCAGCGGCATCGCCCCGGCGGTATTGGCCAGGTTCCCTTCCTTGACCGCAAGGCTACCCGTGCGGCCGGTGATGGGGGCGCGGATCTCGCTGTAGCCGAGTTGCACCCGGGCCATCTCCACCTGGGCGCGATCGGCCTTCACGGTGGCAGCGAGGGCCTCCATAGAGGCGAACGCTTGCTCGTACTCCTGGCGTGTGATGTATTCCCGTTCTGCGAGCGGTTTGAGGCGTTCCCGCTGCGCCCGTGCTTCCAGCAACTGCGCCTCATCGCGGGCCAGGGTGGCCTGTGCCTGATCGAGGGTAGCCCGCGCGGCCCGGTCATCGATACGAAACAACAGTTGGCCTTTCCTTACCTCCTCGCCTTCGCGAAACACTACCTCCTCGAGCACCCCGTTCATCTGGGGGCGCACCTCGACCCTATGCTCCGGCTCGACGGTCCCTACCGCTTCGGCGACCACCGGCATCGGCTGCACCTTCGCGGCGACGGTCTTGACCGCGATTTCTTCCTCGCGGGCGGCCTTCTCGGCGACGGCGCCGACCGTGCTATCGTTATCCAGCCGGAGATAAAGGCCGATAGCGACGACGAGCAGCACCCCTGTCAGCAGGATCCGGGTCATGACGAAGGAGACGGTAGCAAGGCGCCGCGCGCATGCGTCAGACGCGCGAGGGCGGAGTACCAGTCGAACTGGGATTGTATCCACTGAACTTGCGCGTTTGCCTCGTCCGATTGGGCGGTGAGCAGATCGAGCAGGCTCCCGACCCCCGACCGATAACGCGCCAACGCCACTTCGCTCGACTGGTTGGCGCTTTTCAATACGCCGGAGCTGGTATCGATTCCGGTCATGGCGGTGCTCAGATCGTAGTAGGCCTGCCAGACCTCCAGCGAGCTCTGGCGATGCAGTCCATCTCGCGCCGCTTCCGCTTGCTCCGTTTGAGCCTCCGCGAGGCGCACGCTATAGGTATCGCGGAAGCCGGTGAAGAGCGGGATCCGCAGGTTGACGGCGATGCTGTAGCTGTTCGAGGCCATCCGCTCCTCTTCGAAAAACGCCGTGCGGCCGCCATTGACGGCGAGCTCTAAGGTCGGTAGTCCCGCCGCCTTCGCTGTCTGCACCCCGGCGCGAGCGGCACGCACCTGGGCCTCGGCCGCTACCAGATCGGGCCTTATCGATTTCGCCTGATCGAGGATGAGATCCAGCGATTCGGCGACTTTTTCAACCGGCGGTTGAACGGGCCAGGGCAGCAGGTTCACCCGCGTACCGACCGGCATCCCCACCGCGACTGCGAGCTGGCCCCGTGCCTTGGAAAGCTCCCCTTCGGCGCGCTGCACGGTCAGGCGCGCTTGACCCACGGCCGTCTCGGCGCGGTAGACATCACCGATGGTGGCCAAACCCGCTTGGCGCCGAATATTTGCCGCACTCAGGCTGGTTTGCGCGCTCTTCAATGCCTCCTGGTTGGCCGACACGAGCCGCTCCAGGCCCAGCACCTGGTAGTAGGTCTGCTCGACCAGCAGCACCACATCCTGCAACACGCGATTCTGTTGGAGATTGGACGCCAGCAACCGGTAGCGAGCGGCCTCCACCTCTCCTTCGCGGGCGCCGAAGTCGAAGAGCACATAGGCCAGGCTTACCGACGGGCCGTAGCGTGTCTGCTCGGGAACGGACGCGCCAGCACTGGAGAGCGACCTGCTGCGCGTGAGGTTGGCGAGCCCGTTGAGTTGCGGCCAGTACAGCGCGCGTGCGATCCCGAGCTCCGCGGCTTGAGCGCGTGCCACGGCCCACGCCTCGCGGGTCTGCGGGTTATTCATGAGGGCGAGGTCGGTGATCTGGGCGAGGGAGAGAGGGCCTGAGATCTCCGCGGAACTTCCATGCCTGGGCTCAGGTACCTTCGGAAGCGGCTCGCTGGCCTGCCAGGGGACCTCTGGTGCCGGTGCGGTCTCGGTCTCCGTGTCGAACGGATCGGCCACACGCAAGCGGTCAAAGAAACCTCCCGCCATTGCCGGCCCCATGGCCCCCACGAGGACGGCCTCCACGAGGACATAGGGCACGGCAAGCCTGAGGAGCGAGAGTAATCGCGACCGCCTCGAGCTGCTTACGCTGCGGCTCGTCATTGATTCTTACCGCTGCTCAAGACTCGAGTGGCTCAGACCACGCGGGAGGGTGAGGAGCGCTTCGAGCCCACCGCCATAGGCGTTGTTCAAGGCCAGCTCTCCTCCGTGCAGATGGGCGATGTTGCGGGCGATGGCGAGGCCTAGACCGGTTCCTCCGCTGTCCCGGCTGCGCGATGACTCGAGGCGATAGAAGGGCTCGAACACCCGCTCGAGCTCGGCTTTCGGTATCCCCGGTCCGGCATCGAGGACGCGGATCTGAAGCCGCCTGCCGTCGTCGTTCACCATCACCTCGGCGCGCTGGCCGTACTTGATCGCGTTGTCCACCAGGTTGCCGATGCAGCGCTTCAAGGCCAGGGGTTTGCCGCTGTAAGGCTCCACCGCGTGGCCTCCGACCGCCACGGATCGCCCCATCTCTTCCGCATCCGCCTGGATGCTTTCAATGAGCGCCATGAGGTCCACGGGTTGGCAAACCTCTCGGTCGCTCATGCCCCGAGCGAAATCCAGGGTCGCGTTGACCATGGTTTCCATCAGTTCCAGGTCGGCCGCGAATTTAGCCTTCAGCTCCGCGTCTTTCAGCATCTCGGCACGCAGGCGCAGGCGGGTGACCGGGGTCTTGAGATCGTGAGACATCGCCGAGAAGATCCGCACGCGGTCCGCTAGCAGGCGCACCAGCTGGGATTGCATGTTATTGAAGGCCGAGGCCACGTGTCGCACCTCCGAAGGCCCGTTCTCCTTCAGGGGCGGGCGATTGATGTCGCGTCCCAGATCTTCAGCGGCTTGCGCAAGGATAGACAGCGGGCGCGTCACCCAGCGCACCGCCACCCACGCCGCGATGACGATCGCCCCCGCCAGTGCCGGCCAGGTCCAGAACAGGCGATCGGGGGAGCTGGTCCAACTACGACGATAACCGAGCGTCACCCAATGACCGTCCGTCAAGCGCGCCTGCACGAGGTAAGATGCGCCGGTCGCGCCCTGATCGGCCAAGACGACCTTGAGGGCGCGGCTGCCGAGCGCTCGGCGCACCCAGTCTTCGAATGCCGCGAGCGCGGGGTGTCCGCCGGCCCCGGTGCGCTGTGCTGCCGCCGGATCGAGCGAAGCAAACCACCGGCGGGTGTTGAGGATGGCGACCACTTTCCCGCGCTCGGCGGGCGCCAGCGTGTCGAGCAGACTCACGGTATCGGCGATCCGCTGGGCCGCCTGGGCCGCGTCGGTGTGCGCAAAGACCCTGTCCACCTCCCAGGAATGGATCGCCGCGCCGACCCCCCCCGCCACCAGGAGGCCCAGCACCTGGATCAGGATCATCCTGCCGAACAGAGACTTGGGAAGCACTATCTCACTACTTCCACTCTAGCGGAGAGCACGTATCCCTCCCCGCGCACGGTTTGGATGATGGCAGGCTCCCGCGGGTCGTCACGGAGCCGCTGGCGCAGCCGGCTCACCTGAGCGTCTATGCTGCGCTCGAAGGGATCGGTTTCTCGCCCCTTCGTCAGCTCCATGATCTGGTCGCGACTCAAGACACGGTGGGAGTGATTGAGCAGTATCCGCAGCAACCGGTATTCGGCGCCGCCCAGCGGAACGACGACGCCGTCGGCGGAGGTCAACTGGCGCAGCGCGGGATCCAAGGTCCAACCGGCGAACCGGATCAATCGTGCGTCTTCCGGCTGCAGGTTGCGGGGCAGGCTTCGGGAACGACGCAGTACGCTCTTCACCCGCGCCAAGAGCTCACGCGGATTGAAGGGCTTGGGCAGGTAATCGTCGGCGCCCATTTCCAGACCGATGATGCGGTCTATCTCCTCGCCACGCGCGGTCAACATGATCACCGGCGTGTCCATCCGTGCTCGGATCTCCCGACAAAGCGCGAGCCCATCCTCGCCGGGCAACATGAGGTCGAGCACGACGAGGTCCACGTGGATCGATTCAAGGGCTGCCCACATCGCTTTTCCGTTGGGCACCGCATTGGCACGATAACCGTTCTGCTCCAGGTAATCGCACAAGAGCGTCCGGATCTCGCGATCATCGTCAACGACGAGAACGCTGTCTTTCGTCACGGTGTTCTTATATCGCATGGCAGGGTGGTATGCGAGTGCTGTTCGTAACTTAGTGTGAGCCCGACGGGTTTTTCACCTGAGGTTACAAAAAAAAGCGCTAGGGTCGCGATACCGGGTGACGGCGAAGCGCCCGCGTAGCCGTAGCCACACCGTTACCGGAACATTCGAAGGCGTTCTCCACGTCGAGAGTCACGCGATCCGACCACCGCGCGCGGCGACCTGGGCACCCGGATCGGTGCCAACCGGTGCGGCCTCGAACGGTTGAGGGCCTGGGTGGCGGGCCTCGGACCGGAGCGCCATCGGGCGTCGCTCGCCCCGAGGCCATCCCGGCCGCCTGGACTTCAACGAACGGGACTAGCCGCGCGCTCCGGAAGACCCCGGCTCCGGCACGCGCAGCGCGGGACAGGCGTCCGCCGCTAGACCGGCTCGTGGTTCCCCATCGCCCCGCCGCCATCGAAAGGCGATCAGATTGGCCTGGGGCGGAAGCTCGACACGCTCGGTCTCTTGAACCAGGAGGTCCGCCGATCCGTGGTCGATGCCGACGATGCGGTTCTTCCACTGCCAGCCCTCGGAGATCACGAGGCCGGTCGGGTAGCAGGCCATGAGCTGCCGGAGTGATTGCGCCTCGCTGATGATCGGACGGCCGGTGCGATGGTCGATCGAGAACTGCTCGCCGCCCTCGACCTCGGAGAGATGCGTCGCGCTGAACTCGACATCGAAGCGACCGAGGTAATAGGTCGCGCTGAGCCCGTTGGTCGCGATCACTAGATCGGCGGCCCGGGCCAACGGTTCCAAGACCTCGCGTGCGAGCGACCAGTCGACCCGATACTGCGGGTGCAGGTGGACAGGGCCTCGCAGGATCACCCTTCCGGCGTGGAGGAAGGCCGAGTTAGAGGCCAGCAAGAAGGCTAGTGATACGATAACCGTGAACGCTTGCACGATCCTGCCGGCACGCTCCGACAAGCGCAATTCCGGGATCACCCGCCCCAGCGCCGCCGCGGCCGTGCGCCTCAGCAGAGGGACCATTTCGGCCAGCACCATTCCCCACAGCGCGAAGAAGAACGGCATGAGATAGGCGATGTAGCGCTCGCCCCGGATGGGAAAAAACAGGTGCAAGAGCAGCGACACGGTGAACAGGCTGCAGCAGAACAGCGCCGGCTCGCCTTTGCGTGCGATGGCAAATAGCCAGGCCAGCGGTAACAGAGCCCAGAGCGTCGGGTAATACTTGAGAAAGATCCAATGATAAACATGGAATTTGCCCGACTGGGCCCACAGCGGTGTTTGCTGGGCCAAATCGAGCAGATGGCGCACCATGCCGGTCTGCATCAGGGCGATGCCCCCACCGACAGCGAGCACCAGGAGGCCCCAACCGATCGCCTGATGGCGGCGCAGCCGCTCGAACAGCGCGGCCCACCTGGCACGCGCGGCGATCAAGAGCCACGGGGTCATGCCGACCAGGCCGATCAGGGTCGTCAGCTGCAGGCGCAGGGCCGCGAACAGGCCGAGGGCGCTGGTCCCTATCACCGCCCAGCGCCGTCCCCCCGACCCCGTTTCGCCCGACACCAGGGCATGTAGGCCGATCGCGCCCCAGAAAAACAGCAGGGCGTGCAGCGAGTAAGGCCGGATAAATTGGGACAGCACGATGGCGTTGGGCGAGAAGCACAGGAGCAAGGCCGCCGCCCACGCGGCGGTCCGCCCGGCGACCGAACGGGTCCAAAGGAACAGCGACAACACCAGGAGACTGCCGGCGAGCATCGGCACGATCCTCGCCACCGTCAGGCTGACCCCCAAGCCCTCGAACATCCAACCCGTCAGGACCGTGAAAAGTGCGCCGCGGGTGTAGACGCCGGGACCGATCGCGAGTGACCCGTCGGTCGCCCAGGAGCGGGCGGCGAGCACGTGATACAGCTCGTCGTAGAGGGGCGCATGCTCGGCGTGGAAGGAGCGCGCGGTGATGGCGAGGAAGCCGATCGCCAGGGCCTCTAGGACGAAACCGAGATTTCGCGCCGGGCGCAGCATGGTGCCCTGCCCGCCTAGGCGCGCCCGGTACCCGGGGCGAGCGCTTGGGAGATGAGCTCCAGGTAGCGGTCGGCGACCCGGGTCCAGGTGTAGTGATCGAGGATCAAACGCCGTCCGGCCCGCCCTATCTTAGCCCTCGCCTCTGCGTCTCCCAGATACCGAACGATCGCGGCCGCGAACTCCTCGGGCGTCTCGGCCTGAACGTAATGCACATCGCGGACGGCGTCGACCGACTCGATCCCGAGCCGATTGGAGATCACCAGCCGCTCCAGCGCCATGCCCTCCAGAACCTTGTTCTTGAGACCACCGCCTATCCGCATCGGGTTGATCACGATCGGCATGCGGGCGATGAGGCCGAATAGATCCTCGACCTCGCCGGTCACCACGATGTTGTCGTGCTCCCGGGCCATCCGCAACATCCGGGGCCCGGGGTTCCTGCCGACGATATACCAGGTGATGCCCCGGTCCTTCAGATAGGGGAGGAACACGCTCTCATGAAAATAACGGACGGCCGTGCTGTTGGGGGGAAAGTCCAGCGTCCCCGAGAACGCGATGGCATTTGCGATCTCATCGTTCACGCGCCGCTCCTCGAGCAACTGCGGTGAGACGCCGTTGGGGACCACGTGGATGTTGGCGCTTCGGTTCAGCGCCGCCAGGCAGGCCTGGTCGATCGGGGAGACGGTGGTGACAAGGGGAAAATGCCGGGTGACGAATCGCTCGCGGTGGCGGGACCGATAGAGCCTGGTCAGGTGACGGGCCTTTTGCAGCCAATCTAAGGGCGCTTTCGCCTGGCGGTAATGCCGTTCTGCGGCCAGGGTATGCGAATCGATCAGATCGACGATATGCGCGACCCCCGGGATGGCCTCAGCGTACTGTGTGAGAGGCAAGGTATGGGTGATGATGAGGTCGATCCGGTTCTTGTTCACGAACCCCCACAGCGCGCCGACCGTCCTTTCAAAATACTCCGGTCTCGCGACCCTGTCGAGATACCCGCTCATGAAGTGGAAGAGTCGGGCCGCGCGCGGGCGCGCATCGGATCGGTCCGGCAGCAACAGCAGGTCCTGGTACAGCCCGGTGTCTTGCAGCGCCCGGAACCGTCGATCGGGATCGCCGAACGCCGCCCCGAACAGCCGATGGTGCCTCGCCAGCGCCTGGCTCAGATGATAGACACGTACCGTGTTGCCGCTGTGCTGGGGCGGATAAGGGACGGTGGAGTTGAATATCAGAATATTGGCCATCGGAGCGGGCTAGCTGCGTTGAGGCTCTGGTAAGGGCCGTCTGTCCCTGTGGCGACGAGGCGATGGGGGAATCAGCGATATCCCAGGTCCTTCACCAGCCGGCCGCCGATCGTGGTGATGACCGCGCGGTCGTAGGCGCTGAGCCGTGGCTTAGGCCTTTCCCGGGCCGCCGTTGGGGAACCGATGCGCCGCTCCAGGGGCGAGGGATCGATGCTGCGGAGCCCAATGCTGGCGGCGAGGCCGGCGAGGTCGATGCGACCGGCGATCAAGTCCTCGTACTTGACCATCACGCCATCCAGGCCCTGATGGCCATCGAGATATCCGGCCAGTAAATGGCGCCAGTGGCGCGCGAAGGCCATGGGGGATCCGGAGTGATAACCGGGCCATTCCGACACCCAGCGAAGACCCTTCCACGACCGGTAGGCGTCATACGGGTTACGGTAGATGAACAGGAATCTCGCCTGCGGATAGACCCACTTCAGATAGCGGGCATGATGGATAGAGAGCCGGACCTCTTTAAGGCCCCAGCGCACGGCCCCGAATCGCTGTCGCGCCGAGGTCCCGAGCCATGCATCAAACAGCGCGCGGTGCGAGCGCCGCAGGAACGCCATGTCGGGCGTCAGGTTGGCGATCCATTCGTTGGAAAGGCTGGCGGAGTCGCCCTGACGGGCGAAGAATTTGTCGGGTGGCCACTGTGCGTCGATGAGGGTCAGGGCGTGCGCGAGCCGCGCGATGAGGCCGGTCTCGCCCAGGGGCTCGCCCCAGATCGCTATCTCGCCGCTCGCGACGATGAGGCGCTGTAACAGGGTGGACCCGGAGCGCCAGCCGGCGGACAACAGGAACACCGGGCGTTCCGGGTCGCGCGCGGGGTCGCGGGTCTCCGGCCAGCGCGCCTCGAGGCACGCGAGTGCCGCGCTGATCCGGTGATCCTGCCTCAACTCGGGGGGTAGCGTGAAGCGCCGTTCGACCAGCGCGGCGACGAGGCGCTTCCGCTGCCGTCCTGCAAATCGTTCGATTCTCCTCGTCAGTGTCGATGGGTCTAGCATGGGTCAGTGGACGCGGGCCCCGTAACGCCTCGCTTCCTGACCGCTGACCAGCCGAGGGGCTGCCGCATGGATGATGGGGGGCATGAAGAACCTCGAAAGGCGAGCGGAATGGTAGGAGGGTCGATAACGGCTGTCAACGAACAACGCTCAACCGGGGGGCGTGGCGCTGCCGGCGAGCCCTCTGGGGGCCCCCCGCTGCGGCCGGGCTCAACCGGTGCACCGGCACGGGCCGGACCGAGCGGGTGCCCGGCCTCCTCTCCCGCCACAGCCCCTTCACACTCGCCTGGCTCGAAGCCCGGTTACACGCCGCCGATCAGCGCGCCTCCCGTCGACCCGTAGCGCCCGCCTCCCCATGCCACCCGCGATGGCGCAGGGGATGACGGTCTACCCCTGCCACATAGTGCTCCCCAGGGAGCTCCACTGCCCTGGGGTCCCCGCATTGGTGACACTTGCGCTGCCCATGATATCGGATCCGGCGGCTCGACCCGCCGACGGGGCCGTTGCTTGACGTTGCACTTCTCACGTTCCAGTCTGGACTGCGGTGGTGCGACGGCTTCGCCGCGAATTTGCGGGTGCCCTCTACCACTTGACCGCTCGCGGCAACGATCGCCACACGATCTTCCTCGACGAAGGGCATCGCCTGAATTTTCACTGTTAGTTGGGCTGGAGGCCGCGATGCGGTGACCGAAGGGAACCGCATCGTTCGCGTCATTCCCCGCCCGGTCGCGATGCGTGTGGCGTTCTCGTCACCCCAGGCCACCGTGGGCGCCTCGGACGGCCCGGTATATAGTACGGGAACAAGTCAGAGTTGTGGGTAAATCGAGACAATTGAAACAAGTAGCGACTTTGAAAAACTAGAACAATGAGTATCGTTACATGCATAATCTTCAACAGATGCAAGCATCAAGAAAAGTCGTTAAATGACTCTTGAGAATCTGGAGAACCTCACATGGCAACAACCGCGCAAGAAGTTTTCGCTGACACGGTTCGAGCCCTGCCCCCAACTGAAAGGCTACGCCTGGCCGCACTCATCCTACAGGATCTAGCTCGAGCTGATATGACTGTTGTGGACACCAGTAGCGTCTGGAGTGAACAAGATCAGAGAGACCTAACCGCCTTCTCGTTGCAGTACGCTGCCAAGCTCTACCCTGAAGAGGATGACCTTGTTTAACCCGGGTGACATTTTCGCGTGTGCCGCCTGCCGCATCAGCGGGGAACTAATAGTGCACCACGGAGACGGGCTGTCTAACAAACGCGATGCACTCGACCCCGACCCTTGGCGGTTCCGGACGAACCCGAGAGGTTAGGTTCTGGCCGTGGCGCGTGAGCGCGGTCGTTGTCGCGCCGAGACAAGCTCGGCGCTTCTGGCGGGGTGAATAAAGGCGCCAGTGTTGCGATTAACCCCAAGGGAGTGGGACCTGCCTTCGCGCTTAAGATGACAGCCATGTTGCCGCAGCTGCAAAGTCAGCGTGGTTCGTTTCACGATAACACAACTGTTTCCCGTTCCGCTTCCGGAGGCACACCACGTAAGCAATCCTCACGGCGATCTTCAAGAATAAGGGCAATCGCCTCGGCCAAACTCTCTCGGGCCC
>JBOIDT010000079.1:0-14594 GCA_050740755.1 Gammaproteobacteria bacterium
CCCGCTGTCGGGACCGCTCGTGGGCATGGCTTCGTCGCCGACACTCGGGCTCATTGCGGGGCTCGGGTTGGTGCTGGTGGTGTTCCAGATCGGTATCGAGTTCGACTTCTCCCATCTCCGGGATAGGCATAACCGCCGCGCGACCCTCCTCATCGCGACCGTCGGCGTGATCGTGCCCTTCGTGATCGGCCTCGTCCTGGGGCTCCTGTCCTGGGAGCCCTTGGCCAGAGAGGCCGATCGCTTGGCCTACGCGCTGTTCGTGGCCACGGCCTTCGTCATCACCGCGCTCCCCGTGCTAGGTCGGGTCCTGATCGAGCTCGGTCTCCACCGCGCCCGCATCGGAGTGATCGCCGTCGCCGCCGCCGCGATCACCGACGTGGTCGGCTGGCTCCTACTCGGCGCCGTCACGGCCCTCACCCTGGCGCGTTTCTCGCTGGTCGGTGCGTTCATCGCGATGGCCTGGTGGATGGTGCGCCCCGCCCTGTATCGGGCCATCGAGCGGGTGCGCCTCGAGGAGCGCGGCCTCCTCCCCAGCGAACTCATGGCCGTCATCCTGCTCGCGGCGCTATCTGCCGGGGCCGTGACCGAGTATCTGGGGATCTACGCGGTCTTCGGGGGCTTTATCGCCGGCGTCTTGCTGCACGATCACGGTCGCTTCGTGGCCGCGTGGCGGAGGCAGGTCGGGGGCTTCGTCGAGGTGTTCTTCCTGCCGGTCTTCTTTACCTACACCGGGATGCGGCTGGGCGTCACCGATCTGCATACGGACGGGCTGTGGTCCTGGTGTGCCGCCTTCGTCCTCACCGCCATGGCCAGCAAGCTCGGCGGCTGCCGGTGGGCGGCACGGCGAGCCGGTCTCGTAGGGGCCGAAGCCGCGGCCATGGGTTTCCTCATGAACACCCGCGGGCTCATGGAGCTCGTGGTGCTCAACGTCGGACTGGACCTCGGCGTGATCCCACGGTCCGTCTTCACCATGCTGGTCCTCATGGCCGTTCTCAGCACGGTCATCACCTGCCCCTTGCTCAAGCGCGTCGGGATCGTGCGCGGGCTCGCGCTCCCCGAGGGTGATAAGGTGTGACGGCGACGGCGCATCCCCTGTGACTTTTATCACCGACTTTGGCGAGTGCCCTTTTTGGATATATTACCTATCGACCCGGCGTTCAGTGTCCGCCTCCCCCCGGGACGGCCGCCATCGCGACCCCCTTGTCCGCGGCCCCCGCGAGGGCCCGATCGAGTGCCTGTAGATAGGCATGGCGGCGGGCCTCTCCGCTCTCCAGAAACGGCCGGATCTGGAAGAGCGCCAGGCGCCCCTTGACGAAACCGAACTCGATGTCGGCGGGCGCGGGCCGTCCCTCGGCATCGACGATGGGTGGGAAGCGCTCCGCCAAACCGGCGGCGAGGTCGCGTAGGGCCTGGATCTCGCCTGGGCTCAGCACCGCCTCTGCCCCGCTCGCCGGGACCTGGCTCACCCCGCCTTGGGGCAGCGAAATGCGTTTCCTGGGCGCGGTGGCCGATGTCAGGAGCCGCACCGCGCCGGTGGCACGGTGGATCCGCAGGGACTCGGCCAGTTGTCCGTCCACCGCCCCGCCCACGCCTTCGTTGACCGCCACCGACAGCCAGCCGCTGTCCCCGCTATCGATATCGGCCGTCACCAGGACCCCGGACTTCTCGGCCGGTACGCTCTTCAACAACAGCACCGCGGTGTAGACATGCTGGGGCTCGGCCATGTGCGCCTGGCGCAAGGCGTAGGCACGGGCCGAATAGGGCGAGGCCCAGACATCGGGTAGCGCGCGCATTACCCGATCGAAACCAACCACGTTCGGCACCGTGAGATTGAGCCCGGCGCCGGTGAATCCGGCGAGGTCCTCGACGTTGGTGTCGCTGCGCACGAATACCCCGTAGCCGCCCTCGCGCCCGAACACCTGTTCCATCGCCGGCCGCAAGCGCGCGCGCAGCGCCGCGCCCGGATCGGTCTCCCGAACCCAGTCCTCCATGCGCGCCCGCAGTCGCTCGGTGGCCTCGCGACGCGCGCCCGCGTCGAGCCCCGCGATGTGCCGGTACTCGCTCACCATCCAGTCGTAGGCGCCCTGGCCGGTGCCGGCCATGGGCCGATCCAGGAGCTCTCGAAACACCCCGAAGGGGATGGCGAGACCCACCGTCCCGGCCTCCGGATAATGAAAGTAGAGCTCCCCGAGCTTGGCGGCCTTGGGCCCCACCCTCCGGCCCGAGTCCGAGGCCCGGAGCCGGGCGAGCGGGACCGGCTCGCGCGCTTCGAGGTCGAGCTTTTCGAGGTCCGGCTCGATCACCAACCGCGGGCCCGCCCCTCGCTCCTCCCCGAGACGTGCCGCGATGTCGCCGCGATCCGGCGCGAGCTGTACCGCCCCGCGCGGGCTCACGGCAAGCACCACGGTCTCCATCCGATGGGCTCTCAGGCGCGGGATCAAGGCCTCGCCGATGGCTACGTTGGGGATCCCGAGGTTGCGCGCCAGGAGCTGCACGTGCGAGAGGGGATTGCCATGACCGGCGGTCAGGATCCCGGCCACCGGCGGCAGATCGGCGGTGGTCTCGGGCAAGAGATAGATCCCATCGGCCGCCCACGTGCCGTGCGCGGTCCCGGCGTACAGGCGCCCGCGCGCCAGCCCGGGGTTCAGGGCCCGGAGGCCCGAGGCCACGTTCTCCCCGAACAGCTCGCGTTTGAGGCCGGCCTCATGCTGCGCGTCGCGCAACAGGCCGTCGATGAGCACCGCGTAGAAAAACGCCGGGCTCGCGCGCAGTTGCTCCTGATCGAATCGGCCGGCCAGCGGCTCGAGCACGGCGAGCTTCTCCATGGCGGCGCCGAAATGGAGCCGCATCCAGGCGCGGCACCAGCCGGGCAACCGTTCCAGATAGTCCATTCGCGAGAGATATTGCCCGACGCTCACGAGCTCCCCGTCGAGCCCCGCGAACGACTCGTCGAGGGCTCGTAGCTCGCGTTGAGAGATGAGTCCCGTCCCGTAGACGGCCTGGGCGCTGGCGTGCAGCCAACTCAGCCGCTCGCGCCGGCTGGCCTTGGGGATCTGGCCGCGTAAGACGCTCGCCTGGGAGACATGCTCGGTCTCGGCGGCGAGGCTCAAGTCCAGCGCCTCGACCCGCAAGCGCCCCGGCCCGCGCGAGGTGCCTGCGCAGGGCCGCCATGAGCGCCGCCGTCGCGCGGAAACGGGTCAGGGGCTCGCGCACCCGGAGCCCGTCGGCCGCGGCGCGCACCTCGCGCGACCAGTCCGGGTCGCCCCCGGCCCGTTTCAGCAGCGCCTCGATGAGCGGGAGCAGGGGTGCGGGCGCATACAGGCGATCCAGGTCCGCCGCGAGCTTCAGGTAGCGGCCCCTGAACCGTTCGTCCGTGACCCCGGCGGCGTAGTCCCGTACACTCGCCGCGTCGCGCGGATCGGGCCGGTTGTGGATCTTGATGCGGAGGTCCTGGAATCGCGGGTCGCGAGCGGCGAGCGCCAGGGCCTCGTCACGCACCGCCGACCAGGAACGCGTGTCCTCGCGGTGCGGCAGGAGCCGCGCCGCGGTTCGGAGGGGCAGGAACCCGCGCGTCGCCCAGTCCGTCTGCGCCGCCAGCCTGCCGAGCAGAGCGCGTGTGCCCTCGGCATCGTCCTCGGCCTGAAACGCGCCGCGATAGTAACGCGCCCGGCGCAGGATCCAACCGTCGTCGGCGGTGAGGAGAAACTGCTCGATGAGCACCTGCGTCAAGGCCTCGGCGTCCAGCGGCCGGGCCGCGAGGATGGCCGGGTCGAGATCCGCCAGGAGGTTGGCGACGAAATAGCCGCCGTCCCGGAGGCGCTTCACCTGGGCCGACCATTCCCCGTGCTGATAACCCCCGCGGTGTCCATCGCAGCCGCCCGGCGCACGCGCCGCCAGGATGCTGCCGTCCTTGCAGAACCAGCGGATGGCGATGAAGGGCCCGCGCGCGGACGACTTCATCTCTTCGATCCAGCCGCGCAGGACGCCGGGCTCGGGGATCTCCGCCGCCCCGGCGATCGCGTGGAAAAGGAGCGGCAGCAACCACAGGCGTGTCGGTCTCATAAGCGGGGCCCGCAATTAATGGTCAGGGGGCGGAGGACGCCCATCGAATCGATGTCGACTCGGAAAAGCGCTTCGCGAAGCAGAGAACGGGGTGCCCTCATGCTAATCTAGCACCAGTTGGCGTGCGGGCTTCGAGGCGAGTGGGTCGGAAAGCGGGGTGGAGCGCCGAGATCGCTCTCGGCATCGCTGCCCTGTGCCTCGCGGTGCTGTTCGCGCGGCTCGGTTTCTGGCAGATCGGGCGGGCCGCGGAAAAGGAGGCCCTGGCCTCCGCCGCCGCCGCCGGCGCGGGGCTCCCGGCCCTTACTTTCGAGACGCCCGTCGGGTCTACGGACCAGGTCCGGTTTCGCAAGGCCATCCTGCGCGGCAGCTTCGAACCCCGGCACCTGATCTTCATCGACAACCAGACGCACAACGGCCGCGCGGGCTACCAAGTGATCACGCCCCTCAGGCTCGCTCATTCGGGGCAGCGGATCCTCGTGAACCGGGGCTGGGTGCCGCTGGGGCCGGACCGCGAGCACCTGCCCGACATCGAGACGCCGGCGGGCGAGATCGAGCTCCGCGGCGTCCTCGATCGCCCGCCCGCGCCGCGCTTCGCGATCGATCGGCGGTCGCGGCCGGGGCCCGAATGGGGGCGTCGCTGGGCGTATCTCGACCTCGGGTACTTCGTACGCAGCACCGGGCTCTCGGTGGAACCCTATGTCATGCTCCTGGACCCGGGCGCGCCCCATGGGTTCGTGCGCGAATGGTCGCGATTTCAGGACCGGCACCACCGCCACCGGTCCTATGCCGGCCAGTGGTTTCTGCTCGCCGGCGTGACCGTCTGCGCCTATCTCGCGCTGTGGCGGTCGCGACGGCGCCCGAGCGCTTGACAGGCGGATGGGGCCGCCGGCGAGACCAGGCCCGCGCGGGTTGAGGCCGCTCCTGGGCATGGCCGCGCTCACACTCCTGCCGGTCGTCGGCGCATTCGTGCTCTACCTGAACCCCGAGTGGGCGCCCGAGGGCCGCGTGCATCACGGCGTGCTGGTCGAGCCGCCCCAGCCGCTCGCCGACCCGCTTTTCACGACACTCACGGGTGAGCCGTTCTCCACCCGGGCGTGGCGAGGCCGGTGGACCCTGCTCCGCGTCATCGGGGATTGCGGTCCCGAATGCCGCACCGACATCGACACGCTGACCCGTATCCATCTACTGCTGGGCGCGAACCAGGAGCGGCTGCAAGACGCCGTGGCGCTCTTCGCCACCGGCACCGCGCCCGCCTTGCGGCGGGTGATGGAAGACTTTCCCGGCACGCTCGCCCTGCACGCCGAGGGAGCCTTTGGCGCCGATGGGAAGGGCCCCTTCGCTGGGCCGGGGCTGTATGTCCTCGACCCCGAGGTACGGGTGATATTACGCTATGCGCCCGGGTTCGACCCCTTCGGCGTCCTGGAGGATTTGAAACGGCTCTTGAAGTATTCCTGGCTCGGGTGACCGCCAGGGACAGGGCTTATCCGTGCTCTTCCAAGAACACTCGTCCGGCGGGTAGACTCGCTGTATGGGCCCATCGCCCGGATATACCAAGGGGCAGATACCCCGGCGATGAGTCTCCCCCTTGCGAAGGGCGAGATTTACAGGGGGTCCGGGATGGCGCTTCGCAAGGACCCGTAAGAATGCTAAGGTGCCGCGGGCAGTAGCGCCCGGCCTCGGACACCTATGCGAGTGCTCAGCCAGGCTGCGAGAACAGCCTGGGCAGAAGGCAGCCGGCGGCAGGACCCCCGATTTCTTCCTCAGGCTAGGACTCATCAGATTGAATACGTTCGTCGCCCCCGACTGCAATCGTGTTTGCCGGCGTTGAGCTGAAGCCTTGATGTCTGCAGGGCGCATCGTCGGACTCCTCTTCGTCTTTCTGGCGGCGGGTTGCGCCGGGCTGGAGCGCGTGCCGCCGGGCGAGCTGCCCCAGATCGGCGTGACGCGGGGCGCGTCCGTCGCGCCCGAGCCGGTGGCGCCTCCGGCCCAACCGACGAATAAGGGCTCGACGCCCGAGCCTCCCCAGGCCGGCGCGACGGCGAGTAGGACCGTTGCGGTGCAGCCGATCGATCCTTCGGCCGCGCCGTCCGTGAGCCCTTCCACAAGTCAGCTCGCCGCCAAAGGCCCCTCGCCGGCCGCCAAGACCCCGGCAAAGCTCGTCGCGCCACCCGTGCCCACCGAGCGAGTCCCCGAGAAGGAGAGCGCCGCACCGGCCCCTGTGAAACAGGCGCCTCCGCCGCTGGATCTGAAGTCTCTCGAGGCGCGACTCAAAGAGACCAAAGCCATCGGCGTGTTCACCAAACTCGCGCTCAAGAATCAGGTCGATGGCCTGCTCAACCAATTCAGGGCGTTTTACCAAGGACGGCACAAGACCACCCTCGCCGAGCTTCGGCGACCGTACGATCTGATGCTCCTCAAGGTGCTCGCACTTCTGCAGGATACCGATCCACCGCTGGCCGCTGCGATCGTGGCGTCGCGTGAAGCAATCTGGGGCATCCTTGCGGATCCGGCCAAGTTTGCAACTCTCTAATCTGCCGGCAGGAGAAGCGCTGTGAGCGAACGCATTGAGGCTTGGGCGCTGATCGTGGTGATGTCGACGTTCCTCGCCGCACCGTCGCGCGCTGCGGATGACGGTTCGCTCCTCAAGGATCTGACGGCCGTGATCGCGCTCCTGGGCATGCCATGTGGTCAGGTCGTCAAGGCCACGCGGCTGAAGGACAACGACCACCTCGCGACGTGCAAGGACAAGAACCGCTACCGGGTATTTGTGAACTCCGAGGGCCGGGTCGTCGCGCAGAGACAATAGGGCGCTTGTGCATGGCGTCCTCGCCTGCCGGCGGCAGCGGTACCTGGGCCGCATGGCCAGGCTTCCTCCCGCCGCGCGGCTCTCGGATCCCGGCGCCGCCACGGCCTCGATGCCCCGGGGGTCCGAGTCGAACCCCGTTCCCACAATTAGTGGTTGCAATGGGCTCAGGAACGCAATATATTGTGCCTGAGCCCAGCGATGACGAGTATCGGCCACGCCGATGGGGAGATGGGGAAGGCAACAGCAAACGCGGTTTCCGGTCAGGCGCTTGGGGCGCGCGGGGAGGCTCTGCCGGTGGATGGCGGGAACCGGTGCGCGAACGATCGGGGCGACGGGCGGTGTCGGTAGCACCGGGACCGGCCGGATCGGCATCGGGGCCGACGGTCTCGGGCACGGCCACCGGTTCAGAAGTCCCGGTCTCCACCCTGCTGGCCGTGTCCGAGGGCCCCGCCTCCGCGGCCCCGGCGAGGGGTCTCTGGTCACGGTTCGCGGCGTGGCTGGGCTTCCGGGAAGGGCGCTTGGAAGAGGACACGGCGACACCGGCCGGGCCGGGCCCGACCGAGGCCAGGATCATCGATGCCAAAATCATTGATGCCAAGATCATTGATGAGTTCGCCAAGCTCCAGCGCGGACTGCGCCGGTTGAGCCTCGCGCACGAGCAGCACGGCGAGCAGTTGCAGGGGGTCGCGGCGCGCCTGCAGGACCTCGATCAAAACGTGATGCGGCTCACCCTGCGCGGCGCGCGCGAGGTCGCGATCGACGAGGACACGTGGTTGCGCTGTCTCGATCGATTGGAATGGTCCCTGCGCGTGCCGGGCCTCCCGGAGGCGGCCGGCGAGTCGCTCCGCGCCATCCACGAGACCCTGTTGTCGGCGGCCGGCTGGCGGGCGGTGGCGATGGTCGGGGCGGCGCCCGAGGGCGTGCACCTGCGGATCGCGGAGGTCCTGCCCGATCCCGGCGCGGCGTCTTATCGGATCCGCTATATCCTCGAGCAGGGATATCTGCGGCCGAACGGGGGCGCGGTGCGGCCGGCCGTCGTGGTCGTGGTCGGCCCCCGGGGTGGCAGCGGGGCAGCGCCACTCGCGGCGGAACCACCCCGACCAGAATCACCGGCGGGACCATCACCAGCGGGAGATCTATCATGAAACGAGCGGCCTACGGCATCGATCTCGGCACCACCAACAGCTGCATCGCGCGCTTCACGGATGCGGGTGCGCTGGACGTCATCCCCATCGACGGCCAGCCCACCGTGCCCTCGGTGGTGGCCTTCGACGGACGCGAGTGGCTGTGCGGGCGGCGCGCGGCCAACCACGCCATGCTGGAACCGCCGAACGCGGTGCGCTCGATCAAGCGCCACATGGGCGAGGAGCACTACCGCGTGCGTCTGGGCGGGGAGGATCTCAACCCGGTCCAGATCTCCGCCAAGATCCTGGCCTACCTCAAGGCACAGGCCGAGGCGGCGATTGGGGAGGCGATCCGGGAGGTGGTGATCACCGTCCCGGCGTGGTTCAACGAGCCCCAGCGGCGCGCCACGGTGGCGGCCGGGGAGCTCGCTGGCCTCACGGTTGCGCGCATCATCAACGAGCCGACGGCCGCGGCGCTCGCCTACCGCGCCGACGGTGGCGGGGAAGCGACCGAGGAGCGCTGGCTCGTCTATGACCTCGGCGGCGGCACCTTCGACTGCTCGATACTGGCGGTATCGGGGTCCTGCAAAGAGGTCCTGGCCTCGTGCGGGAACACCTTCCTCGGGGGCGACGACTTCGACCATCGCATCGTCTTGCACCTGGTCGACGGGATCCGCGATCGGCACGGGATCGATCCGTCCGCGGATCCGCTCGCCATGGCGCGCCTGCGGCACCTCGCCGAGCAGGCCAAGATCCGGCTTTCCACGGAGATCGAGGCGCCGATCCGCGACCACTTCGAGATCGGCGATCGGCACCTCGATCTCGTGACCGCGCTCACCCGCGGGGCCTTCAACACCCTCATCGAGGACTACCTCGAATCGACCCTCGCCAAGGCCCGCCAGGCCCTGGAGGAGGCCCGGATCAACGCGGCGGATGTGAAGCGCGTGCTGCTCGTGGGCGGATCGACCCGCATCCCCAGGGTCCAGGAGCGCGTGGCCCAGGCCCTCGGGATCGAGCCCGAGGCCTATGTGGACGTGGATCTGTCCGTGGCCCTCGGGGCGGCCGCGCAGTCCGCGCTGGATGCCGGACTGTCCTGCTCGCAGGTGGTCGTCGACATCGCGCCGCACGCGCTCGGGGTGGCGGCGCTGGGGGATGAGGACGAGCGCAGCGCCGCGGCGATGTTCGCGCGCGGCCTCTTCGATGAGGACGGCCCGGCGGACGGTGCATTCGACCACCATCCCTTGACCTTCGTGCCCATCATCCGCAAGAACACGCGCCTCCCGGCGCGCTTCGTCGAGGAGTTCTATACCTCCGTCGACGAACAGACGGTGATCGAGGTGGCCGTCTATCAGGGAGAGTCCCGCAACACCCGCGACAACGTCCACGTCGGCGCCTTCTTCGTCCCCTTGCCCCCGATGCCCGCCGGATCCCCGGTCCAGATCGGTTTCGAATACGATCGCAACGGGCTCATCCGGGTCTCGGTCTCCGAGAAGGGCGGAGCCTTGAAGCGGTACACCATGGATCTCAACCGCTCCGCGGCCGGCAACTCCGAGCCTGCGCTGCACCGTCGCCCGGTCACGGTGGACGAGGGGCCGGAGGACGACGAATCGGCCGGCGAGGCCGCCGGGGTCCTCAACTTCCTCATCGAGCGCGTCGAGCGGCGGCTGGCCGAGGACCCCGAAGAGGCCCACCCCGAGGTCCGCGAGCTGCTCGCGAGCTACCAACAGCAGTTGACGGCGGGCGACGACGAGCGGCTCGATGGGCTGGAGGAGGCGCTCTACGCCTGGCTCGACGCCGGCGGCCAGGAGGAGGAACGGCTGAGCGCGGTCTAGCAACCGATGTCCCAGAAGGACCGCGAACGGCAGAAGCGCCGCCAGAAGCGGGGCGAGCGCCACAAGCAGAAGCGCGCCGGCGTTCCCCATCGCGTCGCGTCGCAGCCGGATGCCGCCGAGATCCGGCGCGAGGCGATGGGGGCCTTGATCGAGGACTGCCGCGCGCTCTTCGCCCAGGAGGGCCGGATCGGCGAAGATCTTCGGGGCGAGATCCGGGAGGCCGGGGACTTTCTGGGGGGTGTGTGGGCGCGGCTGGTGTTCGAGCTCGAGGGCTTCCTCGACCACGGCCGGCCTTGGGATCTCCGTTGTGATGAGCTGCGCCCGCTGCGCCGGCACTTCCATGACGTCCATGCGGAGCCGGTCTTCGATCGGATCTGGACGCTGTGCCGGAGCAACGACCCCGAGCTCTATGGCCCGACCGCCCCGGAGCCCGGGCCGGATCCGACCACGGGGCTCGATCAAGCCGGCCGGCTGGCCTTCGCCTTCTGGCGCTTGCACGCCGGCCTGGAGGCACCGGACCGGGCCGCGGCCCTCAAGGCGATCCGGGAGCAGGTGGGGCGGCTCACCGGCAACCCCAAGACCGCGCGCGCCCTGTGCGATCTCCTGAACACTGCGCTCTCTTCCCTCCTGGCGGCCGGGCGCGGCCGCAAACCGGCGGTCCCAAGGGAGACGCGGCTGGCCCGCGACGCCGAGACCTTCCTCCGCACCCATGTACGGGCGCACACCGAGGCGGGTTGGTGGGAGTCCAGCCGCATGCTCCTGCGCGAGGTGTTGCGCCGCCACGTGCAGGCACGGGGTTCGGCTTGGCTGTGGGACCATCCCGAGCTCCTCGAAGCGCTCTACGGGGCACCGATCGCGGCCCTCTGCCACCCGCCCGCCGAGGTCGAGCGGCGCTTCCAGGCGATCCACCTCGATCGGCAGTGCGAGGAATGGCTCGGCTTCCTGGCAGAGCGGATCGATCCCGAGGCGCTCGGTTTCGAGCACCGGGTGCGTTACGAGATCGCCCGGACCCGGCTCCTGGAGGCCCGTGCCGGGCACGTCCCGACGGAGATCTCGGTGGGCGAACGCCGCGATCTCACCGAGGCCTTCGAGGGGCTCTTCGGTCTGCTCGGCCGCGGCGTACCCCCGGAAGGGCGTCACCTCCCGCCGGTCCTGGAGCCCATCGTGCTCGACTACTATGCCGAGACGTCCCGCACCCTCACGATCTTCAAGACCAACCTGCGCCTCTCCGAGGCCCTGTTACGGCGCCACCCCGAGGACCATCGCCTCGCCTGCCTGTACGTCACCGGGGCGTTCTCGAACCGGGATCCCATCGGGGTCCTCGAGACCGGCGCGGGGGCGCGCCGCTGGACGCATGTCGAGCCGGAGCTATTTGCAGAGTGCGCGGACCACTGGCGTTCGGTGGCGGGACAGGACCGTGCGCGCGCGATCCTCTACACGGCCCTCGCCAGGGAAGAGCAGAAGCAGTGTGTGCTCGCGCTCACGCGCCGCCGGCTGCGCGCGGTGTCGACCCCGGAGGCCTGCCGTGCCGCGGTAGAAGGGCTCGCCGCCTACCTCGAGGCCGTGTACGAGGCACTACGCCACGGTGCGGCGCTCGAACGCGAGCTGGTGTTCGTCGGGGCGCTCACCGCGGCCTGGCGGGGCATGCCCGTGCCGGTGCTGTCCTACGCGGCCTTCATCCAGCTCGCGGCCTATGCGACGGCCTTGTGCCGGGAGCTGCCCCCCGCCGAGGGGATCGTCATCGAGTTCCTGGAGCGCCACCCCGAGCGCTGGTTCACGCGCGCCGACGGCTGGCAACGCCTGGAGGCCCTGTCCGAGGCCTTTCCCGAGCGGCCGTTCCGCAAGCTTCGGCCGGCCCTGAAACGCCTGCTCGGCCGCCTCCCGCCGCCCACCCTGGGCGGCGCCGCCCACCAACGGCTGCTGCGGCGTCTCGGCATCCCGGTGCGGCGGCGGCGCTCGCCCGGCGGACGGACCGCCGGACCCCGGAGATCCATCCCAGCCAAGAAAACGATGAAACAAGGAGAGCTATTCGATGACCTCGGCCCGTGACGAGCCGCCTTGTGGGCACCCACGAGGGGTGCCCCTACGATGATGACCTCGGCCCGTGACGAGGCGCTCGCCGTACTCGGCCTCCGCGAGCGCACGGAGGCCGGGCGTGACGAGGTCCTCAAGGCCTTCGAGCGCCTGGCGCGGCGCTATCCCCCGCGCGCGTTCCCAGAGCGCTTCGAGCGTATCATCGCGGCGCGCGATCTCCTACTCGGCGACGAGCGCTACTGGCGCGGCCAGGTCCTCTCCCGCCACCTCAATCTCAGTTGGATGCTGCCCCACCTGCCCGAGGACCCCCTCGCCACCCTCCCCGAACCCACCGCCCGCGCGGCCTTGCAGGGTTTCCTGCGCGAGGCCTACCGGGATATGCCGCTCCGAGACGAGGACGAGGACGACGCGAAGGGCCTGTTCGAGAGCTTGCTGGAGTCCCTGTTCCGCCGCGGCCGGGGCTGACGGCCCGCTGTATATGGAAGTACGCGCGCCGATCCTTAACCGCATGACGGCCCTCGGCGGCCCTCCGGGCAGATCGCTCGACGGTCCGTACCGCATGCGGACCCCCTTTTTGCGACACGGTGTCGGACGTGGACGATGACAGCGATCACCGTCGTCGAGTTCGACTTCGAGAACCGGTGCGAACGTACCATCGGGATCGAGGAGGCCGGCGCCGCCTGCGCTCGGGGTCTGTGCTGCTGGATCGACCTCGACATCGGTGACGCCGGGACCGCCGAGCGGGCCCTGCGCCTGATCGAGGTCAATGACCTCGCCATCGAAGAGGCCGTCACGCACGCGCGCGGCGGCCGCTACGATGTCTACGACGAATGCCTGCATGCGGCCCTGACGGCGCCGCATTTCACCGAGGGACGGCTGCAGGTCGCGCACGTCGATGTGGTCATCGGCGATAGATTCATCGTGACCTTGCATCGCGGCCCGGTCGAGTTTCTCGACCAGGTGCGGCAGAATTATCGCCAGTTTTTCGCGACCTTCGCCGAGAGCCTGGGGTTTCTGCTGTTCGAGCTGTGGGATCGATTGATCGAGAGCTACCGCAAGGCACTGGTCAAGTTGGAGGACGAGGTCGAGCGGATCCAGAGCTCGATCCTGGGCGAACTGGACGACACGATCTTTCACCGTGTTTCCGAGGTCACCCACGACCTGCTCACGGTGCGCAAGAATGTCTTGGAAGACCGCGCGGTGTTGCAGGAGCTGGCCTTGCGGCGATCGAGATTCGTCAATCCCTCCACGCAGCCGTATCTCAGCAATATGGTGGGGACCCTGGAACGGTTGGGCAATGACCTCTCCACCGAGCGCGAGATCCTCGCCGAGGCCCTGAACCTCTACCTGAGCATGGTGAGCCACCGCACCAGCCGGATCGTCAACCGGCTCACCGTGCTGAGCGCCATCTTTCTGCCCCTCACGTTCCTGTGCGGTGTGTACGGCATGAACTTCCGGATCCTGCCCGAGCTCGAGTGGGAATATGGCTATCTGTTTTTCTGGTTGCTCGCTCTGGTGATCACGGGCGGCCTCTTGGTGTTCCTCAAGGTCAATCGCTGGCTGTGACGGGGCACTCGGCCGACCGGCAGAGACGAAAGTCCGCGGCTGAAGTCTTCGCGGGGTGAAGCGCTCGTCTGAGGGCCGGATGCGCGTTTCGTCCCGCGCCACGAGGCCCCTTCCATCGGCCGGCGACGCGGTGGTGCTTGCGGGCACCCTCGTGCGCTGGCTGGGACTCGCCGCCGGCCCCCTCGCCGCGCTCGGGTTGTACGCGCTCTTGCCGGAAGCGGACGGGCTCTCGGAGGCCGGGCGCAGGACCTTGGCCGCGGCCGCATGGATGGCGATCTGGTGGATCACGGAGGCCCTGCCGATCGAGGCCACGGCGCTCCTGCCGCTTTGCGTGTTCCCGCTCCTCGGGATCGCCGACATGGAGGCGACCGCGGCGCCTTATGCCGATCCGGTGATCTTCCTGTTCCTCGGCGGGGTGATGCTGGGCGCCGCCATGGAGCGCTGGGGTCTGCACCGGCGGTTCGCCCTCCTCGCCATGCTGGCCGTCGGGACCCGCCCGGCCCAGCTCGTCGGCGGCATCATGTTGGCCACGGCGGCGATCAGCATGTGGGTCTCGAACACCGCGACGGCCGTCATGATGCTGCCGATCGGGATGAGCCTGGTGCAATTCGCGAGCGGTCGAGGGCAGTCGGCCGCCAACTTCGCGAAGTGCATGATGCTCGGCATCGCCTACGCGGCGACCATCGGGGGGATCGGTACGGTCATCGGTACCCCGCCCAATGCCGTGGCGATGGGCTTCATCGAGCGCCGCTATGGGGTCGAGATCGGCTTTTTGGAATGGCTCAAGATCGGCCTGCCGATCCTGATCGTGTTTCTGCCGCTCGCGTGGCTGTGCCTCGTCAAGCTCGTGTTTCCGTGTCCGGGGGCGCCCGTTGCCGGGGCGCGCGCCCTGATCCAGGAGGAGCTACGGGCCCTCGGTCCCCCCTCCCGCGGCGAGGCCCTGACCGGGATCGTGTTTCTCCTGGCCGCGGCTGCCTGGGTCTTGCGGCAGCCGCTCGCCGGTATGCTCGGCCTGGTCGATAGACCCGCAGGGGCGCCGGCGCAGTATCTCCTGACCGATGCGGGGATCGCGATGATCGCGGCCCTCTTGCTGTTCACCCTCCCGGTGGACGCGCGTAGCCGCACGTTTGTGCTCGAATGGAAGGACGCCGCACGCCTGCCGTGGGGCGT
>JBOIDT010000080.1:0-14394 GCA_050740755.1 Gammaproteobacteria bacterium
TCAGGCGATGCCCGTGCGGCAGACAGATAGAAGAAAAAGCGAAGAACCGGAAGGCTGGGGATGGGAACAGCAGCCTGCTACGCGTGAGGAGAACCACCCCTACCGCGTAAGCGGTTTAGTTCAACGATAAAGCTAAGGGGCCGCCGCTTTTTGGCGGTCCCTCTTGAGCGCATTGTTGGGCGTCATATCAGGGCGCCTTTCCGTGCTCAGGTTGTCTGAGCCCACTTTGTTTTGACAAAATCTATCAAGCGAAGTGCGCCCCATCCAATGGCGGCGCCGATGAGGCTGACTATAGGACTTATGATTTGAATAGTGCCACGTTCCGTGAGCGGCATTACAATGGCGGCGCCAAGGCACAATATGATCCAAAGCCACGCAGCCCAAGTGGAGACTACTATAAGTACATGCGATACCCCCCGAGTTGTAGAATTCTTCTTCAATTGTGTCACACGAAGAGAGATGTATTGCTTTTTAAACTTTTGTTCGTCGTCATCAACCAAGGCCATTGCTTTTGCGCGCAATGCCTCGTTGAGGTTGCCCGATTCAAATTCACGGGTGGCCTGCAAATAGAAATGCTCGTCGGGAATCATTGCAGTCAATCCGACTCAACCGCTACGACAGAAACCGACTCTATTTCCGCGCCATTTGCAGATCTGTGCCTGCCCATTGATGGCAGTGTATGTAAATTTTGTCTGTGCTTCTATTCCTACTAACAGTAGTTCCAAACCGCAATCGCACCGTATGTTGAATTCGTTTGCAGCTGGGTTGCGCTTAGTCTTCATGGGGATCTGTGAGCACCCAGTATGGAATAGCTTGAGGTCTGAAAAGGAGGATTCCTGGCCTTCACCTAGCGGAGCTACACTAATGCTGAGTTGCATTTCATTCTCCTTCGGTTGACGCCCAACGAAACAAGATCAGCCGCGCCGGGCAAGGAGGCTTGGAAAGGCGACGGCGATCCACGGCGTCGGCTGCAGCGCATGGTTGGGCCAAGGCGCCTGAGGTCCGCCGGAACTTTGCCTCGGAAAGGCGCCGCTCGAAGCGGTGGACGCCGAAGCGCCGCAGGTCCACAGCGGGCCTGGCGAAGGAGCGCTTGTGTTCCACGCCTCGTGCAGGCACCGATCTCGCAGCCGGGCGGCGCCCGGGCATGGTCACCTTCATTTTGCCTTTGGTCGAAGGCCATGGGCTATCCAGTTTCTGTTTACCAGTGAGGGCGCCGACAATGCCTTTGCTGTTTCTGCTTTGATGCTTTTTGAAGCCCAACCTAGAAGTAGACCCCCTAAAAGGTGCTCTTGTTTTGCGTCAGGAGCCTGTACGGAAGCTGGGTATAAGGACAGCCCGGCCCAAAGATCAAGCACTTGGACAAATTATAGTACCCCCTAAGGGCGGAAGGCAAGCACACCTTCGGAGATCGATTCTGGTGGCGGGCAACCGCGTCTTGTGGACCCGATCCGAGGTTGGACCCGCAGTTGGGGACGTAGCGGACATAGCGGTCAGGACGGCGGAGGCGCATGGGCGCGGGATCTCGTGCCCGATGTTGAATGACGGTAAACGTCGCGTTGGAGACCCGGGCCGGCGGAGGGATTAGGGTTTTGTGATATGCCGCGCGAGCCGCCTGCTCAGGGCACCGGGGCCGCGGTGCTCCGGGCCTCGGCGGGAACGGCGGGCGGGGAGGCGATCCGGGGTTTGCGGGGCTTCCATAGGCCGCCGCTGGTGAAGCAGTCCCAGCCCCAGCGCAGCCAGCGGAGGAGGGCGAAGGCGAGCCACAGGGCCCAGCCCAGCATCAGGAACCGGTAGACCCAGAGCGGCACGGAGAGCACGAAGGCGCGCGGGAGCGAGGCATCGCTGCGGTCCTGGTACCAGGAGAGCGCGGAGGCGGTCGAGCCGTTTCCGGCGATCTGCATCTCGGGGAGACCCAAAAGGCCCTGGCGCACGGCGTCGAAGAGTGCGCCTAGGGCGAGTAAGGTCAGGAGCGCGAGGGCGATCTGCAGGGCGTCGAAGCGCAGCGGCGCGAGATCGCTCGGCACGCGTTTCCTGGCGGCGAGGGCCAGGAGCCAGGCGGCGACCAGGAGGGCGCCCACGGCGCTTCCCTGGCTCAAGCCGATCCCGAGGAGGAACCAGTGTCGGAAGGCGAGGGGGGTGTAGCGCGTGCGCCCGAGTCCGAAGGCGAGGAGCGCGACGATGGCGAGCGCGCCCCAAAACAGCACCGCGGGTCCGAGCCTCGGGCCGCCCACGAACAGCACCCAGCGGTCGCTGCCCAGGCGCGCCTCCAGGCTGTGGTTGGTGTTCGGTGCGCCTAGGTCGAGCTCGGGCGTTCGAAACAGGGTGGTGATGCCCCGGTCCTGGCGAAACCGGACCTCGATCGCTCGCTCGCCCGGCGTCAGGGGAAAGCCGATCTGCCGGCCTTCCTGGCGGATCGGTTGGGCCTGCCCATCGATGAGCACCTGGAGGAGACGCCCGTCCTCCGGCAAGGTGAGGGCATGTTGCCCGCCCTGGCTGCTTTCGAGTGCGAGCACGAGCGTGCTGTCGGTCGCGCGCTGACCGATCTCCGCGGTCAGGCGGCTCGCCTTCAGGGTCAGGGTCGGGCCCTCGATGGCGGCCGGCCGGCTCACGAGCAGGGTGAGCGCCTCCCCGGGCCAGGGGCGCCATTCGGGCAGCCAGCGGCCGTTCGGGTCCTGGTGATGCACCACCGCGAGGCCACGCGTCTCGAGATGCCAGATGGGGCTCACATCGGCGCGCCAGCGCTCGATCCAGTCGAGCGTCTTCGGCGCGACCAGGGTCAGCTCCGGGCGCTTGTCGGCGATGACGGACGCCCAGCGGGTCGTCTCGGCGTCGGCTGCCAGGCTGAGCAATACCTTGCCGTCGCGCACCCGCACGCCCTCGGTCGTCACGGATTCACCGGCGAGCAAGGGGACCTCCAGTACCAGCGCCTGACCGAGCGGAGACAGGCGCCGGACCTCGGTGTCGACACGCCAGTCGAGCCCGAGGTGCAGGAGCCGATCGACACGTGCGAAGCCCGGCAGGGCGCCGGGCTCGAGGTCCGGTAGCTCCGCCCCGCTCCGCAGGCGGGTGAACTGGAGCTGGCCCTCGGGCACTCCATCTTCACGGATGCCCTCGACGGCCCAGCCCTCGGCACGCACCTCGACCCGGTGGGGGCGCAAGGGCAGGGGCAGGGTGAGGCGCGCGCGCGGCGGGGGGCGGCCCGCGACCACGACATCGTGGCGGCCTGTGTCCAGGCGGATCCAGAGGCCGCCGTCCGGTGCCCGGAAGAGCGGCGCGCCGCCCCCCTCGTCCAGGAGCACCTCGCTCGGCATCCATTCCCGGGCATTGACCGGTAAGGGCACGGCCACCGATCCATCGCTGTGGATCTCCAGGCGCATGGCCACGAGCGTGGGCGTGATCTGGATGGCGGCGCGCGCGATCTGGGCGCAGCTCGTCCGGCAGTCGGGTGGCGCCGTCAGGCGCTCCTTCAAGGTCTCCAGGAGTTTCGGGTCGGGGAAATCGGCGCGCGCGCGGTCGCAGGGAAGGCCGAGGCCGGCGAGGAAAATGATCACGAGGGCCGGGGTCATACCGCTGGACATCCCGCCGCTACCGTCCCTCCGGGCGCGGCGGAGCTGCCACATGCGTGCGGCGAGGAGGGCGAGGAGCACGACGCCGCAGAGGTTCATGAGCAGGTTTCCCCAGGGCGGGATCAGCATCAGGTATAACTGCTGGTCCCGCACCACAGGGCCGCGCCAGGTGAGCGCCACCTCCGTCCAGCGCCATTCGGGGAGGCCGGGGCCGGTCTGTACCTTGGCCTTGGGGTCGATCTCGTCGGTCAGGGCAGCCGCTTTCGATGGCAATCGCTCCATCTTGTCCGCCGCGGCCTGGGCCCCTGGCTGCTCAACCGCTACCGGGGCAGCGGGCGATGCCGGGACCGCCAGGGGTTCTTGATCGCGCGCTCGGCTTTTCGCGAACATTCGCTCACGTGACACTCGCCCCATCTCCAGGTCGGCGGTCGTCTCGCTCAAGACCCCTTCGGGGGTCGGCAGCCCGCCGAGTACGCCCGCGAGCGGCGCCGGCCCCGATCGCTCGAGTTGCGGATAGAGCGCGAGGCGCACCTGATCGACCATGAACGGCACTGCGATCACCGCCAGCACGCCGAAGGCCCCGAAGCGGTAGGTGCGTGCCAAGGACGACCAGCGTCCCTCGGGCAGGACCCGCACGAGGGCGGTGGCGGCGCACAGGTGCAGCCAGAGGGTGGTGGGGGCCGCGGGCTCCTGCCAGATGAGGGTCAGCGTCACGAGCCCGAGGAGGCCCGAGGCCGGACCCCACAGATGGCCGATGGCCATACCGGTGAGCAGGACCAGGAACAGATCGAGGAGCGTCCAGCGCAGGAGCCAGGTCGCGGTCGCGTCGTCCATGCCCCGGGCCAAGAACAGGCGCCAGCCGGGCGGCAGGTGCAAGGTGGCGGAAAGCCCCTGAAAGTCCTGATCCCAGCCCACGGCCGGGGGCGATCGCAGCGCGCCTTCCAGGCGCGAGCGGGCGTCGAGGTCGAGTGTACCGCGGCGCACCTCGACCCCGGGGCGCCGGGAGCCCGGCAGCGCCGTGATGAGCTGCGGAACACCGTCCTGCGCCACGCGCCCGAGCGCGAGCCGCTCCCCCGCCGTGAGTCGCCAGCCGCGCGTCATGGTGCCGGTGATGGCGTCGGCCACCGTGTAACCGCCGCCGTCGAAATCGAGCCACAGATCGCGCTTGAGGATCAGGCGATCCGGTTCGGGCTCCGGGTCTCCGCGGCGCACGAGCTTGAGCGTCAGGGTGTCGCCGGGGTTCACGCGGTAGGCGGGGAGCCCCTTCCAGGCGTCTGGGAGGGTGGTCTGGCTTGGGTCCACGGCCGGGACCCCCTCGACCTCGACCAGGCGCAGGTGGTTCCGCGCATCGAAGACCCACAGCTCTTGTTTCGGCCAGGGGTCTCGGGGCTCCGCGAGCGTGAAAGTGGCGGTGTCGGCTGGACAACGGCCCAGGACCTCGACTACCCAGCGCCCCGGCCGCACCTTCAGGCTCAGCGCTCCGCCCGGTTCGACCCGCGCCGGCAGCGGGCTCTCCAGTCTCAGGGGGATGGTGTCCGGGAGCAGTGCCCCGTTCAACACCAGCTCGCGCTCCTGTCCGCTCACATCGAGCTGCACGCGCGTGGTGATCTCGACCGGTATCTCATCCGTGAGCCGGCGGAAGACCTGGATATCCAACCGGTCCGCCGCCTCTCTCGCGTCCGCTGTCATGAGCCAGATCTGCCCATCGGGGCGCAGGTCCGGCAGGGCCATGGTCTCGCCCTTGACGCGCAGGCCCACCCGACCGCTGTCCGGCGGGAGGGTGAGGGAATCGGGCAGTCGGTCCCATTGGAAACGCCCGCTGATCCGATGGGTGCCGGGCCCGAGGCGCAATACCGGTCGGCCATCCCGCTCCCCGACAGCGGTTTGCTCCGCATCGATCTTGACCTGCTGCGGCCAGTGCCGGCGATCGCCGGGCAGTGCCACGTCGACCTCGCGATACACCGCCCACGATTGCTCGAAGGTCCCGCCGCTGTCTTCGAGCACGAGCTCGACCGCGCTCGGCCAGGCGCAGCGCCGCGCGCGCGGATCGCTGAAAAGCGCCGGGCAGCCCAGATCATCGAGGCCGTGAAGCACCCAGGGGACCCAAGGCTTGAGCGGTTCGGGCACCGCCTCGGGGGCGAGCGGGCGGGCCTCGACCGCGGCGAGGCTGGCCACGGCCAAAGCGAACGCCAAGAGGAATCTCACGCACATGGTATACCCTCCGAGCCGGGGCCGTTGGGGGCGTAGTCTACCCCCGGCAAGCGTGTCGGGGCATGGGGCCGGGTGCCGGTTGCAGGATGGATCGCACCCGTGCGCTACTTGAGCCCTCAAGACGATTCTGGTACAAATGCGCCCCTCTCGTTCGGGGAGGTCGACCCGGTGTCGGTGACCAAGAAACCAGCCAAGCAAACGGTGATTCATTCCGCGCCGTCGAAGCCCCCCGCGTGGGGTGGGTACTCCGGGTTCACGCCTTACGATCCGGAAGCCGGCGAGGACTACATGGGCCCGCGGCAGGTCGAGCATTTCCGGCAGATCCTGCTGGCGTGGCGCCGCGAGCTGATGGACGAGGTGGAGCGCACCGTTCATCACCTGCAGGACGATGCCGGCAACTTCGCGGATCCCAACGATCGGGCCACCCAGGAAGAGGAGTTCGCGCTGGAGCTCCGCACCCGGGAGCGGGAGCGCAAGCTCATCAAAAAGATCGGGGAATCACTCGCGAGCCTCGAGATCGGCGATTACGGTTACTGCGAGGCCTGCGGTGTCGAGATCGGCATCAGGCGCTTGGAGGCACGCCCCACGGCGACGCAATGCATCGACTGCAAGACCCTCGACGAGATCAGGGAACGCCAGCTAGGGTGAACGCCAACCCGTGGTAATCGATCACCTGACAGGGTGGGTTAGCGGCTGTATCGCGTAACCCGCCTTCCGGAACGCCGTGCATGAGTCCGGCACCGGAAGTTCCTCTTGGGTGCGTTCGGCGGGTTACGACGCAAACAGCGCGTCTAACCCGCCCTACATCGACTTTAGAGCAGGTTGCGTGCGCGGTCCGCGCCGTCACCCGCCGAGGCGACCCTCACACAGCGCTCCGCAGGCCCGCCTCCGTCGCGATGCGCTCATAAAGCCGCCGCCGTTTCTCATACGCCTCGCGCGCGATCGCAACGTCTTCGAGAAACGGTCCCAGCTCCTCGATCGTCAGGGCCTGCGGACCGTCCACCAGCGCCCTGGCGGGGTGGGGGTGGAAGTCCGCCAGCACCATATTGGCACCGGCGATGACCCCCTGGGCCGTCGCGTGCGACACGTCCAGGATCCCATCGGGTGCGCGGCCCCGCGATCCGACCGAGTGGGAAGGATCGATGCACACCGGCATGCGTGTCAGGCGCTTCACGGCCGCGATGTGGGCGAAGTCCACGAGGTTGCGGTGCGGGTCTCCCATATTGGTCTTGACGCCGCGCAGGCAGAAAACCACGTTGTGGTTGCCCTCGCTGGCCAGGTATTCGGCGGCGTTCAGGGACTCTTCGAGCGTGATGCCGAAGCCGCGCTTGATCAGGACCGGAAAGCGTCTCTGGCGCCCGGCGCATTTCAGGAGCTCGAAGTTCTGGGTATTGCGGGTCCCGATCTGCAGCATCACGCCGGTCGGATCGCCCGACTGGCGCAGGGCCTCCGCGATCTCCTCGATGTTGGTATCGTGCACGATCTCCATCGCGATCACGCGGATGCCGTATTTCCCCGCCGCCTCGAACACGTACGGCAGACAGTCCTTGCCATGGCCCTGGAAGGAATAGGGGTTGGTCCTGGGCTTGTACGCACCCATGCGCGTGCATACCTGGCCGTGGTCTCTCAAGGCACGCAGCATGGCCTCGACGTGCTCGCGTGTATCCACCGCGCACAGGCCGGCGAAGATCTGCAAGCCGTCCTGCCCGAAACGCACGCCGTTGTACTCGAAGTGGCTCGGCCGCGTGTCGCCCTTGTGCCGGCCGAGGACCCGATACTCCTGAGAGATCCGCACCACGCGATCCACGATCTCGAAGCCCTCGATCTCCTTACTGTCCAGGGACGAGGTATCGCCGATGAGATAGATCTCGGTCAGGGTCTGTTTGGCGCCGACCTCGATGTGGGTGCGCGGCCGGATCGCGGGCAGCGCCGCGAGATGCTCCATGAGCCGCTGGTATCCCTGGTCGTTCTTGTTGGCGTCGGGGTGCAGGATGATGATCATCGGCCTTGCCGTCTCTTATCGAACGCCGCGCTCTCATGCGGGGGCATGGCAATCGCATCGCACGGGGAGGGTCGCCGTTATTTACTGTCCGGCCGCTCGTTGAAACCCTGCAGCCAGTGGGTGTAAACAGGGTCGGCTATCCGCCGCAGCGCCCGGACCCGCTGCGGCAGGGCGCGTGTGATCTCGGTCTCCGTCTGCACTCGGTCCGACGCACCATCGGCAGGACCATGAAGCGCCCCATGATAGCGTGCCACCCACTCGGTGACCATCTTGGGCGTGACCTGCACGTGGCATTGTAGGGCCAGGACCTTGTCCATGACGAAGCCTTGATCGCGTTGTAGCAAGGCGTCCGCACCGGGGGGGAGGGACAGTGTCGTGTCGCGCCAGTGGAATACCTCGGTAGTGGCCGGCAGGCCCTGCCACCAGCGTTTCGCGATCGTCCCGCTCGCCGCCTGCACCGGAAACCAGCCGATCTCGCGGTTCGGGTCGGTCGCCACACCGCCCCCCAGGGCCAGGCACACGATCTCCGCCCCGAACCCGTGGCCGATGACAGGGAGGCCTCGATCGCAGGCTTCGACGACCAGATCGCATTCGCATTCGAACGTCGGGGACCCCGCGGCGGCGGACGCACCGTGTCTTCCTTCTCCAGGGCGCGGCCCGCCCATGACCACGAGCCCGGAGGCGTGTGAGAGCGTCGCGGGCATCGTCTCTTCCTGATCGAGCCGAAACAGCTCCAGCGGCACGCGGCGCAAGGCCAGGAACTCGGCGAGATAGCCCGGTCCGGCACCGTCGGCATGGCGGATGATGAAGACCGGTTGCATGGGATCCTCGAGCGTTATGGCTGCACCCGGAGGCGCGTTTCTAGGTCCGGTCGAAGGAAAACGGTTTCCTCCAGCGGGATCGGCACGGGGCGCCGCTCAGGCCGGCGGCCGGTCCTCGGCGCGCTGAATATCGAACTTGCGCATCTTTTCCACCAAGGTGGTGCGCCCCATCCTGAGGCGCTGGGCCGCGTGCGCGACGACCCAATCGGAGTCGTCCAGGGCCTGGATGATGAGCGAGTATTCGAGGCTGTCCAGATGTTCTTTGAGGTTGAGCCCGGTGCGGGGCAGGCGCGTCAGGCCCAAGCCCGCGTCGCGCACGGACACCCCCGCCGTTACGTCAGCCTCGACGGCTGGGAAGTCCGATTCCATCAGATCGGCGGCCTGGTACTTGACCGGCAGATCGGGCAGGTCCACGAGGCCGTTCGGGCACAGGATGGCCAGGCGTTCCATGAGGTTCGCGAGCTCGCGCACATTGCCGGGCCAGGGATAGCGCGCGAGCGACGCATGGCAGCGCGTGGTCAGACGGATGCGGCCGCGGCCCTCGTACTCGCCGCGCGCGATCAGGTCTTCGATGAGCAGGGGCAGATCCTCGGTCCGTTCGCGCAGGGGCGGCATCTCGATGGGGAAGACATTCATGCGATAGTAGAGGTCCTCGCGGAACGCGCCCCGGGCGATGGCCTCTTCCAGGTTGACGTGGGTCGCGGCGACGATGCGAACGTCAGCCGTGAGGCTCTTGTTGCTGCCCACGCGTTCGAAGGTGCGGTCCTGGAGGACGCGGTTGAGCTTGACCTGCATCGTGAGGCCCATATCCCCGATCTCGTCGAGGAAGATCGTGCCGCCTTCGGCCAGCTCGAAACGCCCCTGGCGCATCGTAATGGCACCGGTGAAGGCGCCCTTCTCGTGCCCGAACAGCTCGGATTCCAGGAGCTCCGAGGGGATGGCCCCGCAGTTGACCGGGACGAACGGGCGGTTGCGGCGCTTGGAATGGTAGTGGACGTGCCGCGCCACCACCTCTTTTCCGGTCCCGGACTCGCCGGTGATGAGGACATTGGCGTCGGTGCCGGTCACCATGCCGATCATCTTGGTGATACGCTTGATGGCCGGGCTGGTCCCGACCAGGCTGCGAAACAATTCGACCGGTCTCGTGCCGTTGCCCTGGCGCGATGAGCGGTGCCGCTCGATCTTGCCGAGGGCCGCGGTTAGGTCGTCGTGGCGCAAGGGGAGCCACACGGTGGCGATGCCGGGCTCGCTCGGCGGGCGCGGCGTCCTGGGGTCGAGGATCAGCAGCACCGCGATGTTCGGGTGCTGTGCTTGAAGTTGCTTCACGAGCTCCTTTCGAACGACCGGCAGGCCGACATCACCCAGAAGGACGAGGTCATAGGACGGCGCCTCCGCCAGCGCCTCCTGAAATCGGGCCGGTTCGCAGTTCGCGATCCCCTGGAACTCGAGGAACTCGAGAATGGCCGCGACGCGCTGTCGGGTTCCCGCATCGTGGTCGACGATCAAGGCGTGGTGGTGATACACGGGCGCTTGCATCTCTCCTCTCGATTGGGCCGCAGAGCGGCTAGTTAAACACCCGCCGGGTCGGATGTCAAAAATATGGCGCTGGGCCGGTGATCCCCTGAAACCCTCTCTCCGCTCGGGGAGACCGGGCGCCCGTCTCCCCGGGGGGAGCGCCTTGGGAACCTGAGCCTACCTTGGGACGGCTCGCGGGCCGAGCCGGGTGCCCCATAGGCAACTTCGATTACAATATCTGGGGATTACAATATCTGGGGATTACAATACCTGCGAGCGAGGGGCGCACCATGCGCAGCGGGGGCGAGCAACAGTCGCCCGTCCATAGCCCACAACCGGACGCTGCCCGACGATGACGACGACCCTACCGGCGACCTCGATCCCGGCGACCTTGATCAATGGGGATGGTATCGGGCCGGAGATCGTTACGGCCGCCATCGAGGTCCTGGAGGCCGCCGGCGGCCGCTTTGAATGGGACGTGCAACGCGCGGGCATGGAGGGCCTGGCCAAGGCCGGGGATCCGTTGCCCGAGGCCACCATCGAGAGCATCCGGCGCACCCGCCTGGCGCTCAAGGGCCCCCTGACCACCCCCGTCGGTGGCGGCTACGGTTCCGTCAACGTGGCGTTGCGCAACACCTTCACGCTGTTCGCCAACGTGCGACCGGCCAGGAGCCTGTTCCGCGGCGGACGCTTCGAGGACATCGATCTGGTCTTGGTGCGGGAGAATACCGAGGGGCTTTACGTCGGCGTCGAGCACTTCATCCCCATCGACGACGACCCCAGGGCCGTGGCGGAGGCCTCCGGTATCATCACCCGTTTCGGTTGCAGGCGGATCGCTCGCTTCGCCTTCGAGTACGCCTTGAGCCATGGGCGCCAGAAGGTCACCGTGGTCCACAAGGCCAATATACTTAAGAAGCTCACCGGCCTGTTCCTCGATACGGCGCTCGATATCGGGCGCGAATACCAGGGCCGGCTGCAGATCGAAGAGCGCATCGTGGACAACTGCGCCATGCAGCTCGTCATCAACCCGCAACAGTTCGACGTGATCCTGACCACCAACATGTTCGGAGACATCCTCTCCGACGAGATCGCCGGGCTGGTCGGGGGTCTCGGCACCACCCCAGGCGCGAACATCGGTGCGAACGCCGCGATCTTCGAGGCCGTGCACGGCTCGGCCCCCGACCTCGCCGGACTGGGCATCGCCAACCCCACGGCCGTGATCATGGCGGGGGCCATGATGCTCGACCACGTCGGACTCACCGGGCCGGCGGAGCGGGTACGGCGCGCCGTGTGCCGGACGCTCGACGACGACCGGATCAGGACCCGCGATCTCGGCGGTACGGCCACGACCGCCGCATTCACGCGCGCGGTGGTGGAACGGGTCCGGGCCGAGCCATGAAAATGTCATCTTCCTTGCGGGGGGGTACGTCCGGACGTGGGGTGAGGACGGTCGCGCGGTTCGTCGCGTGGATGGGTCCGCTGCGCAGCCTGCTCGCGATCGCGACCCTGTCCCTGGTCGCGCTTGCCCCGTGCGCGCTCTTGGACCCGAGCGGCGTGATGCGGGGTGCGGTCGCGCCGGCCCTGGCCACTCTGGTCGCCTTCGTCTTGCCGCTCGACATGACCATGAGCCGGGTCTTCATGTCGGGAGCGGAAGCGCCCGAGGTCGCGCGCTATGCACGCATCATCCGCTGCGAGGCGTGGCTCCTCGTGCTGCTCGTTTCGGTCTGGGTGCCGACCCTCTGGACGCGGTTGGCTTCGGGGTGAGCCGATGGGCCTTGGCAGTGGCGCGGACCGCGCCTGGCCCGCGGATGGCCGGTTCCGATCAACCGGAATCGATCCCGGTCAGGTACGCGGATCATGCGCTCCCCCCTCGGTCGACGGCGTGCCAGGGCCGGGTCGATCTGAAACCGAACGCCGGTACGATGAGCGAACCCAGCACCGAGACCTTCTATCTGCGCGTGATGACCTACAACATCCACAAGGGCTTCAGCGCCGGCAACACCCGATTCGTCCTGCACTCGATGCGCAGAGCGCTGGTCCAGACCGAGGTTGACCTGATGTTTTTACAGGAGATCCAGGGCGAGCACGCCTACCGCGAGCGTTTCATCGACGACTGGCCCGACATCCCTCAGCTCCAGTTCCTGGCCGGGGGGATCTGGCCCCACCAGGCCTACGGCAAGAACGCCATCTACGACGCCGGTCACCACGGCAATGCCATCCTGAGCAAGCACCCCATCGTGTCCTGGGAGAACATCAATGTCTCGGGCAGCCGGCTCGCGAGCCGCAGCGTGCTGCACGGCGTGATCGAGCCCCCCAAGGCCCAGCGGCCGGTGCACGTCATCTGCGTCCATTTCGGGCTCCGCGCTATCGAGCGGCGGCGGCAACTCGGGGTCCTATGCGAGCGCATCCGCTCGCACGTGCCGAATGATGCGCCCCTCATCATCGCCGGTGATTTCAACGACTGGACCGGCCAGGCGGGGCGCCAGGTGCACGATGATTTCGGATTGTCGGATGTGTTCGTGACCCTCACACGGCGCCCGGCCAGGACCTACCCGGTATGGCTCCCGCTCCTGCCGGTCGACCGCATCTTCTATCGCGGGGCCCGGCCTACGGCCTGCCAGTGCTTGAGCGGGGATCCATGGCGCAGGCTCTCGGACCATGCGGCCCTGTATGCGTCGTTCGCCCTCGACACCGGCGTGTCCGCGGGTGAACGCCCCGTCAAGGGCGCCAAGACGGTTCGAACCCAGCGCAGACGCCGGGTGCGGTGATCATGCGCTCGGCGATGCAGATGAGTTACAAGCTGGCCCGCCGTTTGGTGATCGGGGGTTTCGGGCTCACGGTGCTGTTGGTCGGGGTTGCCATGATCGTGTTGCCCGGCCCCGCGTTCATCGTGATCCCGGTGGGCCTCGGGATCCTCGGGATCGAGTTCGCTTGGGCGCGGCGCTGGTTGAAAACGCTTAAAGATCGGACCGAGGGGGTAGTCGAGGGGCTCCTGGGGTCGTCCCGCCGGCGCGACCCCGGAGCGCCCTGAGAGCCGAGGCGTGCGCCATGGCTGGTTGGAACGGCATCGCGAACCTGCCCAATCTTCTGAGCTGTTTCCGCTTCCTCGCGGCGCCCTTGTTGCTCTACCTCGCGTGGCACGGTTATCCGCGGGCCTATGTCGCCGTCTTGGTGCTGTCGTTCGTGAGCGATGCCCTCGATGGATTCCTGGCGCGCTGGTTTCACCAGGAGTCCGAGCTCGGGTCGATGCTGGACACCGCGGCCGATGTGGTCATCTATATCACCATCCCCATCTCGGCGTGGTGGCTGTGGCCCGAGCTCTTGCGCCAGGAGGCCCCGTTCGTCATCCTGGTGATCGCGAGTTACTCCGTGCCGGCGCTGTTCGGGCTCCTGAAGTTTCGGGCACTCACGAGCTACCACACCTGGGCGGTGAAGCTCGCCGCCGCGGCCGCCGGGGGTGCGGCGCTCGTCATGTTCGCGGGGGGCCCGACCTGGCCCTTCCGGCTGGCGACGCCCCTCTGTGTGCTCGCCGCGCTCGAGCAGATCGCCATCACCCTGGTCTTGCCGGAATCCTGGTCGGATGTCCGCTCGCTGTGGCACGTGCTGCGGCAGCTCGGCTCGGCGCGCTGATCGTGGTTTTGCGCTACATTTAGCACGTGAGTATCCATTGCGGTCGGTGACATTGGTGAGACCCAAGAATTCCAGGCCCTGGATAATGTCGTGGGCCTTCGCCTTCGCCGGGCAGCTCGTGCTCGGCGCTCCCGAATCGGTGGCGACCTTCGCGGGGGGCTGTTTCTGGTGCATGGAGGAGGCGTTCGAAAAGGTCCCCGGGGTGGGGTCGGTGACCTCGGGCTATACCGGCGGTGAGCCGGTCAGCCCGACCTACCAGGACGTCTCGGACGGCGGCACCGGGCATGCCGAGGCCATCGAGGTCCGCTATGATCCGTCGCGGGTGAATTACGGGCAACTCCTCACGGTCTTCTGGCACAACATCGATCCGCTGACCCCGAACGCCCAGTTCTGCGACCACGGCAACCAGTATCGCTCGGCGATCTTCTACCACGACGACGAAGAGAAACGGCTCGCCGACGCATCCAAACTGGCTTTCTCGCAGCGCTTTAAGGCGCCCATTGTCACGGAGATCGTGGCGGCGGGGGCCTTCTACCCGGCCGAGGAATACCACCAGGATTATTACCGAAAGAATCCGGTGCGCTACGAGTTCTATAAATATAGCTGCGGCCGCGCCAAGCGGCTAGAGGAGCTCTGGGGCAGTCCCTAG
>JBOIDT010000081.1:0-13473 GCA_050740755.1 Gammaproteobacteria bacterium
GTCGAGGATCTTCCGGTCTGTGACTACGATGATGGAATCGAACACCGGCGCGCCGTCACCATGGGCAACCACAAGGGGTGCCCCTACGGAGGACGGCACCGCATCGGATGCGAGGCTGGTAGGGGCAACCCTCGTGGTTGCCCGTCTGGCAAGCCCGATGAGCTGGTGGGCGAGCCAGGCGATGGAGTTGGACTTTCCGCTCCCCGCCGAGTGCTGGATCAGATACCGCCGGCCTGCGCCGTGCTGAGCTGCGTCCCCCAGGAGCTTGCGCACCACATCGAGCTGGTGCAAGCGCGGCCAGATCTGCACCGCCTTCTTGCGGCCGGTCTTCTCGTCTTTGGTGACGACGACCTGGGCGTAGTTCTCGAGGATGTCGGTCAGCCCCTCGCGGGTGAGGATGCGCTTCCACAGGTAGTCGGTCTTGAGGCCGTTTGGGTTGGGAGGATTTCCCGCGCTATCGTTCCAGCCCAGCTTGAAGGGCAGGAACCACGAGCCCTTGCCTTGCAGGTGCGTGCAGAAGCGCACCTCGTGGTCGTCCACGGCGAAGTGCACGACACATCGCCCGAGCTCGAACAGCTTCTCGCGCGGATCGCGGTCGCGCCTGTACTGCTGGATGGCGTCCTCCACGGTCTGCTTGGTGAGGCTGTTCTTGAGCTCGAAGGTGGCGACCGGCAGGCCGTTGATGAAGAGGCCGAGGTCGAGCGCGAGCTGGGTCTCGTCGCGGCTGTAGCGCAGTTGGCGCGTCACGCTGAAGCGATTGGCCGTGTACAGCGCCTGCGCCCGGTCGTTGCCCGGCGATGGGGTACCGTAGAAGAGGTCGAGGTGGTGTGGCCCGTGCCTGACCGCGTGGCGCAGCACGTCGATCGTGCCGCGCTTGGAGATCTCGCCCTGCAGCCGGGCCAGGAACTTGCGCCGTGTCGGGCTGTCCTGGCGGAGGTCGAGTGCCTCTGCGACTTTCGGCTGTGTCGCGCTCAGGAAGGCGCGGAGCTGGAACAGATCCACGCAGTGCTCGCGGTCGTAGTCCTCGGCATGTCCGTAAAGCCAGCCCGTACCCCCGTAGGGGACCGGCGGCTTGGAGACACTGCCTTCCCGCGTTGGCGCCTCCCGCAGCCCCGTCATTGCCGCAACGACGAGGCCCTCCAGACCCTTCTCGCTGGTGTCGGTACTCATACGATTCTCACTGGGCCATCAAGTACCCATCAAGTATCCGGAGAATACGCATAAACATATAAATCAATCAGTTGCGTGAGCAGCCCGGCGATCTGCCGGTGCGCCGGGTGTGTGTTATCAAGTACCCATCAAGCGTCGCCACCCGGGCTAGCCCACCACGGGACATACTTCATCAGCTTCGGCGCTGCCGCTTCGTCATAGGGGGCGATTGCACCGGCCTCTACTGCCTCCCGAATCAGTCGCGATGCGACGGCAATGTTCTGAGGCTCAATGCCAAATCGGTTCCGAATGGAACTGTTGGTCAGGTACTCGCGATTCACATACTTTAGGCACGCATGGAGGTAACATGCCCGGATCCGGTCGGCCTTGTCCATCCTGGTCAGGGAGCGGTGAGCGAACAACACCGCCCGAGTGTTGTCTCCCGTCACCTCGAATATCGGGGCCGGTAGCTGGTAATACTCGGTCTGGAATACTACCTTATCCACACCGCTGCCCCGTTCCTCGCAGACCCCAATGCGCCGCATCAAGGAGGCCAAGGTTTCGTTCCGTGAACGTGGCGGAGAATCGAGAAAGCGCTCGGTCTCCACAAGCGGCGTGCCGGGGTTAGTGATTTCCATGCGATCGCTGAAGATCTCGACGGTCGGGCCTGCACCCGAAATGAAGAAATCCTGATGGATAAGCGCGTTGGCCACCAGCTCGCGGATGGCCAGCTCCGGATACATGGGCACGCTCTTCCGGAGCGCCTGCTCGATAACTTCATTGGTTGGAATCAATCCATTGATGAATCCGATGAGTCCCTCGAAACCGTTGGCGTAGCCCTTCGTCCCTTCCTCCTCCCGGATGGTCTCCACTCGGCTGTTGCCCTTGTACACAATCACTCGGACCGCCTTGCGCTTGAGCACCCGGAAGTCCCCTAGTTTCTTGGCCAGCAGAATAGACCCCAGGTTGCTGATGTTCCACGCGCCGCACTCGGTCCGGACAATCAATTCGTCCGCCGCCAGGGCTTCCAAGATGCCGCGCTTGGCCGCTGGCAAAGGTAGCCCGAGCAGTTCGAAGTAGGCGGGGTAATCCAACAGCCGCAACACCTCGTCGCTGGCCACATCGCCTGCCGCGATCAAGGCCTCGAACGGTATCTGGTCGAAAATGCGCCACAGCTCCCGCTCTTTCTCTGGGAAGTCCTTGAGTTTCTTCTTGTACGAGCCCACCCGAATGAACTCCTGGTTCTGGAATTGCACCGGGTGCCGAAATGCCCGGCCAACCTCCAGTAGCACCAGAGAATGCTCGTCCACATCGATAGGATAGAACCGAAAATGGACCCTTGGAGCCAACAGACGCAAAAGCCAGTTTTCCAGCTCTTCGTTGCCAACTTTAACGGCATGGGGAGAGAAGCGAGTGCCGACGATGGCGTGCGTTTCATTTTCGATACCCCACAAAAGATACCCATAGGCCTTCCCACATAGCGCCGCCGAGTTCGCCAGAGCCGAGAGGTATTCACCGATCTCCGGCGGATCGGCCGTGTTCTGCTTGAATTCCAGCCACTGGGTCTCGGCAGGCAGCTTGCGCAGCTCGTGTACTAGGCCGACTAAATAGGCCGAGCTGCGGTCGGTGATCATGCCAGGGCCTCGTCGGGCACGGTGTCGAGGTCGGCCTTATCGGTGTCGTTGTCGCCCTCCAAGCGGGCGTCGATGTCCTGCAGCGCTTCCGGCTCATCGGCCTCGTCCGGCAAGCGCGCCGCAGCCTCGCGCACGTCGAGCTTGCCGGTGACCACGTCGGCGATCAAGCGGGTGCGGTATTCGCGGAGGAGGTTGATTTCGCGTTGGGCCTGAGCAACCGCGATTCCAAGTACGCACGTCTGAGCGTCAAGCGCCGCAACCACTTCACGTTGCTCGTCCACAGGAGGTAGCGATAGGAAGAGGTTCCGCACAACGCCCTGCCCAATATTCTGCATGGAGTCGCTTGCGCCATTCGTGCTGCTCTCGATTTGATCGCGGCTTGTTTTTTGGCGCATTGCATACACGAGGAAGCGCGGATCGGCTCGTTCGGGCTTAGCGCGAAACCGAAACAGCTTGTCGCAAAGCATCAGCTTTTCACGTGGATTAACCGCGAGAGCAGCCAATCCAAGAAGTTCACGAGTGTTGGCTCTACTCACAAGGATGTCCCCATCCCGAATCTGAAGGTCAGGAATAGGCTCCAGTGTTGCAGGCAGCTTCTTGTTTTGGCCCTCGTCAAAAGCGTCTCGGTTGACGCACCCTACTTTGAGAACACCCCATTCATGGTCTGACGCTGGCTGAGCATCGCATTGGGGAGACCAACCTTGCTCAACTGGGGTTGTCACCTCTTTAACGCGCACCACCTCCCAATGTTGTGGCACGTCTCCTAGCCATTCCACGCCCGCGGGCTTGAGGCGGACGCTACTCGGGCTTTCCCTGCCCTCGCCCTTCGGGCAGCCGGCCTGTTGGCCGGCATTCACATTCGCTCCCGGCGAATTTGTGGGGTCGAGGCCGCGGGTGACGGCGCGGTGGATGATGGCCTGCTTCTGCTCTTCCAGCAGCTTGATCAGCTTCTGCTTGGCGCGGACGTAGCGCTGGATGCGCCGGTCCGCGTGGTCGAGGAAGCGGGCGATGGCGGCTTGTTCGGGGAGGGGGGGAATCGTGACCGGCATTCCGCCCACAAACTGCCAATCAGCGCGAGGCATCTTTGCCCCAAAGGTAGAGCTGTTGATTGCGTCAATGACGGGCCTCGATCGAAGTACTTGCTCGAAATAGGGCGCGACGGCGTTGGAAGCGCAGGGGCGAAAGACCAAGAACTCACCCACGCAAACACCATCGCTCTTTGGCCGCGTGACTTTGGCAAGGTACGGCCGGAGCTTGCCGAACAGAATGTCTCCCGTTTGGAATCGTTTGACCTGGCTATCGAACGAGACATCTGGACTCGTGTGCTTAAGACGACCCGTCCAACTCTCGACATGTTCGAGGGCGATATAGAGGTCGCTGCCCTTCCGTTCGGTGGTTTGCTGAATGACATTACTGACCACCGACTTGAGTCGCTTTATCGTCCAATGCGCCGGCACCTCCCCCAGCCATGGCACGCCGGAGTCCTTGTAGGCGGGATAGGGGTTGAGGTTGTCGATACCTACGCTCTTCGTGCTCGTGCTCGCATATGCATGCGTCTGGGCCTCCTTCACTGGCGGTGGATCGAATTGCGAAGCCTGCCTCATCCCGACGCCGGTGCCTGTACCGCGTGCACCATCGAGTGTCAGGGGTGGTGAGAGTCCCGCTCTCTCTACGCCTATGGGTTGCACCACCGCGATAGGCCGGCCATCGAGCAAGAAGTCGGGGATTTGCAGCGGCTCGACGCGCCACAGTGTGTCCCTGCCTACCGTCTTCACCGCCTCGCGAAGCTCCATGAGCAAGCGCCCGAGCACGTTTCGGCCAACTAGCGTGCCTTCCTCCGTCTCCTTTGCCCCCCAGAAGTCGTCCTTCCGCGACTGCTCGACGATGGGCCGGTCGCCCGTCTTCAGCAGCAGGTTGCTAAAGAAGGCCCAGTTCTGGGCGAGCTTCACGCGCAGGCACCAGCGCATAATCTTGACTCGCATCCAATCCCAATCGGGGCGCGAATCGCCCCGATACGGCTTGCTCTTCATCTTGGCGGTCATTGGGCTTGCTTGTTCTACGATGAGCCGCTGCACCTCCGGCCGATGCGGAAAGCGGCAGGCCTGGTACAGCGCTTCCGACGTAAGTATACGCAACCCGTTGACCTTCAGCGGAAAGCCGCCGGCCATGTTTGACAGGCCGCCGAACTCCTCGTTGGTCTTAAGGAACACTACGCTGGTCGCGCGATCGTACGTGCGCAACTGCGAGTCCTTTAGCGTTTTAGAAGTCCACGACATCAAAGGCGATCTCGGCCCCGTACGTCTTCCGAGGGAAGAGTGGATACCACTTGTTGAACGGATGGTTCGGCCCGGCGGCCGGGTCTCCCCACCACAAAGCAAGCGGGCTATTGTTTGGGCAGTTGCGGAATGTGACGATCATCGATCCGAAGCCCAGGCCGAACGCGCTGAAGCCTAGGGGCCGCATGATGTCCTTTGGGTTTTCACAGGAAGCCCGAATCTTCACGCCGGCAAGAAGTAGCTCGCGTTCAAGCAACTGTCGGCCTTCTTCGGAAGAAAAGGGGCCGAGTCGTCCGCCTGGCGGCCTCGGCTCAAAGGGGAATCTGTGCGGCAACCCCAAGTACGCGCTCAGGCGAGCGTCCTCCGGAAGCTGAGCTGGCCACAATACTCCCGAATCCTTCTTCTGACTCTTGCGGTTCTCAATGTTCGCCGCACGCCAATACCTTATCGTGATGTTCTTCCCAGACTCAGCAATAGTCACTCGCAATCGCTTTTTCACCAGATACTCCGCGAGCGTGTGAATAGCTATCACGATCACATTGACGGTTGCCGATGCAGGCGCAGGGCCACGAATCCAAGCGTCAAGGTCGTTGCCGATCCGCTTCCCGGAGTACATCACATCATCAAGATATATGTACGCGCCATTGACCGAACTACACTGAGCTGTCATTATCCCACACTCCGCTTTCAGAACGCTATCGAAGACCGCAAGCAGCTCTGCTTGTGAATGGCCGTATTGTTGGATATGGAGGAAGTTAGTCTGCTTCCAGAAATCGCAGACGTTTTTGCCAGCGAGGTTCTCGTTGATAACCAAGCCTGCAAGGAAAGCCTGAACACGGGTCCGCGAGAAGTAGGTATGCGGAAGCACGTGATTAAGCTCACGGACCAACGGAAGCTGGACCTCCTTGTCAAACTGCTTGGTCCAGCGATCCACATGCGCCGGCGTTAGCGTAGCAAGTTCGCCAGCGCGGTAGTCCGCTGCCGTGCTGGCGATCGACTCCAGGAGCGTCTGCCGCTCAGTCATCGAATCTGTCCCCCAATTAGGTCGCTCAGCAGCCCCGCGGACTCCTTTTGCAGCGCTAGGATGTCAGCGCGGATCTCCTCCAGGGTGCGCAGCGGCTGCGGTCTGTAGAAATAACGGGTGAAGCTGATCTCGTAGCCGACCTTGACGCTCTGGGGATCGTACCAGGCGTCCGGCGTATGGGGCAGCACCTCGCGGCGCAGAAAGGCCGCGATGCCGCCTTCTTCCAGAAGCGGCACCTGCTCGGTGTCGCGCAGCTCGGTGTCGGGCTCGTACTCGACCACGTGCTCCCTGCCGTTGAGGGTGACTGGAAACAGCCCCTGCAAAGCGTCGGCCTCTGCCCTCCGGGGTTTGTGGACTCGCGCAATCACCTCCCTCGCGCCCTCATCACGCTCGGCAAGGGCGGTTTGGAGCAGCTTCTTTCGCTTCGCCGTGAGTTTTACCCTGTGCGCGTCGGCATCGCGCTCGACTGCGGAAAGGAATTCGTTAAAGTCAGTGTAAAGGCCTCGCCCAAGCGTCTCGGCAACACGATCGACGACGTTGGCGATTGGCTCCTCATCCGCTTCTAAGCAGGCATGACGGAAGAAGCGCCGGCGGTCGTCGCCCAGATCGACCTTCAAGCGCAGCGGCCGCTCGACTGTCACCTTCCAGTAGCCGAAGGCCGCGTTCGGGAAAATCTTGGACTGCTCGGTTTCCTTGAACGCGAGGAATGTGTCACAGATGCGCTGGATGTCCGCCTCGGACAGCTCGCAGTTCTTCTTGCCGAGGTTTTTGCGGAGGGGTCGGAACCACTGCGTGGCGTCGATCAACTGCACCTTGCCGCGGCGGTGTGCCGGTTTGCGGTTGGTGAGCACCCAGATGTAGGTGGCGATGCCGGTGTTGTAGAACATGTTGAGGGGCAGGGCGACGATGGCTTCGAGCCAGTCGTTCTCGATGATCCAGCGGCGGATGTTGCTCTCGCCCTGGCCGGCATCGCCGGTGAAAAGCGACGACCCGTTGTGTACCTCGGCGATGCGGCTGCCGAGCTTCGTGCCCGCCTTCATCTTCGAGAGCATGTTCGCCAGGAACAGCATCTGGCCATCGCTCGAACGGGTGACGAGCGAATACTCGGCGTCTCCGGCGTGCTCGATCACGAAGCGCGGGTCCTTGATCCCGTCTTTTCCACCCATACGTTCGAGATCGCTTTTCCAGCTCTTGCCGTAGGGCGGATTCGACAGCATGAAGTCGAACTCTCGCGAGGGGAAGGCGTCGTTGGCAAGCGTCGAGTGCTCCGGGCCGCCGACGATATTGTCCGCCGCGTCGCCCTCGCCTTTCAGGATTAGGTCGGCCTTGCAGATGGCGTAGGTCTCGGCGTTGATCTCCTGGCCGTAGAGGTGCGTCGCGACCTGCTTGCGGTCGTCCTGTGCCAGCTCCCGGAGCATCTCCTCCGCCACGGTGAGCATCCCGCCCGTGCCGCATGCGCCGTCGTAGAGCAGGTAGGTGCCCGACTCGATCCGGTTCGCAATGGGTAGGAAGACCAGCTTCGCCATGAGCTTCACCGCGTCGCGCGGTGTCCAGTGCTCGCCCGCTTCCTCGTTGTTCTCCTCGTTGAAGCGCCGGACCAGCTCCTCGAAGATGGTGCCCATCGCGTGGTTGTCGAGGCCGGGTTGCCTCGTTGACCCATCGCCGTTCAGGACGGGGTTCGGGCTCAGATTGATCGATGGCGAAAGCAGCTTCTCGATCAATGAACCGAGCGCATCGGCCTTCGAGAGCCGCGGGATCTGGTTGCGAAACTCGAAGTTGTCGAGCACGTCCTGAACGTTGGGTGAAAAGCCGTCGAGGTAGGCCTCGAAGTCGGCCCTGAGTTGCTGCTGGCTGGCGCGGGCGCGCAGGTCGCTCAGGGTGAACTTGGAGGTGTTGCAGAACGCCTGCCCCGCCGCCTGCCGCAGAGCCGGGTCCTGGTGGACGATGCCCGCCTTGTCGAGCGACGCCTTCATGTCGAGCACGGCCTGCTTGGTCGGCGCGAGCACGGCGTCGAGACGGCGGAGGACGGTCATGGGGAGGATGACGTCGCGATACTTGCCGCGGACGTAGAGATCGCGGAGGACGTCGTCGGCGATGCCCCAGATGAAGTTGGCGATCCAGTTGAGTTGCGGTCGTTCCATGGATCTTGTATGTCCGGGGAGGCCCGATGTCGATGGCCGGTCCGTCGTATTGCCAGACGGCGGTCGCCTCGCTGGACAATGCGACCGATTCTTAGAGCGCCGGTCCGGCCGCAGGGCCGAGCATCTCTCGGCGCACGAGCGGGATGGGGGGGGCGCCGTAGGAGAGGAGCCGGTCGTGGAAGGTGCGCCAGGCGGAGCGGCCGCCGCGCCGCCGCGTCCAGTCGTCGCGGAGCTTGCGGATCATGAGCTTGCCGAGCGTGTAGTTGAGATAGGCCGGATCGAAGGTCCCGCGTGCCGCTTGCTGGCGGGCGTTGGCCGGGTCCTGGAACGCCAGCTCGCGGAACATACGCTCGGACTCCGCCAGCGTCATGCCGCCGGTGTGCAACCCGATGGCGGACAGGTAACGCGCGTTCCGGAGGAGCGCATTCAACAACTGTCCGATATGGGCCGCCGGATCGCCGTGGCGGAACCCCGCTTCCCACAAGAGCTCCTCGGCATAGTGGGCCCAGCCCTCGCTGAAGCCATAGCCGACGAACACCTGGGCGAGCCGTGAGCGCGCGCGGTGGGCATGCAGGTGCTGCAGGAAATGCCCCGGCCACACCTCATGGGCCGAGATGAACAGGAGATCGGCCTCGGCGCGGAGATAGGCCGCGCGGTCCAAGGGCGACCACTTCGGGTCCGGTGGGGCGACGTAATAGATCGACATGAGGCCCTGTTCGAAGGGACCGGGGATATCGATGTAGGCCGGGTTCCAGCGCTGATAGGGGGGCGACTCCGCAATCTCGGCCTCTTCGGTTCCGGGGATGCTGACCAGCCCGCGGCCCTCCACGAAGCGCTTGAGCACCGGGAGCTGGCGGCGGGCCTCGGCCAACGGGCCGCCGGCGGGCTTGGCCTGGCGCATCCGGGCGACGCAGTCCTTGAGCCCGTCTCTCTGGAGATAATGATCACAGGTCGCCCGCAAGGCGCCGAGGTTGCGGGCCATATCTTCCCAGCCGACTTGCTCCAGCCGATCGAGGGGGATGTCCACGCCTTCGGTCGCACGCAGCATCGCTTGGAAGCGCTCGGCCCCGAGGGCGTAGCGTCCGGGTGCTTGGCGGCGCTTGCCGTGGAGCCAGGCGACCAGGCCTCGCATCTCGCTCGCGGCGCGGGCATTGGCGATCCGAAAGCGCGCCTGCAGCCCGGCATCCGATACCGTTGCAAAGGCCGCGGGCACCGCCTTTTCATAATAGTCCGCGAGCCCGCCGAAGACCGTCACCCCGAGATCCAGATAGGTCCTGGGTAATGGCCCCGCAAGGTTCTGGCGGATCTGAGCGACCGCGTCCGGGACGGCCTCGGCGTAGCCGACGTAGGCCTTCAAGCGCTCGGCGAGCGGGGCGTAAGCACGAACGACGTAGACGTTGGGGTCCAGCGCATCGCTGTAGTAGAGCGGGTTCTTGTGGGGCCATCCGGCCTCTTCGAGCCAGAAGAGCTCGCGGTCGAGCTGCGCAATCACGTAATCCCGTTCGAAACGCGCGTCGGGGCTCAGGGAGTTGAACGCTCGGGCCTGGTTGCGTGCGACGTGCAGGCGGGCAGCCAGGTCCTTGAGCGCCGTGGTGCGCCAATCGGGCAAGCGGCCATCGAACTCGTGGCGGCCGAGCTGGACGGCGTAGCTCGGATGGTCCTGGTAGTACTGTTCGAGGAACCCATCCACGAACTGGTCCCATTGCGGGTGGCCTGTGCCCGTTGCCTGCCCCGAGACGCTCGGAGCGCTGGGTGGGCGGTGGGCGCAGGCGGCGGCGAGCACCGCCACCCCGAGGACGAGTCCGAGGGACCGGCGGGGCGTCTTCATGCCGCTCGGGGCGGGACAGGGGCTTCCGAGAGCGCCAAGCAGGGCTATTCGAGGGATGCGAAGCCGGCGTCCGGACGATAGGCGCTACCGAAGCGGGCGGCGAGATCGGACAGCCGCCGGGCCACCTGTTCCGGGCCGCGCTCTCGCAAATATTGCATGGGCCCGCCGCGAAACGGTGCGAAACCGGACCCGAAGATCATGCCGGCGTCCACCAGATCGGCGTCTTCGACCGCCCCCTCCCGGAGACACGCGACAGACTCGTTCACCATGCGCAGGATCAGCCGGTCCGTGATGTCGTCGCCGGATCCGTGGTCCTTGGGTACCGCCGGCCGTTCGACCTTGCCCTTGCGATATTGATAGAACCCTTGCCCGCTCTTGCGACCCAGATGCCCCTGTTTGACCAGCTCTTCCAAGCGCGCCGGCACCGGGCTGCCGAAATGCCGCCCCAGGATCCCGCCGACCGAGAGACACACGTCGAGACCCACCGTGTCGGCCAGCTCGATGGGGCCCATGGGCATCCCGAAGTCGGTGGCTGCCCGGTCGATGAGCGCGGCGGGTATACCCTCGGCGAGCAGGGTGATCGCTTCCATGAGATAGGGCAAGAGGATGCGATTGACGAGGAATCCGGGGGCGCTCCGCACGGGCAGCGGCAGGCGGTCGATGCGGCGGGCGAAACCCGCGGCCTGACTTTGGGCGGCGCGGTCGGTCGAGGGCGTCGAGATGATCTCGACGAGTTGCATCTTGGCCACGGGGTTGAAGAAGTGCAGACCCACCAGGCGCTCCGGCCGCTTCAGGCATTCCGCGAGGGTCTCGAGCGGGATGCTGGAGGTATTGGTCGCGAGCAGGGCCTCGGGTTTCAACCGCGGCTCGAGGGCGCGATAGAGGTCGTGCTTGGCCTCGATGTCCTCGATGATGGCCTCGATCACGACATCGGCCTTGGGTGCCCCGAGCCCCTCGGGATCGGGGACCAGGCGGTCGAGGGCGGCCTGCCGCAGGCGCCGATCGCGGATGCGCTTGGCATAGAGATCGTTGGCGCGGCGCAGTGCCGGGGCGATGTACTTCGGGGCGCGGTCTTGCAGGGTTACGTCTAGGCCGCGCAGGGCGCACCAGGCGGCGATGTCCCCGCCCATGACCCCGGCGCCGATGACGTGTACGTGGGGCTTGGCCGCGGTCTCCCCGCGGCCCAGGGACTTCAGGCGCTCCTGCAGGAAGAACACGCGCACCAGGTTGCGCGCCGTCGTCCCGGTCGCGAGTCTCGCGATCGACTGCGCCTCCTCGGCGAGCATGCGGCGCTCGTCGCCGCCGTAACGCTCGAAGAGATCGATGAGGGCATAGGGTGCCGGGTAGTGCGCGGCCGGGGCGCGTTTCTGCACCTCCCGGCGCAGGTAGGCGCCGAGGAGCGGGCGCACCGGTTTCATCGCCGCCATGCGCGCCACGAGGCCCGGCCGGTGGCGGGGCGGGGGTCTAGTGGCATAGGCCAGGGCCGCGGCACGGAAGTGGCGCTCCGGCACCGCGCGGTCCACGAGCCCCAGGCGCTCGGCGGCACGCGCATCGACCGTGCGCCCGCTCAGCATGAGGTCCATGGCCGCCGGGGCCCCGATGAGGCGGATGCTGCGCATGGTCCCGCCGAAGCCGGGATGGATGCCGAGCAGGACCTCGGGCAAGCCGAGGCGGGTGCCGGGCTCGTCCACCGCGACCCGATGGTGCAGCGCGAGCGCCAGCTCCATCCCGCCGCCCAGGCAAAACCCCTTGATGGCCGCGACCGTCGGGAACGTCAGGGCGTCGATGCGATCGAAGGTCGCGTGGCCGCGCTGGACCAGCGCCAACGCCGCCTGCGGGTCCTTGATGGACGCGATCTCGCGAACATCGGCCCCGGCAATGAAGCCGCTCGCCTTGTTCGAGAGCAGGATGAGACCCGCCGGCGGGCGCGCCGTCAGCTCGTCGAGGACCGCGCCGAGCTCCCGCAGGACCTCCGAAGACAGCACATTGGTACCCGTCCCGGCCTGGTCGAGATACAGCCATGCGATGCCGGCATCATCGCGTTCTATCCGCCAGTGTTGGTGGGGCCCGGTTTGTTCTACTGGCATGGCATGGTCCCCGGTCTTTCCGGCTGTTTCAGCGATCGGTGCTACGTATTCACGGTGATTCGAACAGGCACGTCATTCCGGCAGGAATGCCGGGATCCAGGCACAGGGATGTGAAACCGCGCCGTGCCGCCATCCTTGGCCGCTGGACCCCGGCAATCCCCAGGATTGAGTCCGGGGCAGGCTCTGCCGGGGTGACGGATCCCTTCGAGTCAACATGACGGACGGCTAGGCGCGTTCCAGGAGCATGGCCCCGCCCTGGCCCCCGCCGATGCAAAGCGCGGCGACGCCGAGCTCGCGATCCTTGAGCACGTGCAGGAGGTGCAGGACGATGCGGGCGCCGCTCGTGCCGACGGGATGGCCGAGGCTCACCCCGCCGCCATCGACATTGAGCCGCTCGCGCGGGATAGCACCGACCGCTTCCGAAAGTCCGAGCTCGGTGCGGCAATAGCCCTCGTCCGCCAGCGCCGCGAGGCAGGCCAGGATCTGGGCGGCGAAGGCCTCGTTGATCTCCCAGCAAGCGATCTGCGGGAGACTGAGCGCGTGGCGGCGCAGGAGCGGCACCGTGGCGTGGACCGGCCCGAGTCCCATCTGGCTCGGGTCCAGGCCCGCCCATTCGCTATCCACGATGCGCCCCATGACCTTCAGGCCATGTGCCCGTACGGCCTCTTCGCTCGCCACGATCAGGCAGGCCGCCCCGTCGGTCACCTGGGCGCTGTTGCCGGCCGTGACCTTGCCGTAGGGCCGGTCGAACACCGGGGACAGCTTGGCGAGTTGTTCCACGCTGCTGTCCGGCCGCACGCCCTCGTCCTTGTCATAGACCTTGCCCTGCCAGTCATACATCACCTCGACCTCGGCGAGCCGGCCTTCGCTGTGCGCGGCCGCGAGGCGCCGGTGGCTGTCGACGGCATAGCTGTCCATCGCGGTGCGCGTGATCCCGAAGCGGTGCCCCAGGACCTCGGCGGTCTGACCCATGGACAGTCCGACGATGGGATCGGTCAGGCCGCGCAGGAGACCGATCACGGGCTTGAGCAAGGCCGGTCGAAACTTGCCGAGGGCCTGCATCCGGCCGCCGAAGCCCTTGGCCCCCGCCCACTGCCCGAGCCAGGCCACCATCGCCGTCCCGAACAACACCGGCGCATGGCTCATGGCCTCGGTGCCGCCGGCGAGCACGAGATCGGCCTGGCCGAGCGCGATGTCGCGCACGGCACAGTCCAGGGCCTGCATCCCCGAGCCGCAGTTGCGCTGGACGGTCCAGGCCGGCGTCGCGTTGCCGCAGCCGAGCCGCAGCGCCACGACGCGCGCGATGTTGGCCTCGTCGGGGCCGGGCATGATGC
>JBOIDT010000082.1:0-13331 GCA_050740755.1 Gammaproteobacteria bacterium
CCGATCTCATTCGAGGGATTCGCCGTGACGGTGATCACCGGAAGGACGACGGGTTGTTCATCCTCACCAGCCACGGGTTTGTCCTGTTGCACATCGGCCGCCACGACTGGCGCAGCGCCAAGAAGCATCGATATAAGCGGGAGTTTAACCCCAGGTTTGACAGTATTTGGCATAGCCAGACCTTTCTTATGCATTGGTATTGGCTGGCTAACCCGAAGGAATGGCTGGCTGGTTTGTAAAAAAATTGACTGCAGCCCCTCACTCATCCATATAGTGCAGGCTGCCGAAGAGGCCATCGGCCTCGCCCTTCGGCCCGGCGGTGAATTACCGGTAATTCGCAGGTCCGAGCCTCGCGCCGTTGCCGAAGGCGAGGCCCCAAAGGCCATCGATCTGGATGGCCTGCCGATCGCGGCCGCGTAAATATCCTCTCTGCCGCCCGTTTTTTAAGCCAGAAGGCCACCAGGGTGCCGTCGCCGAAGTTGCCGACGAGGAGCCGCTTGGAGAACGGGCCGAAATCCTCGGGGGCCACCGCCATCCCCCAAGGCGCGTTGAGCCTCCGGGTGTGGCCGAGAGTACGCAGGTGCCGGCCGTCGAGATCGAACTCCGCGATGTACCCGAGCCCCGGGCCTGCTCCTCCTCGACCGGATCGTCCGTGGTCCTGGCGTAAGCGACGAAGCGTCCCTGTCTCACGATACCGTCGAGCTCGACGGGCTGCTCGCCGGTCGGCACAGGCGCCTCCGGTGTCGCTTGCGCGGGGGCGGCGGGGCGGACGTTGTCCGTGCCGCCGGGACCGGGCGCCCATTCCAGCCCCGTGTCGGCGAGCAGCGCCGCCGCGGCAATCGGCGTAGGTGTCGATGGAAACTTGGTAACGGTCACGCGTCCTCCCAGAGTCATATCAGTCGACTCGTCTGGCTGGCTATGCAAGCGGGAGGCTTGTTGGCGGGCTGAAATGATCGAATTACTTGGTTAGTATCAGTTTCCCACTGTTGGTTCTTCTGAGAGTGTAGATCTGGTCTTCACCGGCACAGGCTGCACCGCTCTTTCCATCGTCCCTGCGCTGTTGGTCTTCCTTGAAGGCTGTTCATGTTTATCGCCTCGAGGTTGCCAGGTCCGACAACCACACGGCCTGTTGGCTGGCTGTCATTTCTGTGGCCGGGTGAAACGTTCCCTTCAAACTTTCGATGCAATGGGCTTTACGCCTTCACGCCGCGCGAGCCAGAAAGTGAACACGACGAGTGCGAGCGCAACCACTTGCGCAGCGAGGCTCTTTGCGGTCGGATAGATGCCGAGCAGCGGCAGCGACACGAACGGGACCGGATCAACGTCTATCACGCCAGCCTCTTGCAGCGCCGCGATTCCGTGACCGGCGAAGACGACAGCGAGCAGCGCGATCAAGAGCGAAGTCACCGCGAAGAACCGGCCGATGGGTAAACGCACGCTGTAGTTAAAAATCGCGAAGCCGATCGCGGCAAGCAAGATCGCGGCGACGCCGATTCCAGCAACGACGCCGCCGCGTCCGCTTGCAGCGGCTTGCACCCATAGCGGCTGGTAGAAAAGCACGATCTCGCAAATTTCGCGGTAGACCGCGAGGAACGAAACGAACGCCATCGCAGCGAGCGTGCCTTTGGAAAGCGCGGCGCCGACTTGTTCGCGAATGAATCGGCTCCAGGCTTGCGCGTAGGATTTCCCGTGCAGCCAATAGCCGACGTAGATCAACATCGCGGCGGCGACGAGCGCGGTGACGCCTTCCGTCATCTCGCGGTTCGCGCCGGAAATGTCGATGAGGTAAGTCGCCGCGAACCAGGTGAACGCGCCCAGGATAAGCGCCGCGATCCAACCTGCGTGCACCCACGGCAATGCGTCGCGCCTGCCCGTCTTGACTACGAAGGCAATGATCGCTGCGAGCACGAGGATCGCTTCGACGCCTTCGCGTAAGAGAATGATGAGCGAGCTCACGAAAGCCGTAGTCGGCGACAGCGATCCGGCCCCGAGCCGTTCTGCCCTCCTCGCCAGAAGTTCATCGAGTTGCGCGATCCGGCTTTCGACTTCTGTCGAGGGCTCGCCGGTTCCGATCGAATTGCGAAGCAGCATCATCTCGCGCTCGATTTCGACTCTTAGATCGGAATCCACATTTTCCAAGCTCCCTTCGATGAGCTCGAAGCCTTCGAGATACGCGGTGATTGCGAGCTGCCGCGCGAGATCCGCGTCGCCGCTTCGATACGCGGCCAGAGCTTCGTCAAGCTTCGCGCGAGCGAAAGCGATCGGCGATGGGTTCGTCGCCGCGAGCGCTTGCGGCTCGGCGATGAGATAGTCCTGCATGAGGGCCGCGTTTTCGCCGTACCGCTCAGTCACTTCACTAGCGGAGAGCGTGACGACGTTGCTAAAATCGGGAAACGCGTCGGGCGCTTCACCTGTTTCCCATGCGCGCTTGCCTTCGGTTACTTCCGACTGGGAAACACCGATGCTCGCGGCATAGAACGCGAGTGCCCAGCGATCGTTTTCGAGGAGCTCACCGAATCCGCGCATGGCAGTTCCCGCGACGCCCAGACTGATCGTGTTGTAGAGGCCATAGACGCTGCGGCTCGCCGTCACCGTCTCCCCTCACTCGTCCACGAAGTGCAGGCTGCCGAAGAGACCATCGGCCTCGCCGTTCGGGCCGGCGGTGAAGTACAGGTAATTCGCGCGGCCGAGGCTCTCGCCGTTGCCGAAGGCGAGGCCCCAGAGGCCATCGATCTGGACCGCCTGCCGATCGCGGCCGCGCAGATATCCCCGTTGCCGCCCGCCCTTCAAGCCGAAGGCCACCAGGGTGCCGTCGCCGAAGTTGCCGACGATGAGGCGTTGGGAGAACGGGCCGAAATCCTCAGGGGCCACCGCCATTCCCCAGGGAGCGTTGAGCCGCCGGGTGTGGCCGAGCGTACGCAGGTGCCGGCCGTCGAGATCGAACTCCGCGATATACCCGAGCCCCGGCCCCTGCTCCTCCTCGACCGGATCGTCCGTGGTCTTGGCGTAGGCGACGAACAGTCCCTGCCTCACGATACCGTCGATCTCGTATTCCAGGAGCTGGATGTTGAAGGGCGCGAAATCCTCGGCGACGTCGGCGGGCCGCTCGAACCCGCCGCTCAGGATCGGCTGGTAGGCGCCGTCGAAGCTGTCGATCCGGCGCAGGCCGAAGTTGGCGGCATAGAGGCGGTTGCCGGAGGAAAAGGGCGTGATCGCGAGTCCTTTGTACACCGATCCCGGCTCCCCATTGACGGCGAGGGTGAAGGAGCGCATGCGCTCGGCCTGGCTCGATCCGGTCTCCGCCCAGCACTGGAGGTTGCCGTCCTCGGTCACGACGAGGAATCGGCTCGGGGCCGCGATAGGGATACCGGTGAAGCTCGTGCCCGCACACGGGAACTCGTCCGATCCGCTGAAGACCTGGCCGGTCGGCGTCGGCGATTGATCGGGCGTGGCCGGCGCGGGCTCAACCTGTACGATCTTGAGGGCGTCCTGGAAGAGCGGTGTCGTGTCGGTATCGCCGACGTAGGTCACGACGGTGCCCGAATCGGTGTTGGCGATCCACCAATGCCCGCCCGCCCCGGCCGGGCGAAGGGCCAGGCCCCAGGCGTTCAAGACCCGATCATTTCGGAGCGTCTTGCGGCCCGGCTCGAGGCGGGTCCGGTACTTATCTCGAAAATTGGTGATCAGGTTACGCTGGAGGTAATAGCCCTCCTCGGCCATTGCAGCGCAGGCGGCGACTGCGATTAGCGCGATCAGGGCGAAAGAAACGACGAGGTGCTTTGTTGTGTGTGTCATGACTGTCCCCCACGCTTCAGGCCGCGACAAGCAAGCCATCGCCCGAGTGCCATTCGCAGGCGGTGAGCCCGCCCGCCTGGAAGGCCTGGACGAGCCGCAGCGTCTCGGCCGCGCTCCGGCCCACCTCCAGCGCATTGGCCGTGAGGCTCGCGACCCGGCCTTCCGGATCGAGGAGGAAGGTCGCCCGCGCCGCCACGCCTTCATCCTCGATCAATACGCCGAACGACTGCGCCAGCCTGCGGGTGACATCCCCGATGAGCGGGAAGCTCACCTTCCCGAGCCCGTGCTCGACCCAGGCACGGTGCACATGGACCGAATCGACACTCGCACCGAGGACCGCCGCATCGGCCTCGCGAAACCTCTGGGCGAACGCCTCGTAGCCGCGGATCTCGGTCGGGCAGACGAAGGTGAAGTCCTTGGGATAAAAGAACAAGACCGCAAAGCGGCCCAGCAGCGAGCCGAGCCGCAGGCGCTCGAAGCGGCCGTCCGGCATGAGGGCCTCGACCTCCAGGTCCGGTGTCGGGTTTCCGATCATCAACATGGTCGTTTCTCCTCAGGGTTATGGTCTCGTTCGGTTCAGTGACGCGTGTCCTGGCAACTCGAGGCCACGGCCGCCTCGCGGGGCACATGCGCCGGCAGTTTTTCGGCGGCCTGCTGAATCGCTCCGCACACGCCCTGGAAGACATGTGGCGCGAGCTTCAGGCTCAGCGGCCCGATGTGCAGGTGGATGACCTGGCATCGCGGGCACAGCGCGATGCCACAGCGTTCGTTGTTGGCGAGGTCCAGGAGTTGACAGGCTGGGTGGGTATCCATCGTAGAGATTCCTCTTTCAGTATTTGGTGGTGTGTACGGGATGACTCAGAGTTTGTGGAAAAATCGTCGCAGTGGATTTGTTAACAAACTCTCAGTGCAGGGATGTCAGGCGCGCCAGCCGCTGCCATTGTTGCGAGAGGTGTGCGGAGGCCCTGGCGAGCGGCGAGCGTGCGCATTCCGGGTGCTCGGCTATCCATTGGAGGTGCTGGGCCAGTGCCACCGCCGTCTCGGGGCGCTTCTCTTCGGCGTAGCGCGTCATGAGATACAGGCTCGCGGCCATCAAGACATCGAGCGGAGGCGTGTTCTCGCGATTCATACGGACCGATCTCCCATCGGGGCCGCGGCCGTTCGTGGATAGAGGAGCACGCCGAGCGGACCCGGCAGGATGTCCACGTCGATCCCATAGGCTCGCAACAGCGCGTCCCGCGTCAGCGCGCGTTCCGGCGGGCCGGCGGTGAGCACCCGGCCCTCCTTGAGGACTATCACGCGGTCGGCGTAGCGCGAGGCGATCTGCAGATCGTGGAGCACCAGGAGGACGCCGATCCCCCTCTCCCGACACAGCCGCCGGATGAGCCCGAGGACCCGATGCTCGTGGGCCAGGTCGAGCCCGGCATTGGGCTCATCAAGGAGCAGGAAGCGCTCGGGGGCATCGGGCGCGGGCTCCCAGATCTGGGCGAACGCGCGTGCTAGTTGCACACGCTGCCGCTCACCCCCCGAGAGTGTCGGGAGGCGCCGCCGGGCGAGATCGATGGCATCGACGGCAGACAGCGCCTGGGCCGCAATGTCATGGCCCCGCTCGCTTTCCCGGCCACGGCAGTGGGGCAGCCGCCCGAGCAGCACCACTTCGAGCGCGGTCAGGGGAAAATCGAACCGCGACGCCTGGGCCAGCACCGCTCGTACCCGCGCCAGCGCCTGCACGTCGTAGGTGCGGAGGGCGCGCCCGCACAACCATACGCCCCCGCCCGAGGGTGGCCGCAACCCGGCCAGGACCCCGAGCAGGGTGGACTTTCCGGCCCCGTTCGGGCCGACCAGCGCCACCACCTCGCCCGCGGCGATCGCAAGGCTCACCCCCGCGAGCAGTGCATGCCCGTTGCACCTCACCTGGACTTCGCGGGCCTCGAGCATCACAACCACCCGCGCACCCGGCGCTCGCGCACCAGGAGCCAGATGAAGAATGGGCCGCCGACGAGCGAGGTCAGGATCCCGATGGGCAGCTCGGCGGGCGCGATCAGCGTGCGCGCGCCCAGATCGGCGCCGACCAGGAGGGCCGCGCCCAGCAGTGCCGCCCCGGGCAGGAGGTGACGGTGGTCGGCGCCGAGCATGAGTCGCAGGAGGTGCGGCACGACGAGCCCGACGAAGCCGATGACCCCGGTGAGCGCGACCGAGGCCCCGACCGCGAGCGCGATGCACAAGACGATACTGCGCTTGACGCGCTCGACATCGACGCCGAGCCCTGCGGCCTCGGCCTCGCCTAGGAGCAGCGCATTCAGGGCCCTGGCGAGGCGCGGCAAGAGCCCGAGCGCGAGCCCGAGAAACGGCAGGGCCACGCCGACTGCCTGCCAGGTGGCTCCGCCCAGGCTCCCCATGCTCCAGAAGGTGAGCGTGCGAAGCTCATCGTCGTCGGCGAAGTAGATGACGAGGCCGGTGCCCGCGCCCGCGACCGCGTTGAGCGCGATCCCGGCGAGGAGTAGCCCCGCGACCGAGGTCCCCTCCTGCCCCTGGGCCAGGCGGTAGATGAGGACGGTCACACCCAATCCCCCGAGGAAGGCCGCGACGGGCAGCGCGTATGAACCCATGAGCCCCGCGAGACCCAGCTCGTCGCCAAGCACGATGACGAGCACGGCGCAAAGGGCGGCGCCGCTCGCGATCCCGAGGAGGCCGGGATCGGCCAGGGGGTTGCGGAAGAGACCCTGCAAGGCGGTCCCCGAGACCCCGAGCGCGGCCCCGACCAAACAGCCGAGGACCACTCGCGGGAGGCGCAGATCGAGGAGCACCATCCGCTCCGAATCGTTGTAGACAACGGGCAGCCGGGGTCCGATCGGCTCCATGAGGATGGCCAGTGCCTTGGCCGGCGCGATCGGCACGGCGCCGGTCCCGATCGCCCAGAGCACGATGATCCCGAGCCCCAGCGCGAGCGCCGCGAGGATGCCTTCGGCCCGGCGGCGTGGACCCACGAACAATCGGCCTATCCCCACCGCCGGGCTCTGGCCGGGAAAGGGCCCCAAGGTATCCGCGCTAACCGCCACGCCCACCTCGCGTAGAGTGGTTCGTGAGAGCACCGGGCGTGCAGGCCGAGGGCTCGCGCAGCGCTTGGGCGAGATCGGTGACGGCCTCCCCGAGGCGCGGCCCGAAACCCAGGAGGTAGAGACCATCCATGACCACGAGGCGCCCGTTGCGTCCCGCGCAAGTCAGCTCGATGCCCGGCTGACTCAGGATCTCCTCCGCACCGCCCATGGCGCCCAGCACGTGCTCGGGGACCAACAGCACCTCGGGCCGCGCCTGGGCCAGGGCCTCGGGAGAGACCGGGCGATAGCCCGAAAACCCGGTCAAGGCATTGGTACCACCCGCGAGCTCGATCATCGCGTGCGCCGAGGTGCCCGCGCCTGAGGCGATGGGCGCACCGTGCTGGAGCCCCATGAGGAACACCACCCGCGGCCCGGCGCCCGCCGGCACCCCCGCCAGGGCGCGCTCGACACGGCTCCGCAGGGTCCGGACCAGGACCTCGCCCTGGGGCTCGAGGCCGAGCGCGCCGGCCAGCCCGCGGATCTTTGACTCGGCCCCGGCGAGGCTCGTCTCGGCCGGCAGGACCAAGAGCCGCACCCCCGCCTCGCGGAGCTGCGCGAGGACCACCGGCGGTCCCGCATGGGTCGTGGCCAGCACCAGCGTGGGGGCGAGCGACAGGATCCCTTCGGCGGAGAGGGTGCGCAGGTAGCCGACCTTGGGCAGCGCGCGGGTGGCGGCCGGCCACTGGCTGGTGGTATCGACCCCGACCAGGCGCGCCTCGGCACCGAGCGCGTAGAGGATCTCGGTCAGCTCGCCGCCGACCGCGACGATGCGCTGGACGGCGGTCTCTGCACCCGCGCACATCGATGCGAACAACGCGATCCACAGCCCGAGCAGGAACGGACCGAGCCGCGCGCCCCAGCGCCGGGCGAGATCCGCGGCCGATCGGGCCGACAAGTGTCGATCACGGTGGGTCGCCGACATGGCTCAGGCCGACAGCGGCTCGCCGCACAAGCCTTCCACGATGTGCCGCCAGCGTCCGCACTCCGGCTGCCCGGGCTTGCGCTTGCCGAACACCTGGACGACCAGGTCTTCGTCGTCGTCGAAGACCTCGAGCGAGGTGACGATCCCGTCGGTCGTCGGTTTGCGGACCACGAAGGCGTCGGCGATGGCGGTCTCGCTCGCTCCGAGCTTCTGAGCGGCATCGCGGACGCGCACCCCCGGCTCCTCGGCGCGCAGCCGTTCCCAGGCGTACGCCAGATCCCAGGGCCTCCCCATCGACAAGAATTCGCTCATACGGCTTCCTCCCAGAGGTTTTCTTCCACGGTTTGATGCGCGGCCCGCCTCGGACACGGGAACCCCTGGTTCGCACGCACCTGCCAGCGCGCCGCCATGGTCCGGTAGAGGGGCCGCAAGCCCCGGTCGGGCAGCTCCTCGTGCTCGGCGATGATCCGCAACTGGCGGCTGATGCGGAGTGCGAGGCAGTGCCGGACCGCGTCGTCAGGGCAAGCGAGGTAATGGGCCATGAGCACCCCCAGCCCCGCGTGCAATAGCTCCAGATCGTTGATCAATACCGAAGGTCCTGTGGACGGCGTGCGCATCATGGATTGCCTCCCCATCAAAACCGGTAAGAAACCGAGGCCTTGAAATTCCGCCCGGCCTCATCGATGAGCGAGAGGTGGCGGCGGTAGGACTTGCCGGTCAGGTTCTCGATCCCGAAATTGACCCGGAGGCCTGCATAGCCCGCCCCCGCCGGCAACCAACTCGCGTAGAGATCGCAGACCCCATAGCCCGGGGTTACGGGAACCCCTGCCGGCACCTCGTCCTGGCGCTTGACGAAACGGCCGCGCCCGGTGAAGACGAGGCCAAGCTCGGGTAAGCGCAGGCCGAGCGTCGCCACGAGCTTGTCCGGGGGGACGGACGTGAGTGGCTCGCCCTTCGTTGCATCCCTGCCCCGCGTCTCCGAATAGCCCATGGCCGCGAAGAAGCGGGATGCGTCGTACCCGAGCTCGGCCTCGAAACCGTGCAACTCGGCGTCTTGGATGTTGTTCGGGCGGGTCGTCCCCGCGGAGATGTTCACCTCGAGATCGATGAAGTCCGCGGCGCCGGTATCGAAATAGCCGGCTTGGAGGCGCAGCCGGTCGCCCTCGATCAAGAGATCGTCGAAACGCGTGCGCAGGCCCGCTTCCAGGGTGCTGGTGGTCTCGGGCTTCAAGTCCGGATTGGGGACGAAGAAGTTGTCCGGGAAGACGCCCGGGATGCCGCGGAAATGCAAGCCTTCGGCGAACGCCTCGGTGAGGCCGGGGGCGCGGAACGCCTCTGCATAGCTGCCCCAGATCGTGAGCCAGTCGGTGGTCCGGAATAGCAAGCCCACCTTGGGCGAGACCTCGCTCGCGGTGCTTTCGCCGCGGGTGCCGGCGTCGAGCGCGTAATGGTCGTAACGGAAACCGGGGATCACGGAAAGCCGCTCGGCCACGGTGATCTCGTCCTCCAGATAGAAACCGTAGATATCGTCCTCGGCATCGGGGAAGGAGCTGCGCGGGCCGCCGTTCAGCGTCGCCTCCTGCCCGTCGTGGTAGTACTCGACGCCGTAGGTGAATGCCTGATTCGCGTACGCGCCGTCCCAGCGCGTGGTGTTGCGGAGATCGAAGCCGGTGGTGTCGAAATCGGTGGACGTATCGTTACCGCTCTCGCGATCGAGCTCTTCAGCCAATTCCGTGCGGTACGCCACGAGATCGACTCTTGCCCAGGGGTTCTTCGGGTCCTCGTAACGGTATCCGACGGTGTAGGTGTTACGCTCGATGTCGGTGTCGGCGACCTCGTTCATGGGGCTGTCGAGCGACTGGGGGTTGGCCGGGAAATCGCCTTCTGTGTCGAAGATATCGATCGAGGCCAGCAATCGATGGTGCTCGCCGGGGCGCCAGGTAACCTTTCCGAGACCGGAGACCGATTGCTCCGCGGAGTCTTCCAGGGTGTCGCCGTTGCCGAGCGTGAGGTCGCTCGAATCCCGGTACGTGACGTTGCCGAGATACTCGACATCCTCCCCGATGCGCCCGTAGGCGGCGAGGCTGCCCAGCCATTCGTCGTTCACGTCCTGGAAGCCGGTCTTGAGCCGGGCGCCGAAGCGCTCGCCCGGGTCGAGGAGATCGCTCGCGTCCTTGGTGGTGAGGGCGATGACCCCGCCGATGGCGCCGCTGCCGTAGAGCGCCGAGTTGGCGCCCCGATAGACCTCGACCTGCTTCAGGAGGTCCGGCTCGAGGAAGAACCGGCCTTGATGGCCTATGTTGAAGTTCTGCCGCGCCCCATCGATGGTCGTGACGATGCGTTCCTCGTCGAAGCCGCGGATGTTGGCCGTCTCACCGATCCGCCTCGGGCCCGAGAGCAGCTCGACGTTCGGCAGCTCCTCCAGCAGATCACCGATGCTCTGCGGCTCTTCCGAGTCGATGCGCTCGCGACCGACGATGCTCACCGAGGCCGGAACCTCGAAGGCCGAACGCTGGGTCTTGGTGGCCGTGACCGTGACCACCGGGAGCTCGATGACGGGTTGGTCCGCCGGAGGCTCCTCCTCGCCGGCGGCGGAGATCGACCACATCAGGACCGGCAAAGCGACTCTACTCGACACGTGACAGCCTCCCAGAGCTTTCGGGCTGGCTGCCTCGTGCCGTCGGGCACGCGGTGGCTGGCGTCTCGTTGGACTAGTTGATCAGATAACTACTTGGGATCCGGGTAACTACCCGGGCTCAGATCACTACTTGGTCAGGATCAGCTTCCCGGCCCGTGTGTGGCGCAGGCGGTACTCCTGCCCGGCATGCTCGATGATGACCTCGTCCCGGCCGGCCAGGAGATCGCGGCTCGCCAGCCGCCGCTTGGAAGGCGCCGGGGCGCGGGTCCCCGAGCTCTCCGAGGCGCTTGGCCGCCGCGCGGGTGTGTCGGGCACGCTCATCCCTACAAATGATAATGCTTCTCATTCGCGTGTCAAGGGGTCCCTGCCCTGGATCAACGTCCACCGGCGGAGGGGCATCATCGCCGACCTACCGAAGCGGAATCGGCGCTCATACCTCCGCCCACATCCTGAGCAGGTTGTGATAGGAATTGGCCAAGGCCGGGATCTCGGGGCTGTCCGGCGCTCGTGCACGCAGGCTTTGGATCGCCTGATCCAGGGCAAAGAGCAGGCTGCGCTGACTGTCCTCACGCACCAGGCTCTGCACCCAGAAAACGGCGACATCGCGCGTGCCCTGGGTCACCGGTTCCACGCGATGCAAGCTACTCGATGGGTACAGCACCAGGCTGCCGGCCGAAAGCTTCACCCGTTGCGCGCCGTAGGTATCCTCGATCATCAGCGCGCCCCCTTGATAGGCTTCGGGATCCGACAAGAACAGCGTGCCTGATATATCCGCACGCAGGGTTATCGCACCGAATCGGATGGCGTTGTCCAAATGGGCCTCGAAACCCATTCCGGGAGCATAGCGGTTGAAGAGGGGCGGATAAACGGCGCGTGGCAACGCGGCGGATACGAATCTGTCATTGCGTTTGAGCGCGTCCCCAACCAGGCGTTCCATGGCACGCGCGTCCTCGCTGTCCTCCGGCAACTGCAGGTTGCGTTTCGCTTCGGCGGCGAGAGCACCGGCAGTCACCCGTCCATCACCGAAGTGTGCTTTCGCGAATCGGCTCCGGAGCTGATCGAGCTCAGCGACCGTGATCAGCCCATCGATCACCAGCAGCATGACGCCGTCTCAGTACCTGATCCTGACCGTCGCCTGGGCCGAGATCGGGACCCCGGGCAGCGCCCAGATTCGAAGTACTCGGTGTCGGCGAGATTGAAGACGTTCAACTGCACATCGAAGTGCTTCTGCTGATAAGCGAGCACGGCATCCAATCGTGCGTACCCGGGCAGTGTTACTTCATTGACGCTGTCGGTGAAACGCTCGGTGGCGAAGAATACCCCGCCACCCACCTCCCAGTTATCGGAGAGCCTGTAGCTGGTCCAGACGACGCCGCTGTGATCGGGCACATTGATCGGCTCCTTGCCCTGCAACGACTTCGACAATCCGCTCACACTGCCGGTCGCCGTGGTGTTCGATTTCACCACCTCGGCATCCAGTAGGGCATAAGCGACCGAGATACCCCAGTGCGGCAGGATCTCGCCAGCCAACTCCAGCTCGAGCCCGTCGGTCCGCTGCTCTCCGGCCAGCACGCTGAAGGTCGGATCGTTCGGATCGGTGGTGCGGGCGTTGGTCTTCTCGAGCCGAAACAGCGCCGCGTTTGCGGCGAGTCGCCCATCGAGAAGATCCAGCTTGGCTCCCACCTCGAAGTTGCGGTTATCCTCCGGTGGCAAGTTCGCGGTGGAGACATTGAGCGACAAGGCTTCCGCCGAGGGGTTGAAGGAGCTGCCATAGCTGAAATAGTAGGACTGCCAGTCGGTCGGTTGCCGCGACCAACCCCTTCGCAAAAGCGTGACGGGCAGGCGCCAGGCTATCCCTATCGTGGAACGGCTATTGCTCAAAGCTACACGGAAAGAGTACTACTCTCTACGCGCTACATCGGCGCGACGCTCGGCTCGGTCGAAGGCCCCGTGGGCGAAGCAATCGAGGTCGAGGTCACGCTCGAGACCATGCCTTCGGTGCTGCTCGACGCGGTGGCGGTGCCCGAAGGCGACGCGGCCGCGAAGACGCTTGGAAGCCTCGGGCATGTCGCGGAATGTATCGTCAACGCCTGTCGTCATTGCAAGCCGCCAGGTACTTTTCCGAATGGCGGCGAAATAATCAATGGCTAGCGACACGCAGATACCGTCCCAGGCGCGCCTGCAACAACTCGATAGACTCGCCCAGTTTTTAGATAACGCCTTTCGCATTCCTGGGACGCGCTTTCGCATGGGCCTGGACGGTCTTATCGGATTGATCCCGGGGATCGGGGATACCGCCGGCACTGCGCTCTCCGGCTATTTGATCTGGCAGGCAGCCCGCCTCGGTGTGCCCGCCGCGACGCTCCTGCGTATGCTCGGCAACACCGCTGTCGAGACAGTGGTCGGTGCGATCCCCGTCGTCGGGGACATCTTCGATATCGGCTGGAAGGCCAATCTCAGAAATCTGACCCTGGTGCGTAACCACGTGACGGACTCGGGCTTGCCAGGACGATCGCCGGGCCAGATCGTGCGGCTGTTCTCGGTGCCGATTATTCTGTTGGTGCTCGCTTTGATCGTGCTCATGGTCTTCATCCTGACGCTATTATTTAAGCTGATCTTTTGAAAGAGAAGCTCAGTAGGGTGCGTTGTTGCGCACGCGTCACAGAATCAAGGAGCCTTTCATAGCGTAAGACGACCACCAAGCGGCTATGAACGCTCCAGCAGGTCGAAGAACCCCTTGTAGTCGTCGTTGATAGGGGTAGGGAAGGGCCACTCAGCCCTCCCCTCCCTCCGAACCGTGTGGGCGGTTCTCCCGCGCACGGCTCTCCAGTCGGTGGTTTCCTCATCGGGATTGGCGCGCCAGGACAAAGGCGTCATA
>JBOIDT010000083.1:0-13304 GCA_050740755.1 Gammaproteobacteria bacterium
TCCAGAATCAACCCGCTCGCTATCGATTCGAGGGCAACGAGCGCCTCCGCATCACGGCCGATCTGCCCGAGGGCGAACAACGCATCGAGGCCCTGCATGCGCTCTTCGATCGGCTCGCGGGGCGGGACGACCATGCTGCGCGAAGGGAACGGGCCGGGTGAGGGGTGGATCAGCGAGAGGGATCCCCGCAAACGGGCGTGTGCCCCCAGGCGTCGTGAAACACCAGCTCGTGCAGCGGGCGGGCGCGGGTCCAGCCCTCTACCTCCAGCATCGGTGCGGGATAGAAAGCCTCGACATGACCGAGGCACAGGATCGCCACGGGCTTTCCGCCCGCGGGGATCCCGATGAGGCGGGCGAGCGCTTCCGGATCGAACATCGACACCCACCCCATGCCGAGCCCTTCGGCGCGCGCGCAAAGCCACAGGTTCTGGATGGCGCAGGCGACTGAGCAGAGGTCCATCTCGGGCAGGGTGCGGCGGCCGAAGACATGCGCCTCGCGCCCATCGGAGAGCGCCGCGATCAGGAGTTCGCCGCAGCTCAGGATCCCCTCGACCTTCAAGCGCAGGAACTCCTGGCCTCGCGGCCCGAGGACCTCGGCGGTGCGCTGGCGTTCGTCCGCGACGAGGGCGTGGATCCGGTTCCGCAGCCCGCTATCGGTGATGCGCACAAAACGCCACGGTTGCATGAGCCCCACGCTCGGCCCCCGGTGTGCCGCTTCCAGCAGGCGTGCCAAAACGGCCGGTTCGATCGGGTCGGGCAGGAAATGCCGCATATCGCGTCGCTCGGCGATGACGCGGTAAACGGTTGCGATCTCCGCCGGCGAATAACGGTGTGGCATGCGCCATTAAGATTAAGTCAAGGTTAATTAAGGCTGCAATAGCTCGATGGCGGCTTTGGGGCAGGACGGCAGGTACCAGTGGAGATAAGAGGCCGTGAGGCGGCCGGTTCGATAGATCGCCTCTCCCGGTGTCCCGTCCTTGCGCACGCCTTGGATACCCGCTGGCATCGCCGTCTCGAGCGTCGAGTGGTGGAAGGTGTGGCCGCGCAGCTCCCCCGCCGCGAAACGCGCCGATTGCAGGCCGAGGCCGGCCAAACGTCCCTGCATCGCTGCCCGGCCCGGCAGGACCCCGCACATCCGACCTAGGTGCCCGTCGCGATCGCGTAGCTCATCGAGCAGGTAGAGCATCCCCCCGCATTCGGCGAGCAGCGGTTTCCCGTCGGCCGCGTGCGCGCGCAACGCGTCTCTTATCCCGTCGTTGTGCGCGAGCGTGGCCAGATGCAGCTCCGGGTAACCACCGGGGAGGTAGACGCTGTCGACGGCGGGCAGCGAGAGGTCCGAGAGCGGTGAAAAGAACACCAGCTCCGCCCCCATCGCCCGCAGCAGATCCAGATTGGCCGGGTAGACGAACGAGAAGGCCGGATCGCGGGCGATGCCGATGCGCACGCCCTCGAAGGCACGCGGGACCTCGAGCGGCGGGGCACCCGAAAAGGCCACCGGCTCTGGCAGATCGGCGAGCCCGGTCTCCCCGATGGCCGCGGCCAGCGCCTCCAATCTCTCTTCGAGCCCGTCGATCTCCTCTGCCTGGACGAGACCCAGATGGCGCTCGGGTAATGCGAATTCCGAACGCCGGTACAGGGCGCCCCAGTAGGGGATGCCGTCTGAAACACTGGATCTCAACATGCCGGCATGGGCGGCGCTCGCGACCCGGTTCGCCAACACCCCGGCGAACGGGAGCCCCTTCCGATAGGTGCAAAGGCCGTGGGCGAGGGCACCGAAGGTCTCCGCCATCGCCCCGGCATCGATGACGGCGAGCACCGGGATGCCGAAGCGCTGGGCAAGATCGGCGCTCGAAGGCTTCCCGTCGAATAGCCCCATGACGCCCTCGATCACGATCAACTCGGCCTCGCACGCGGCGGCATGGAGCAAACGCCGGCATTCGGCCTCGCCCACCATCCACAGATCGAGCTGGTAGACCGGCCGCCCGCTGGCCGCCTCTAGGAGCATCGGATCGATGAAGTCGGGCCCGGTCTTGAAAACCCGCACGCGCCGCCCCCGCGCGGCGTGGTAGCGCGCGAGCGCCGCGCTGACCGTGGTCTTGCCCTGGCCCGAGGCCGGTGCGGCGACGAGGAGCGCCGGGCAGGGGCAAGGGGAGTGCTTCAAGGGGTACCGGCCTCGCGAGTATCCACACCGATAGGCTACTCGACTCGGGGCCGAAGTAGAAACCCTCCGGGGCGAGCGGTTGCCGGTTCGCGGCACCTTTGTCTGTTTCGGTAGTACCATTGCCCGCAAGTGCCCCGCCGTGCCTCTATGAGCTTAACCGACTACCACCCCAAGTACACGGCCCAGCTCCTGGCGTTCGGGGCCGTGGTCAGGCCATCGGCACGCCGGCCTTCATCTCGGTCCGCCTGCGCCGCCCAGTTGCGGATCGCCTGCGCCGTCGGCTCAAACTCCCGCGACAGCTCTTCCGGGTTGCGACCCGACCGGACCAACTCGACCATCTGTCGCCGGAACTCCGGCGGATACGCACTTCTTCGTTTCGACATCGTGGACTCCTCCTTCCCAAAAGCTCAAGAGATGAAGTATCCATGGAACGGGGTCAACTCCAGAACTACTTTAGGCCTCCAACCGTGCCCGATCACCTGAGCAGGAGATACGGCTCGAGCGCTTGGAGCAGCGTGTCCTTCTTGATGGGCTTGGTGAGGTGGGTGGTGCAACCGGCGGCCTTGCTCTTGTCCATCTCTTCCTTGATCGCGTGTGCGGTGAGCGCGATGATCGGGGTCGCCGGCCTGCCCTCTTCGGTCTCCCAGCGGCGGATCGCGCGCGTGGCTGCGTGACCGTCCATGATCGGCATCTGCACGTCCATGAGCACCAGGCTGTAGCGCCGCTCCTTGAACTTGGCGACCGCGATCTCGCCGTTCTCGGCCTCATCGATTTCGTAGGGCACCCGTTTCAGATAGGCCCGGACCAGGAGCCGATTATCCTCGTTGTCCTCGACCAGGAGGATGGGAGACAACTGGTGGGGACGGGTGTGCTCGCCGGTCTTGTCCCATGGTTCCTGCTCGGCCCAGGGCCGTGCCGACAAGGCCTGGTTCACGGCCCGCATCAGCTCCGCGGACTTGACCGGTTTGACGAGGTAGGCGCCCATGCCGATCGCCTGGGCCTTGACCATGTCGTCGGAGAGGCTCGATGAGGTCAGCATGAGCACGGTGTCGACCTCGCCGCCCGCGGCGCGGATCGCCTCGGCGACCTGAAAACCGTCCATGCCCGGCATCCGGCAGTCGGTGATCACGAGCTCGAAGGCCGCTCTCTTGGCCCGCGCATGGCGAAATGCCTCGAGCCCGGCGGGCCCATCCACCGCTTCGCTGACGAGCGCCCCGTGGCCCTTCAGCATCTCCCGCAGGATCAGCCGGTTGGTGGCATTGTCGTCGATGACGAGGATGCGCTTGCCGGTGACATCGATCTCGAGGCCTGGCCCCCTGGGTTCCGGCTGCGGCGCGCGCCCGAGCTTGATCGAAAACGAAAACGTGCTGCCGCGACCGAGCTGGCTGTCGACCTCTATCCACCCGTCCATGAGCGCCACCAGGCGCTTGGAGATCGCGAGGCCCAGGCCCGTGCCGCCGTACTTGCGGGTGGTCGAAGAATCCAACTGCGAGAAGCTGCCGAAGATCATATCGAGCTTGTCCTTCGGGACCCCGATCCCGGTGTCGCGCACGGAGAACAGGATGCGTCCCGGTTTGCCCGGATCACAGGACAAACTCACCACGATCTCGCCCGCCTCGGTGAACTTGATGGCGTTCCCGAGGAGGTTCAGGATCACCTGGCGAAGCCGCCCGGGGTCGCCGCTCACATGGACCGGGACATTCGGGGCCACGTGGGACAAGAGCTCGAGGCCCTTCTCGTCGGCGCGCAGCGCGTAGATGTCCACGGCCCCCTCGATGAGCTCGCGGAGGTTGAAGGACGTATCCTCGAGCTCCAGTTGCCCGGCCTCGATCTTGGAGAAATCCAGGATGTCGTTCACGAGGCTCTGCAATGCCTCGCCCGCTTTCTTGAAGATCCCGACGTATTTGCGTTGCACCTGCGACAGCTTGGTGTCGTTCAGGAGCTCCGCCATCCCGATGATGGCGTTGAGCGGCGTTCGGATCTCGTGGCTCATGCTGGCCAGAAACTCCGACTTGACCCGAGACGCCTCGACGGCCTGGTCGCGGGTTTCTGCCAGCTCCTTGGTCTGGCGCTGCACCTGGCGCTCGATCTCGCGGTTGCGGTCCCGGAGATCCCGGGCCTGGACCTCCTTGGCCGTGGCGAGGGCCGCGAGCAGCAGGCTCATGCCCACGCCCAGGACCGCCGCCGTAAAGATCAACGCCTTGTCGAGGTCCCCCCAATACACGGGTTTCTCCACGATCATCTTGGTCGAATAGTGGGGAAACTGTGTCGAGGTCTCCTCGGACAGCATCGAGATCTCCCAGTCAGGCTGCCCGCCCTGGACGTCCGGGCGTTTCGAGAACACCGATTGACGGCCGCTGATCCCTTGCGACTCCGTATATAAAGATACACGCAGGTCGCTCTGCAGGGACGCTTGCCGGAACAGGTGGTCGGCCGCAATGGCGACTACCAGGAGCCCGACCCGGGGGTCGCCCCGATCCCGCGGATCGGGCGATGGGGCGATCGGCGATGCGTGCAGCGACACCGTTTTCAGCAGCACGTATCCGGCGAGATCGGCTTTCGCCGAGGACGGACGGCTCGGAACGGCATGGCCCGAATCGAGCGCGGCCTGCACGGCATCGAAGGCGCGGGGATCGGAAACGAGATCGATCTCCACCCCGGCCGGCTGCCCGCCCTCGCGCCCGATGTGCATCGGCGCGAGCGGATCCGGGGCCCTGCCGGTGACGGCATGTGCGTTCGGGGCCCCGAGCGACGCGAGCGAAGGATAATAGGATACCGATTCGATATACGGGTGCCTCTTGAACAAGGCATCGACGAAGACTCGAAACGACTCTCGATTCGATGAGCCGATGGAGGACAACAGGGACGCCAGGCTGCCGGTGACATCGTCGGCCGCGGTCACCCCGACCGTCACGGCCTCCCGCAGCAGCACCGATTCGAAGGCGAATTCCTTTTTCTCCGCCTCGAAGGCGTTCTGCCAGGCGAGAAACAGCAGGAAGACCGAAAACGAGAGTCCGAGGCCGATAGCGACGGCGTAGGTCAGACCCTTGGAGGTGTCGTCGCGGGAGACCACGCTGGCGGCAACCCTATGGCTATATATCTGGGCTATTCGCCCGATGCTTATTCAGGGTCGGGTTCGCAGACGACCTCGACCCGGGCGAGGTAGTCCTGCAGGCGCGCGAGCGCTGTCCTGACGGCATCGCCATCCGAAACCTTGGCCGCCTCCTCCAGCGCCGCCCCCACCTCGCTCACGGTGTGAAAGCCGTACCCGCCGCCCGATCCCTTCATGCCATGGCCGATGATCCAGACGCATTCCATATCGCCGCGCCCGAGTGCGTCCAGGGTCGCCAGCACGTCCTTGCGCCGGTTCTCGATATATCCCGGCACGAGGTCGATCAGATCGGCATCGATCCGTGCGATGATCCGGTGGTGATCGACGCCGCTGGCTTGCTCCATCGCTGGCAGGGACTCCGGAGGGCTTTGAGGTGCAGGGTCCGACGCTAGCCGCGATGCGCGCTCGGGGCGATGTCGGTCCACCGATACGTCCGCGAGGCGGCCGCTCCGCGGGCCGGCCCCGCGATCAATCCGCCGCTCCTTCCGATGTTTCATCCGATGCATCATCGGGTGCTCCATCGGGTGATTCATCGTCGACGTCATCGGGCTCTTGGACACCGCCCTTGCGAAATTCCGCCGGATCGATGCGGTGTTGCTTGAGGAGCTTGTAGAACTCGGTGCGATTGCGCCCCGCGATGCGTGCGGCCGAGGCCACCTGTCCGCTCGTGATCCGGAGGACGGAGAGGAGATAGTTCCTCTCGAAGGCGTGCTTCGCATCGCGCAGGGACTTCAGCTCCGCCGGCTGATCGCGCAGGGCCTTTTGCGCCATACCGAGGGGGATGATATCGCCCTTGGTCAAGGTCGCGCACAGCTCCACGACATTGATGAGCTGGCGCACGTTTCCCGGCCACGGCGCCGCGGTCAGATATTCCAGCGCCTCGGGCGCAAAACGCTTGTTCTTGATCTTCCGACGCTTTGCCAGGCGTTCCAGGAAGTGGTCGAGAAGCACCCGGATGTCTTCCCGGCGCTCCGCGAGCGCCGGGAGATAGAGCGGCACGACATGGAGCCGGTAATACAGGTCTTCCCGGAAACGGCCTTCCTTGACGGCCTCTTCGAGGTTATTGTTGGTGGCCGAAATGATGCGGACATTGACCGCCACGCTACGCGTCGATCCGATGGGCCGCACCTCGAAGTCCTGCAAGACCCGCAGGAGCTTCACTTGCAGCCCGAGCGGCATATCGCCGACCTCATCGAGGAACAGGGTGCCGCCGTCCCCGGCCTGGAAGAGCCCCTCATGCCGGGTGGCCGCGCCGGTGAACGAGCCCTTCTCGTGCCCGAAGAGCTCCGATTCCAGGAGCTGTTCGGGGATGGCAGCACAGTTCACCCCGATAAAGCGTTTGTCGCGCCTCGGGCTCGCCTCATGGATGGCCTTGGCCAGGACCTCTTTGCCGGTCCCGGTGCTGCCGTTGATGAAGATGGTGATGTCGGTATCGGCAACCAGCCTGGCTTGATCGATCACCTCGGCCATCTTGGGGCTCCGATAGATGAGCCCCTTGCCGAACCCGGGTCCTTGTGTCGTCTCCTCACCGGAGGCGATGCGCAGGGTCTTGCAGATCTGATCGACCAACTCGGCGCGTTCGAGCGGTTTGGTCAGGAATTCGGAGATCCCGAGGTGCATGGCCTTGACGGCATCCCGGACCTGGGCCTGGCCGCTCAGCATGATCACGGGCATGAGCGGGTTGTTCCGGTGGATCTCGGTCAGGAGCGTCATCCCGTCCATGCCCCGCATCACGAGATCCGTAACCACGAGGTTGGGGCGCGTGATGTCGATGCGCTGTAAAGCATCCGCGCCGGACGGGGCGCTGTCCACATAGAACCCGGCCTCCTTGAGCCAGGTGCAGAGGAGCGCCACCATGTCCCGGTCGTCGTCGACGACCAGGACGCGATATTTATCGAGGTGCGGGCTTTCGACGTTGGAGGGCATCGAGGCTCCGGTGGCCTGTTCGGTGACTACTCGACGGTGACCGACTTCGCGAGGTTGCGCGGCTGATCCACATCCGCCCCTTTTAGCACGGCCACGTGGTAGGCCAGAAGCTGCAAGGGCACAGTATAGAGGATGGGCGCGATCAGGTCCCCGACGGGAGGCACCTCGACGACCTCGACGCCGGGCGAGGTCTTGATCTCGACGCTCGGATCGGCGAAGACGAAGAGCCTGCCGCCGCGCGCCCGCACCTCTTCGAGGTTGGACTTGAGCTTTTCCAGGAGCGCGTTGTTGGGCGCCACCGCGATGACCGGCATGTCCTCATCCACGAGCGCCAGCGGGCCGTGCTTGAGCTCCCCGGCCGGGTAGGCCTCGGCGTGGATATAGGAGATCTCCTTGAGCTTCAACGCCCCCTCCATGGCCACCGGGTACAGGGCGCCACGCCCGAGATACAGGGTGTGATGTTTGTCCGCGAACCGCTCCGCGAGGTGCCGGATCCGCTCGTCCGACTGGAGGACCAGACCCAGCAGCCCGGGGACGCTTTCGAGTTTCGCCACCAGCGAGCTCTCGGCGGCTCTGTCGATCCCGCGGCGCCGGCCGAGCGCGATCACCAGCATCAAGAGGGCCGTGAGCTGGGTCGTGAAGGCCTTGGTCGAGGCTACCCCGATCTCGGGACCGGCGCGGGTCAGGAATACCAGGTCCGCTTCGCGCGTCAGCGAGCTCTCCGGCACATTGCAGACGGCGAGCGTCGCGGCATAGCCGAGGGTCCTGGCCTCGCGCAATGCCGCAAGCGTATCGGCGGTCTCGCCCGACTGGGAGATCGCCACGATCAGCGTGCCGGGCAGGACCACTGGCCTGCGGTAGCGAAATTCGCTGGCCACCTCGACACTGCACGGGACGCCGGCCACCGCCTCCATCCAGTAGCGCGCCACGAGTCCGGCATGGTAGCTCGTCCCGCACGCCACGATCTGGATGGCCCGCACCCGATCGAACACGCCGGGCGCGGCGAATCCGAAGGCGTCCTCGACGATGTGCCCGTCGAGCACACGACCCTCCAGGGTGTCGGCCACGGCCCGTGCCTGGGTGAAGATCTCCTTTTGCATGTAATGCCGGTAGCCGGCCTTGTCCGTCGCGTCCGCCGACAGGCTCGAGATCGATACCGGGCGTTCGACGCGCTGTCCATGGAGGTCGTAGATCTCGACCGACTCCCGGCGGAGATCGGCGACATCGCCCTCTTCCAGATGGATGAAACGCTGCGTCACCGGCAGGAGCGCGAAGACGTCGGAGGCGATGAAGTGCTCGCCGATCCCGATGCCGATGACGAGTGGGCTGCCGCGCCGCGCGGCCACCAGGCGGCCGGGCTCCAGGGTGCTGATGACGCCGAGCGCATAGGCACCTTCGAGCTCGGCCCTGGCATCCAGGACGGCGCGCAAGAGGTCCTTGCCCTCTTGGAGATGGAAATGGATCTGGTGGACCGCGACCTCGGTGTCGGTCTCGGAGGTGAACTCGTAGCCGAGTAACCGCTGGCGCGCACGCAGCGCCGCGTGATTCTCGATGATCCCGTTATGGACCAGCGCCACGGCGTCGTGCGAAACGTGGGGATGGGCGTTGCAGGTGCTCGGCTCCCCATGGGTCGCCCAGCGGGTGTGGGCGATGCCGGTGGTGCCGGAAAGCGTATGCTCTGCAAGCGACGCTTCGAGCGCGCCGACCTTGCCGAGCACCCGCAGCCGCTCCAGGCGGCCCCGGCCGTCGACGATCGCTACCCCGGCCGAGTCGTAGCCGCGGTACTCGAGCCGTTTCAGACCCTCGACGAGGATCGGTGTGACGTCGCGCTGCGCTACGCCACCGACGATGCCGCACATCGGTCATTCCCCTCCCATAAGGCCCACCGCTCGGACACCGGCGTCAGCGACCGCTTGGGCCACCGGATGACACGCCGGATCGACGCCTCGCCGGTGCCGGCACAGGACACGCGGTGACCTGGTTCCTGGCGCGGCCTCGCGCCCGGCAGGGTACCACGCATGGTCACCCATCGCGCCCTGTGATCCCATCCACTGAGCCCCTCGACGGAAGGAGAGGGGATTCGAGCAGGCGATTCCCGGCCGCGGGCGGTATATCGGCGTGACACGCCCTCCCCGAGCATGAACAAGGGTATGAAATACGCCCCACAGGGTCAACGCCGCCGGGTGGGCGCATGGGCACGCGCCTCGGCGGCCCAACGCCGCGAGTGTGCCCGCCGGCATGCCCCTAGGGCACACCACGGCGTACGGGAAGCCCGCCCAACGTCGCTCCCGGCGGCTAGAACCGCCTGGCCATCGAGACTAGAATCGCCGGGCTCATGCCGACGCTTCCCCGCCCTTTGATGCCCCTCGCCCTGCTCCTCTGCGCCCTCTTCGTGCCGCAGCCAGGGCTGACAATGCCGGTGGTCGGCTGGGTCGAGCGGGCCAAGATCTACCCCGGCGAGATGATCCTGGCGGCCAAGCTCGACACCGGCGCCAAGACCGCCTCGATCAACGCCCGCGACATCAAGACCTTCGAGCGCAAGGGCGCCCCCTGGGTGCGCTTTCGGATCGTGAACCGCGACGGGCACAGCCTCGCCCTGGAACGCCCCTTGGTGCGCGAGACCAAGATCCAGCGCCACTTCGGCAAGCGCCAGCGGCGGCCGGTCGTCAAGCTCGGCGTGTGTGTCGGGGACCTCTACCGGGAGGTCCAGGTCAACCTGGTAAACCGCAGCGGTTTCATCTACCCGATGTTGATCGGGCGCATGTTCATGAAGAAGCAGTTGCTCGTGGACCCGGCGCTGCGCTACACGGTCGCCCCCAAATGCGCCCAGGCCCCCAAGGATGGGTAACCGCCATGTCTATTGGCTCGCGACCGTGCTCACGGTCCTGGGCCTGGGGCTATTCCTGTACAAGGCCCTGGTGCTCGGATTCCCGGTCCTCCCGGGCGAGAAATCCGACCTCTGGGACGTCGAGGCCCGGGTCAAGTTCTCGGCGCGCGGCAGACCGGTCAAGGTCTCTCTGTTCATCCCGCGCAGCAGCCGACGCCTCGCGGTCGTGGATGAAAACTTCATCTCGCGCGGCTTCGGGCTGACCACCACGATCGTTGACGCCAATCGCCAGGCCGTCTGGGCGGTGCGCCGGGCGCGCGGACCCCAGGCCCTCTACTACCGTTCCGCGGTCCAGGCGCTCGAGCCCAGCGACCAGGAGCCGAGCGCGCCGCGTCCCAAGATCGACACCACCCGGCCACTTCAAGGCTCGCACCTGGCCGCGGCCGAATCGCTCTTGGGCGAGGTGCGGGAGCAGTCGGCCGATCTCGACACCCTGGTCGCCCAGCTCGTGAAGCGCCTCGCCGATCCCAAGCCCGACAGCAACGTGGCCTTGCTGGTGGGCCATCACCCGGACCCGGTCAAGGTATGCGAGGCGGCGGTGCGGGTGCTGGCCCTCGCCCAGACCCCCGCGCGGGTGCTGCGCGGGCTACGCCTCGCGCTGCACAGCGGGGAAACGAGCCTCGTGCCGTGGCTGCAGGTCTATACCGAAGACAAGTGGAACGCCTACGACCCGGCCGACGGCACCCCCGGGCTGCCCGACGATTTCCTGATCTTCACCCGTGGCAACCTGCCGCTCCTGGAGGTCAAGGGGGCCGATCGGCCCCACGTCACGATCACCGTCAGGCGCACCGAGACCGAAGGCCTGGACGCCGCCACCACCCGCGGGCGCGCCATCCATCCCGGCCTCTTGCAGTTCTCGCTGCAGAGCCTCCCGATCCAGGCCCAGGGCGTGTACCAGATCCTGCTGGTCATACCGCTCGGGGCGTTCCTGTTGATCATCATGCGCAATGTCGTGGGCGTAAAGACCTTCGGGACCTTCATGCCGGTCCTGATGGGCCTCGCTTTCCGCGAGACCCAGCTGTTCTGGGGCATGGTGCTGTTCACGTTGCTGGTGGGTTTGGGATTGAGCGTGCGTTTCTATCTCGAACGCTTGAAGCTCCTCCTGGTCCCGAGGCTCGCCGCGGTGCTGACGATCGTGCTGCTGCTCATGGCCGCGCTCAGCATCCTGAGCCATCGCCTGGGGCTGGAGCACGGCCTGTCCGTGGCCTTGTTCCCCATGGTGATCATGACCATGACCATCGAGCGCATGTCGATCATCTGGGAGGAACGCGGACCCGCCGAGGCCCTGCAGCAGGGGATCGGGAGCCTCGGGGTCGCGGCGCTCGCTTACGTCCTCATGGCCGCGCCGGCGATGCAGCATCTCATGTTCGTGTTCCCGGAGCTCCTGCTCGTGGTGCTCGCGGGGTCTTTGCTGCTCGGGCGTTACACCGGATACCGGCTGGTCGAGCTCGGCCGTTTCAAGTCCCTCACCCGCCCCTGATCGCTCCCAATCCATGTTCTTTAAGACCGCCCGGCGCCTGCGGAGGGCCGGCATCCTGGGGCTCAACCAGCGCAACAACCGCTATACCTTGGCCTACAACCCGCGCCACCTGTACCCGCTCGTCGACGACAAGCTCAAGACCAAGCAACTGGCGCTCGGCGCCGGGCTCGCGGTGCCCGAGCTCTATGGGGTGGTCGAGATCGAGCACCACATCGAGGAGTTGGACGGCTGGCTCTCGGCCTATCCCGAGTTCGTGGTCAAACCCGCCCACGGCAGCGGCGGTGATGGCGTCCTGGTGGTAGCGGGCCGGTCCAAGAGCCTGTATCGCCTCGCCAGCGGCGTGCTCATGGACCAGCCCGAGCTCGACCACTATGTCTCGAATATTCTGAGCGGCCTTTTCAGCCTGGGCGGGCACCCCGACACCGCGCTCATCGAATACCGGGTGCAGTTCGACCCGCTGTTCGCCGCCATCACGTACCAGGGCGTCCCCGACATCCGCATCGTGGTGTTCCTGGGCTTTCCGCTCATGGCCATGGTCAGGCTCCCGACGCGTCTCTCAGACGGCAAGGCCAACCTCCACCAAGGGGCGATCGGCGCCGGCATCGACATCGGCACCGGCACCACGCTCACCGCCGTGTGGCGCAACGACATCGTCTCCGAGCACCCCGATACCGGCAACGCGGTGACCGGCGTACAGATCCCCCATTGGGACCGACTCCTCCAGATCGCGGCCGGCGCCTATGAGCTGACCGGCCTCGGCTATGTCGGGGTGGACATCGTCCTCGACCGGGACAAGGGGCCTTTGCTGCTCGAGCTGAACGCCCGGCCCGGGCTCAACATCCAGATCGCCAACCGCGCCGGGCTCCTGCCGAGGCTCCAGCACATCGAGCACGGGGCGCCGAAGGCGCTCGGCATCGCCGAGCGGGTGGACCTCGCCAAGCAGCGCTTCGCGCCAGGCGCGTAGCCGGTCAATGTGGGGATGTGCGACCGGTAAGCGGCACGCAGCGGCTACCCGGTGAGCGATCCTCACCGCCTACTCCATTTGCGCCCCCGCCGACACCTTATCGTAGACCTCCCGCAAAGCCAGTGTGCACTCCACGGTTTCGAGGACCATGGAACCGTCCAAGCCCACGGCCTCGGTCATCAACCAGTGGTCCCCTCGGCGCACGTAGCGCTCGATGCGCGCCTGGTCCTGGGAAACCAGGAGATATTCCCGCACGGACGGGATCTTCCGGTAGCGAGCGAATTTACCGCCGCGGTCGTAGGCCTCCGTCGACGGTGAAAGGACCTCGATCAGCAAGCTCGGATTGAGCAGGCTATCGAGCTGTTCATCCTCGAATTCCGGCTGGCCACAAACCACGACGACATCGGGATAGAAATAGTTTTCCGCCGCCCGGACCCGCATGTCGTTGATGTAGGCTTCGCACGGCTGATCCTTGAGCCGCAGGCTCAATTCCCGGCAGATATTGACTGAGACTAAATTGTGCTCCCGGCTCGCGCCGGTCATGGCGTAGATGTGCCCGTCGTGAAATTCACTCTTGAATGCGGCGGCCCGTTCCAGGGCGAGATATCCTACCGGGGAGTAGGTCTGGTCGGAAATCACGGCGGACATGGGTCGATCTCGGCGAAGGAGCAAAGGATAGGAACTTCGATGCGGTTTCGCAAGGCTGCCCGGGCCGGTGCCAGGGGCGGCAGTTGATCCGCTTGGTCATCCCGGCGGCCACCGCGGCCTGCTTCA
>JBOIDT010000084.1:0-7803 GCA_050740755.1 Gammaproteobacteria bacterium
TCAATCCTCCCGATACCCCGAGCTGATCGGATAGCGCCGGTCGCGGCCGAAGGCGCGGCGGCTGATGCGCACCCCGGGGGCGGCTTGGCGGCGTTTGTATTCGTTGCGGTCCACCAGGCGTACGACCCTGGCCACCGTTTGGGGATCGAAGCCGGCCGCGACGATGTCCTCGGGGGCCTGATCCCGCTCCACGTAACGCTCCAGGATCGGGTCGAGCACGGCGTAGGGCGGCAGGTTGTCCTCGTCTTTCTGGTCCGGCGCAAGCTCGGCGCTCGGGGGGCGCACCAACACGCGCTCGGGGATGACACGGGCGCGCGCGTTGCGCCGGCGGGCGAGCCGGTAGACCAGGGTCTTGGGCACGTCTTTCAAGGGAGCGAATCCACCCGCCATGTCGCCGTAGAGGGTGGCGTAGCCGACCGCCATCTCGCTCTTGTTGCCGGTGGTCAGGACCAATCTCCCCGTCTTGTTGGAGATGGCCATGAGGATCACGCCCCGGCAGCGCGCCTGGATGTTCTCCTCGGTCGTGTCCGCCGCGCGCCCGGCGAAGACCTCGGAGAGGCACGCGTTCAGGGCGACCACGGCCGGTTCGATGGGGATGATGTGGTGCGCGACGCCCAGCGCCTCGGCCTGTGCCCGCGCGTCCTCTACGCTCATCGCCGCGGTGTATCGCGACGGCATGAGGACCGCCTCGACCTCTGCCGGGCCGAGCGCGTCGACCGCGATGCACAAGGCGAGCGCCGAGTCGATGCCGCCCGAGAGCCCGAGCACGGCACCCTGGAAGCCGTTCTTTGCGACATAGTCTCGGACCCCGAGGACCAGCGCCGCGTACACGGCCTCCTCCTCGGCCAGCACCGGGGCGATCTCGCCGGGCAGGAGATCGGCGCCCATCTCGACGGCGAATACGCCTTCGACGAATTCCGGTGCACGCATGACGATGCGGCCCGTCCTGTCCATCGCCATGGAACCGCCGTCGAAGACCAGTTCGTCCTGTCCGCCCACGAGGTTCAGATACACGATCGGCAGGCCGCCCTCGGCGAGCGCACGCCGCAGCACCGCCTCGCGCTCCAGCCCCTTGCCGGTATGAAACGGTGAGGCGTTGATGTTGACGATCAGCCGCGCCCCGGCGGCGCGCGCCTGGGCCGCCATGCCTTCGACCCAGATGTCCTCGCAGATGCTGAGCGCCGTCGGGACGCCCTCGATCGATACGACGGTGGGCCCGGAGCCCGGCGAAAAATAACGCTTCTCGTCGAAGACCCCGTAGTTCGGGAGGTGCTGCTTGTGGTAGGTCGCGGCTACCATGCCTCCCCGGATCAGGGAGCAGGCATTGTACAGGCTGCCTAGGTGAGGATGCGGATGGCCCAGGATGACCGCGATCCCTGTAACAGAACGCGCGATCCGCCCCAGGGCCCGTTCTACGGCCCGGGTGAGGCCAGGGCGCAGGAGCAGGTCCTCGGGGGGATAGCTCGTCAAGGTCAGCTCGGGGAAGACGATGAGCCGGGCGCCCAGGGCGTCGCGCGCCTGGGCGGCGGTCGCGATCACGCGCGCAGCGTTGCCCGCGATGTCGCCGACCCAGAGGTCGAGCTGGGCGAGCGCAATGCGCAACCGGGGCATACGGTTCGCCTGCGAAGGAACGCCGGTACCTTTCAGCCCTTGAGGCAACGCGAGATGGCCGGCCCGATCTCGGCGGGCGAGCGCACCGTGACGACGCCGACCGCCTCCAAGGCCTCGAACTTGGCCTGTGCGGTCCCCTTGCCGCGCGAGATGATGGCGCCGGCGTGGCCCATGCGCTTCCCGGTCGGGGCGGTAACCCCCGCGATATAGGCCACCACGGGCTTGGTCACGTGCTCGCGGATAAAGTCGGCGGCGTCCTCCTCGGCCGTGCCCCCGATCTCGCCGACCATGATCATGCCCCGGGTGTCCGGGTCGCCCTGGAAGAGCGCCAGGCAATCGACGAAGCTCACGCCCTGGATGGGATCGCCGCCGTTCCCCACGCAGGTGCTCTGGCCGAGCCCGCACAGGGTGGTTTGGTGCACGGCCTCGTAGTTGAGCGTGCCTGAGCGCGACATGATGCCGACGCAGCCGGGTTGGTGGATGCTGCCCGGCATGATGCCGATCTTGCACTGGCCCGGTGTGATGATCCCCGGTGAATTGGGCCCGACCAGCCGGGCGTCGGGATAATGCGCCAGGCTGGCCCGCACCCGCAACATGTCGAGCACCGGGATCCCCTCGGTGATGCAGACGATGATGCGAATACCGGCATCCGCGGCCTCGATGATCGCCTCGCCGGCGTACGGCGCGGGGACGAAGATCATGCTGGCATCGGCACCGGTATCGCGTACCGCCTGCTCCACGGTGTCGAAGACCGGCAGTCCCAGATGGGTGTCCCCGCCGCGCCCCGGCGTGACCCCTCCGACCAGCTTCGTCCCGTACTCCAGGGCCTGCTGGGCATGGAAGGTCCCCTGCTGTCCGGTAAACCCCTGACACACGACGCGCGTGTTGCTATCGACCAGGATCGCCATCACGCCCCTCCCTTGACCGCGGCGACGACCTTCTCCGCGGCATCCGATAGGTTGTTGGCCGCGGTGATCGGGAGGCGGGTCTCCGCCAGGATCGCGCGCCCCTTGTCCACGTTGGTGCCCTCCAGCCGCACCACCACCGGGACGTGCACGCCGACCTCCGCCACCGCCTTGATGATGCCTTGGGCGATCAGATCGCAGCGCACGATGCCGCCGAAGATGTTGACCAGGATGGCCGCCACCTTGGTGTCGGAGATGAGCAACTTGAAGGCCTCGGCCACCTTCTCGGCGGTGGCGTTGCCGCCGACGTCGAGGAAATTGGCCGGCTCGCCGCCGGACAGCTTGATGACGTCCATGGTGGCCATGGCGAGCCCGGCGCCGTTGACCATGCAGCCGATGTTGCCGCCGAGGCTGACGTAGTTGAGATCGTAACGCCGGGCGGTGTTCTCTTTCGGGTCCTCCTGGGTGGGATCGCGCCACTCGGCCAGGGCCGTCTGCCGAAAGAGGGCGTTGTCGTCCACCGCGACCTTGGCATCCAGGGCTTGGAGATCGCCCGTGTCCGTGATGATGAGCGGGTTGATCTCGATGAGTGCCAGATCCTTGTCCAGGAACAACCGATACATGGCCGGCAGGATGGTCGCGAGCTGCTTGCGCTGCCTGGCATCGAGGCCGAGCTTGAGCCCCAGGGCCCGGCATTGATACTGGAGCAGGCCGAGCAGCGGGTCGATGGTGAAGCTCAGGATCTTGTCGGGCTCGGTCGCGGCCACCTCTTCGATGTCCATGCCGCCGGCTTGTGAGGCGATGACGGCGATGCGTTCCTGCGGCCGGTCCACGAGCATGGCGAGGTACAGCTCGCTCGCGATGTTGGAGGCCCGCTGGACGAGTACGCAGTCCACCGGTTGCCCATCCGGCCCCGACTGCTTGGTGACGAGGCGCTTGCCGAGCAGATCGCGCACCACGGCCTCGACCTTGTCGAGCCCGTCGCAGAACTTGACGCCCCCCGCCTTGCCCCGACCCCCGGCGTGCACCTGCGCCTTGACCACCCACGGCCCCTGGAACTCGGAAGCATGGCGCAGGGCCTCCTTGATGGAGTGCGCAGGGCGCCCCGCCGGGACCGGGATCCCGTACTCTTCGAACAGGGTCTTGGCTTGGTATTCGTGTAGATTCATTCCTGGTGCTTCCTCGCTGCCGATCCGGTTGCCGCTTGCGGGTCTTCCGCCGCACCGCTAAGGTGATCCGGGCTCAGGCGGAGACTATAGTCAAATCCGTTCGCCAAGAAAACCGGATCGCAGGGGGCCGATCACAGGGGCTTGGTAGGGGCACCGGTGCCCCGTAAGCACGAAAGCCCGATCACAGGCCCGAACACGCGGGGCGAGACCGTTCGCTTTGGATCGATCCTGACCCACCCGCTCATGGGCCTATTACGCACTGTCTTGGTGCTCGCCGCCGTTTGGCTGGTGCTGCGCCTCTTGTCGCGGGCGCGCGGCGCACCGAAAAAAGACCGCGGCGCGGCGCTCCCCGACATGGTCCGGTGTGAGCACTGCGGCCTGTATCTGGCCGCACGTGAAGCAACGCGGGCCGGTGGCCGCTATTTTTGCAGCCCCGAGCATGCCGAAGCGGGGCGCACACCATGATGAGCCTCGTTATCGCCGAAGAGTCCCCCACTGGCCCGGCCGGACGGATAGGTCTGCGTTATTTCAGCCTGTACCGGCTGGCGCTCGCGACGCTGTTCCTGATCCTGGTGTGGAGCCGGGGCTTGCCGGCGCCGCTCGGCACCGACCATCCGGCCCTATTCGGCACCGTGGCCCACGTCTACTTCGGTCTCGCCGTGCTCGCGCAGATCGCGCTCGAGACCCGCGCCGCCCGCGAATCGGCGCAGGTGCTCGGCCAGGTGCTCCTCGATATCGCCGCCGTAACCCTCTTGATGTATGCCAGCGGGGGCGTGGGGAGCGGTTTCGGCACGCTGCTCGTCGTCAGCATCGCCATCGGCGGTCTCTTGACCGAGGGGCGGATCGCCTATCTGTGCGCAGGCTTCGCCACCTGCGCGGTCTTGACCGAGGAGCTGTGCCGCTGGCTGGACTCCGATCTGCGCGCCGCCGACTACACCCAGGCCGGCCTGCTGGGTGCGGCGTTCTTCGCGACCGCCTATGTCGGTCACGGCCTGGCCCGGCGCCTGCGCGCGAGCGAGGCCCGCGCCGCACGCCAGGCCGCCGACCTCGAAAACCTCGCGCGCCTGAACGAGCGCATCGTGCAGCGCATGCGCTCCGGGATCCTGGTGCTCGACGCGGACTCGCGAGTGCGGCTCATGAACGACGCCGCCTTCGCGTTGCTCGGCCGGGCACGACCATTGTCGGGGCAGCAACTATCGGAACACTGGCCCGAGTTCGAGGCCCACGCGCGAACCTGGGACGGAGGTCAGGCGGCGGCGACCCGTCTCTTGCGCTCACCCGCTCGCGATGCCGAGGTCCTGGTGTCGCTCGCGGCGCTCGCGCCAGGCTCCCGGGAGGGCACGCTGGTGTTCGTCGAGGACGCCGCCGAGACGCGCCAGCGCGCCCAGCAACTCAAGCTCGCCTCGCTCGGCCGGCTCACCGCGAGCATCGCCCATGAGGTCCGCAACCCGCTCGGGGCCATCAGCCATGCGGCCCAGCTCCTGTCCGAATCCGAGGCCTCGAACGCGGAGGACCGGCGGCTCATGCGCATCATTCAGGACCATTCTGGGCGCGTGAACCGCATCATCGAGAACGTGCTGCGGATCGGGCGTCGCGACGGCACCGCACCCGAGGTCTTCGCCATCGAGCCGTGGCTCGCGGCCTTCATCGCGGATCTGATCGAACGCCGGCAACTCGCTTCGGAACAGGTGCTGCTCGCGGTGGAACCCGGCGATATCCGGGTGGTCATGGACCCGACCCAGTTGCACCAGGTCCTCTGGAACCTGTGTGAAAACGCCCTGCGCTACAGCTCGGGCAGCCCGCTCCTCCTGCGGTGCGGACGGAAGCCCCTCTCGGACCGCCCGTATCTCGATGTCATCGATCGCGGCCCCGGCATCCCCGAGGACATCGCCCGCCACGTGTTCGAGCCCTTCGTGAGCCGTGACTCCACGGGGACGGGGCTCGGGCTCTACATCGCCTCGGAGCTCTGTGAGTGCAACCAGGCCACGCTGAACCTGCACGCCAACGGCCCCAATGGCTGCACCTTTCGCATCGCTTTCGCCCATCCCGGACGCCAACAATGGATCGCCTGAGACCCAACACCCTCGCGCTCATCGTCGACGATGAACCGGACATCTGCGAGCTCCTGGAGATCACCCTGTCACGCCTTCAGATCGGCTCGCGCCGGGCCATGAGCCTGGCACAGGCCCATGAGCTCCTGAAGCGGTACACGTTCGATCTGTGCCTGAGCGATCTGCGCCTGCCCGACGGCGACGGCATCGCGCTCGTCGGGCACATCCAGAAGACCTCCCCGCGCACCCCGGTGGCGGTGATCACGGCCCACGGCAGCATGGAGACCGCCATCCAGGCGCTCAAGGCCGGCGCCTTCGACTTCATCACCAAGCCCATCGACCTCGGCGGGCTCAGGGCCGTGGTCGGCCAGGCCCTGCGGGTCTCGGAGCGCCGCCCCGAGGCGGAGACCCGGCTGATCGGCGATTCCGAGGCCATGCGGATGATCCGCACGACTATCACGAAGCTCGCCCGCAGCCAGGCGCCGGTGTACATCTCCGGCGAGTCGGGGACCGGCAAGGAGTTGGTGGCCCGCAACATCCACGATCAGGGCCCCCGATCCTGCCAGCCCTTCGTCCCCGTCAACTGCGGCGCCATCCCGCAGGATCTCTTGGAGAGCGAGTTCTTCGGGCACAGGAAGGGCAGCTTCACGGGGGCGGTGGCGGACCAACCCGGGCTCTTCCAGGCCGCGCACGGGGGGACCTTGTTCCTCGACGAGGTGGCGGAGCTGCCCATCCCCATGCAGGTCAAGCTCCTGCGCGCTATCCAGGAGAAGTGCGTGCGCCCCATCGGCGCCCACCAGGAGGTGCCGGTCGATGTGCGCATCCTGAGCGCCACCCACAAGGACCTCGCGGCCCTGGCCACCGACGGCCGCTTCCGCCAGGACCTGTACTACCGCATCAACGTCATCGAGCTGCACGTCCCCCCGCTCCGGGCACGGCGCGAGGACATCCCGGAGCTGGTGGACATGGTCCTCCAGCGCCTGACCCGGCACGGCAAGACCGCCGTGCTCTCGGACCGTGCCCGGGAGGCACTCCTGACGTACCCGTTTCCGGGCAATGTGCGCGAGCTTGAGAACGTCCTGGAGCGCGCCCTGACGCTCTGCGAAGGGGAGGTCATCGAGCCTGTCGATCTCGATCTGAAATATCGCGCTGCCCAGGAAGGGACCGAAGCCCCCGACGACGCCAATCTCGACCACTACCTCGACGGCCTGGAGCGCCAGCGCATCACCGGCGCCCTAGCGCAGACCCGCGGCAACAAGACCGGCGCCGCCCGGCTCCTCGGCATCACCCTGCGCGCCCTGCGCTACCGCCTGGAAAAGCTCGGGATGGAGGCCTGAAGGGAGGCGACGGCAGAGCTTTCGAGCCGGAGCCGGTTGTGCTCCACACGCTCCCCGCTGTGGCAAGCGGCCCCTCCTCTTTCACCCGGTGTTCCATGAGGATCCCAGGAAAGCGCATCGGTGCCGATCGGCCATAGCGCTTGATTACGGCTTCAACCCCAAACCTGAGGTCTGGGCCAGCTCCTAGCCGGGCAGTGGGCGGGAGGCCCCTCGCACACCTGAAGCATGCCTTCCTTGGCGTGCCTCAGGATAGGGAATATCTAGGGCGCAATCGGCGTGCGTGCGACGAGGGGTGTTCGCGGCACCGATGATCCGGCACGCTAGCCGAGGGTTGGCCGGGACGCCGCAACTCGCCATCCCTGCCAACGAAAAATCCCGGTAAGCTCTACACGATCGGCGGTAATACTTACTGACAGTGTAGTCGCTCAGCATGGCGTAAGAATAGAACCTTTGGCAACACAAATCGTGACTTAGACTGCGGCAGTCGGTGTGGCACAGTGATTGCCGCGTCGAGGTAGGCTTGTAGTTTTTGCAGAGCTGGCCATTTGACCAGACTCGTCTGGCGAAAGCAGTTCAGGGTATCCCCAATGGGGACAGGAGGTTTTCAGATGCTAAGTTACGCCGCGTTGTTTCTAATCATTGCATTGATTGCAGTTGTCCCCGCTCGAGGTGGGTACCGACATCAACGAATCCGGAGGTCAATATAATGTACGATGAAATGAATAAGCTG